>JACDCY010000058.1 GCA_013817305.1 Gemmatimonadaceae bacterium | reverse complement strand
TTCTCGGCGACGAGCAGCTCGCCCAGCGCTCGGACGAGCTCGGCAGCTGGTTCCTGGGCGAGATCGCCAACATCAAGCATCCGGAAATCCGGGAAGTGCGCGGCCGCGGGCTGCTGATAGGGATGGAGCTGACGGTTCCCGCGCGAAAATACTGCGAAGCGCTGAAGGATCTCGGAATGCTGTGCAAGGAGACGCACGACAAGGTCATCCGCATCGCTCCTCCGCTCGTCATCGAGCGCGACGACCTGCGCTGGGCGGTTGAGAAGCTGCGCGAGGTGTTCGCGGGGTAGTCCTCGGGCGGCGAAGCGCCGTACGCTATGGAGATCCGGTTAGCCGCCTCAGCTGAGCCGTGTACAAAGCTTCCGCGGCGCGATCGCCTGATGCCGCCGCCGCGTCGCGCGCGCCGGCCACCGACCTGTACCGATTGGGCTCCTTGAGCAGGGCCGCGCGATACTCCGCGAGCGCCTCGACCGGCCGCTGCAGCTCGAGTAGCATGTCGCCGAGCAGCTCGCGGGCCGGCGTGAGGGGGCCGGGGGTCACGGCCGCTTTCTCACTGGCGTCCTCCCGGTCGGATGCGCGACGCATGCGCGCGAGCGCCGAGTCCGGGCGCTGCTCCGCGTGATCAAGCCACGCCAGGACGCTGAGGTGCTGTGTGCCAACCTGATCCGCCCAGTAATCCTCGCCGGTCCGTTGCAGATGTTCGCGTATCGCGGACAGAGAGTCCAGCGCCGCCCTGACCGCCGCGAAGTCGCCAGTGTGCGACGCGCCAAGTCCGCGAGCGAAGTACACCATCGCCTCCGTCCACCGATACGCGCTGGGCCGCGGCTCAAGCGCCGCCGCCCGGGCCCAGTCGCGCCGCTCAAGCGCGTAGCGCGCCGGTATTGCCGCTATGGCGAAGACAGCCGCCGATGGCGGTGCGGCGCCCGCGATAGCGGTCTCCTCGAATCTCATCACCCGCGTCGGCACCCTGTCGACGAATTCCTTTGCCGCTGAGTCCCGGCGCATCTGCAAATAGGCGTACACAGCGTAATCCCACGCATGGAGCTGCTCGGACGTGTCCTGGCTGGCGGCCTCCATGGCACGGAGATTGGTCGCCACAGACTCTTCCCACATGCCGGCGCGTGTGAAGGTGTGAGATGGCATGTGCAGCGCGTGCGGCGCGGATGGAGCGATCTGCGCGTATCGGCGAGCAGCCGCCTGCGCTTTCTCCGCGAGCGGCGGGTGGTCGTACGCATGGATGATGTAGTGCGCGAGCCCGGGATGCTCCGGCTGCTGCTGCCACAGACGCTCCAGGGTTTCTCCCGCTCTGCGCTGGTTCGCGTACGTCTGGTCCGTAGGCGACGCCGCGGCGATGAGAGCGAGCGCGTGAAAAACCTTCGCTTCCGTATCCGACGGATGATGCGCTACCAGCTGGTCCATGGCCCGCTCATACGCCAGCTCGCGAGTGGCTTGGTCGACCCGCTCGTAATCCGCGTACAGCTGCGCCACGGCTTCGACGTACTCGCGCTCGCGCGGCGTCGCACTCGAATGCATCCGTCTCGCGGAGTCTACCGCGGCCTGCCCGAGTCGGAGGCGGGCCGCGGGACGTATCGCGGTTGCCATTGGATTTGCCCACCGACTCAGCGCAATCCCCCAGTGGGCCATCGCGCAGGTGGAATCTCCAACAAGCACTTCCCTGAATGCCCCTATCGCCGAGCGAACCTCGAACGAATGGAGGAAGGCCACGGCCTGATCGAACTTCGGCGCGACTGCGGGCGTGCACGAAGTCTCGAAATGCACCGCCCCTATCCGGGCCGACGACGAGTCCGCACCGTGGGGATGAGCCTGGGCGGCACCCTCTCCGCCAACGAGAAGGAGCGCTACGCCTGCGAGCCGAGCGAGCATTGAGAGTTGCATTGAATGGTCCAAATTGGGTACCCGACACTACCCACGGGAGCCGCACCCTGCGACACGACTATCGCACTGCTCCCGGCGTAACGGCCGGGGCTCCTCTTGTAGACGGGTTCACGAAGCCGTAGTCTAGCCTGCATGCGCCTGCAATTGCCCCACCCTCTCGTGCTGCTGCTCGCCGCCGTAGGCATCGCGGCGATGCTGACATGGGTTCTCCCAGCCGGCGCGTACCAGCGCCGAGCCGACCCCACCTCCGGACGTGAAGTCGTGATTCCCGGTACGTACACGCCCGCCGAGGCAGCGCCGGTCGGCATCAAGGACGCGGTCCTCTCCGTGCCGCGCGGGATCGTCGCGGGCGCAGACGTGATCGTCACGATCCTGTTCGTCGGCGGCGCCTTCGCTCTACTCGACGCGACCGGCGCGCTCGCGCGGCTCGTGGGCTCGCTCGTGGGTCGCACGCGCCGCCCTCGCACCGTCGTGATCGTCGTCAGCATCGCGTTCGCGGTCTTTGGCGCGCTCGAGAACATGCACGAGGAGATCATCGCGCTCATCCCCGTGCTGGTAGTGCTGAGCCAGGGGCTGGGCTTCGGCGCCATCACCGCGCTCGCCATGAGTGTAGGTGCAGCCGTGGTCGGCTCGGCTTTCGGCCCGACCAATCCCTTCCAGACCGGCATCGCGCTCCGCTTCGCCGAGCTTCCGCCGCTGTCGCAGCCCGCGCTGCGATTCGGGCTCTTTGCCGCGGCCGTGGCGGTGTGGATCGCGTGGACGCTGTTAATGACGAAGCGCGATGACATCCGCGCGGACGTGCGTCCCGACTCGAGCCCGGCGCCAGTCGCGAGGGCTTCCACCCGTGACGCGATTCTCCTGGCCATCGTGATCGTGCCGTTCATTCCCTACGTCGTGGGGGTCGTCCGCTACGATTGGGGATTCAACGAGCTCTCGGCGCTGTTTCTCGTCGCCGGCTTCGCGGTGGGGCTAGTGTCCGGACGAAATCTCTCGGATACCGCCGCGGCGTTTCTGAAGGGGATGGAGGCCATGCTCGCGGCCGCGCTGTTCGTCGGCGTCGCCCGCGCGATAAGCGTCGTGTTTACCGACGGCCGGGTGATCGATACCATCGTTCACGGCCTTGCCACGCCGCTCGCGCAGCTCCCCGGCTTCGCGGCGGCCCTGATGATGATCCCGGTGCACGCGCTCCTGCATGTGCCGGTTCCGTCTGTCAGCGGGCAGGCGGTTCTCACGATGCCGATCATGGCGCCGCTCTCCGACCTGCTCGGCATCGGTCGCGACGCCGCCGTGATCGCGTACCAGACGGGCGCGGGACTGATGGACATGATCACCCCGACCAACGGCGCTCTCCTCGCGATGCTGCTGGGCGCCAGAGTGGGCTATGGACGCTGGCTTCGGTTCGCCCTGCCGGGAGCGCTGCTGGTCGCCGTCGTCGGAATGGCAGGCATAGCCCTCGCCATGTGAGCAACACTCGCCAGGAGGCACCGGTCCTGATCGTCGGCGCCGGCCCGACGGGACTCGCCCTCGCGCTCTGGCTGACGCGCAGCGGCGTCGCAGTGCGCATCATCGACAGGACGGCCGAAGCAGGTACGACGTCGCGCGCGCTGGCGATTCAGGCCCGCACGCTCGAGTTCTACCGGCAACTCGGAATCGACGACCTGCTCGTGGAAGGCGGGGTATCGATCGCGGCCGTCAACTTCTGGGTTAAAGGCGCGCGGGCGACCCGCGTCCAGCCCGGCCTCATCGGCGAGGGGCGCACGCCGTTTCCCTTTGTGCTCGCCTTTCCCCAGGACGACCACGAGCGTCTGCTGATCGAGCAGCTCGAGAAGCTGGGCGTCCACGTCGAGCGGCGCACGGAGCTGACCGGCTTCGAGCAGGACGCTGAACGCGTGCGCGCGAGGATCAGGCGTCCGAACGGTTCCGAGGAAATCTTCGACACCGCCTATCTGGCCGGCTGCGACGGGGCGTCTTCCACGGTCCGCGACGTTCTGGACATCGGATTCCCGGGCGGCACCTACGAAGGGTTGTTTTATGTGGCCGACGTGGACGCGACCGGCCCCGCGGTCGACGACGAGCTGCACATCGACCTGGAGGATGCCGACTTCCTCCTGGTTTTCCCGCTCAAGCCGACGGGCAGGCTCAGGCTTGTCGGCGTCGTGCGCGGGCACCCACCCGGCGGAGATCAGAAGCTCTCGTTCGACGACGTGAGTGGACGCGCGATAGAGCACATCGGACTTGAAGTCACGAAGGTCAACTGGTTCTCGAGCTATCGCGTGCATCATCGAGTGGCGAACACGTTCCGCTCGGGTCGCGCATTTCTCCTGGGCGATGCGGCGCACGTTCACAGCCCTGCCGGCGGGCAGGGGATGAACACCGGCATCGGCGACGCCGTGAACCTCGCGTGGAAGCTCTCCGCCGTGCTCCAGCGCGGCTCGGCGGCCGCGTTGCTCGACAGCTACGAGCCGGAGCGAATCGCCTTCGCGCGCCAGCTCGTCGCGACTACGGACCGCGTTTTTACGATTGTGTCGAGACAAGGGCCCGTCGCGCGAATCATGCGCACGAAGATCGTGCCGCGACTGGCGCCGATGCTCTTCCGCCTGAGCGCGATGAGGGAGTTCCTGTTTCGCACCGTATCGCAGGTGGGCGTGAACTACCGCGACAGCGTGTTGAGCGAGGGCGCGACCGACGATCTGATGGGCGGCGACCGCCTCCCATGGATCGTGATGGACGACGGCAGCGACAACTTTGCCCCGCTCACGTCTTTGGATTGGCAGGTTCACGTGTACGGCGAGGTCCGCGGCGGGCTACCGGAGACCTGCGCGGAGCTGGCCCTTCCGCTTCACGCGTTCCCGTGGCAGGAGAGCATGGCGCACGTGGGCGTGGCGCGCGGAGCGCTTTACCTGGTCCGCCCCGACGGCTACATCGCGCTTGCCGATCTGGTTTCGGACACGGCCACGTTGCGCAAGTACTTCACGAAGCGCCGCATCAAGGTCCAGCCAGGTGACGAGCTGTATTCTCGATAAAACCCCGGGAAACTGCCCATCTTCATCGCTGGCGTTCGACACGGAAAGCAACATGATCGGCATACACTCGCTCAAGGAGAGCGGGTACCCGCTCCGCTGGCATTTGCCCGCCCGACCCGATAGCTTTCCGCCTCGTTCCTGCCGCACCTGCGGCCCAGAAAACTCACCCTTCCCCCGCGCCGGCAAGCAGCGGGGGACGGATCCATGACCGAAGGGAGGTTTGCCATCATGCCCCGTGCATACGAGGCGGTTTATATCTTCGATTCCACACTCGAAGACGCCGCCATCAATGAGAAGCTCGAGCGCTTCCATTCACTGCTCCACATCGAAGGCGACATCAACGTCGACCACTGGGGTCGCCGCCAGCTCGCCTACTCGATAGGCCAGAAAGAGAACGGCTACTACGCGATCGCTCGCTTCGAAGCCGACCCCGCCGCACTTCCGGAATACGAGCGCGCCCTCAAGCTGGACGACGGGCTCGTGCGCCACCTCATCAGCCTGCACGAGCACGAAGTCGGTGCACCGGCGATGAGCGAGGAAGAGATGGCCGCTGCCGCGCTCCGACGCGACGATGACGACGACGACGAGGATTGATCCATGAGACGACCACAGAAGTCCTGCCCTTTCTGCGAGACCCGCGTCCGCTTCATCGACTACAAGGATGACCGGACTCTCGGACGCTTCATCACCGACCACGGCAAGATCCTGCCGGCGCGGCTCAGCGGTACCTGTGCCAGGCACCAGCGCCAGCTCGCGACGGCGGTGAAGAGAGCGCGTTTCCTTGCCCTCATTCCTTATACGAGGGGTCACACCGCGTAGCATGACTGCCGCGCCCGCACCGGAGCCCCGGACGCAGCGCTGGCGCGGACTCGTCTTCGCGCTGATCGCGTTCGTCGTCGTGAGCGTTGTTCCCGTGCTGGGCTTTTACGCTCCCGTGAAAGCCTGGCACGTGATGCTCACGACGATAATCGCGGCATGCGCTGTGGTCGGCTGGATTCGCGGCGGTCAGGCATTGACGGCCATCGCGTGGCTAGGGGCCGCGGTCCTGCTGCTGTTTCGGCAGGCGCCGGCAGGCGACGCCTATTTCTGGCTGGAGCGCGGATGGATACTCCTGGTCGCCGGGGTGTTCGGACTCACGGCGCTGCTCAGCGAGAACCGGCCGTTGTTCGGGCGCGCGCTGTTGACCGTCGTGGCCAGCTTCGCGATAGCGCTCGCCGGGCTAGGTGCGGGCGCGGGATCCTTCGAGCGGCTGCAAACGATCGTCTCGGGCGAATTCGTCACCCGGAACCAGGCGACGCTCGAAGCATTCGACGCCGGTGCCGAGGAGATCGTGGGCGCGGCCGCGAATTCGGAAAACGTTGCCCAGAGCCTCGCGCGGACACGCGAGAGGCTGCGCGTCGCACCTCAGATATCGGGGATGCTGACGCCAGCGTTCCTGGCGCTGCAGACGCTCGCCGCGCTGGCCCTCGCGTGGGCCATTTACCACCGGCTCAGCCGGGTCCGGGTCGGGCCGGTGACGGCACCGCTCCGTGAATTCCGCTTCAACGATCAATTGGTATGGGGGCTCGCGGTCGGCCTAACCATCCTGTTACTCCCAGCATTTGAGGAAGCGCAGGCGATCGGTCTTAACCTTGTCGTATTTTTCGCGATGCTGTATTTCCTGCGCGGCCTCGGCGTGCTGGCCTGGGTCACCAAGGGCGGAGTCTTTGTGATCCTGGCGGTGCTGTTTTCGCTTTTCCCGCCGGCGCTCGGCGCGCTGGGGCTGAGCGACACCTGGCTGGATTGGCGCAGCCGCGCGAAGGCAGCATGAAGACAGGTGTCAGGCATGGGGCATTAGTGCCTCTAATACCTGATAGCTAATACCTAATACCACTTTTCTTTCACTTAGAGCTCATCATGGAAGTCATTCTCAGACAAGCGGTCGACAACCTCGGGCATCCGGGCGACGTAGTGACGGTATCGGCGGGTTTCGCCCGCAATTACCTCCTTCCCCGCGGATTTGCCTATGAGGCGACTGCCGGTAACAAAAAGCGCATGGAACAGGAGCGTGAGCGCCTGGAAGCCGCGGAAAGCTCCCGTAGAGAAGCTGCCGAGGAGGTCGCCAAGCAGCTCGAGCCCGTCTCGCTGACCTTTTCGGCCCGCGTGGGCGAAGAGGGAAAGCTGTTCGGTTCGGTGACCACGGCCGACATTGCGCACCAGCTCGAAGGTCAGGGATTCAAGATCGAAAAGCGCCAGATCGACCTGCACGAGCCCATCAGGGCGCTCGGCGTTTACCGGGTTCCCATCCGGGTCCACGCGGATGTCCGCGCCGAGATCAAGGTCTGGGTCATCAAGCAGTAAATCGGGCGTCAACTGGCGTAGCAAATGCATACTCCACCGCTGCCCTGGAACATTCAGGGGATTCGGGCAATACCTTAGCTGACGGGAACTGTCCCGCGGCCAACTTTCGCATCTGGTGAATGGCGTCTACCGACCCTACCGCCGTGGCAGCAGCGCAGCGTGCAGCAGCGCACTGCCTCGACATGAAAGCGAACGACGTGACGGTGCTGGACCTGAGAAAAGTGACCGACATGACAGACTGCTTTGTCATCGCGAGTGGAACGTCAGACACACACGTCCGCTCGGTTGGCGAGCACGTCATCGCCGAGCTGAAAAAAGAAGGCATTCAGGTGCACCACGTCGAGGGTCTGGAACAGGGTCGCTGGGTCTTGCTCGATTACGTGGATTTCGTGGTTCATCTCTTTCACCCGACGCTGCGCTCTTTTTACCAGCTGGAACGTCTTTGGAGCGACGCAGAAGCGATCGAGATAAGTCCTGAGGGGGCATTGCAATGAGACTGAGACTAACTCTCGCGTTCGCTGCGGTGGCGCTGGCAGCCACATCGCTTCCCGCCCAACAGTATTTCGGGCAGAACCAGGTGCAGTACCGCCATTTCAAGTGGCGCGTGGTGGAAACGGATCACTTCACGATCCACTACTACCCGGAAGAGCAGACCGCGATAATCGACGCGGGCAGAATGGCGGAGCGCTCGTACGAGCGCCTCTCCCGCGTTCTGGGCCACCAGTTTCGCGAGAAGAAGCCGGTAATTCTCTTCGCGTCGCGCTCCGATTTCGGACAGAACAACGTCACCGGCGACCTGGGCGAGGGCGTCGGCGGAGTTACCGAAGCAGCGCGCCAGCGCCTGCTGATGCCGCTGACCGGCGACTACCGCAGCTTCGAGCACGTCCTCACGCACGAGCTGGTTCACGTTTTTCAGTACGACATATTCGCCCGCGGCAAGGCCGGCCAGGGGATCGATCGCCTTCAGCGCGCGGATCCGCCACTCTGGTTCATGGAAGGCATGGCCGAGTACCTGTCGATCGGGCCGGAGCACCCCCTCACGTCGGCGTGGATACGGGACGCGGTCGTGAATGGCACGCTCCCGACCATCGCGCAGATGACCGAGCGCCCCGACAAGTATTTTCCGTACCGGTTCGGCGAAGCGCTCTGGCAGTACATCGGCGCGCGCTTCGGCGACGACGCGATCGGCCAGCTCCTTCAGTCCGTGACGAACGTCGGAGTCGAGCGCGCCTTCCGGCAAGAACTCGGCATCTCGACGGAACAGCTCAGCGATGAATGGCGCGAAGCCATGCAGACCAAGTATCTGCCGACGGTCTCCACGCTAAACCGCCCGAGCGCGTTCGCTTCCCCGCTGCTCACGCCGCGGAACACGCGCGGCGAGATTTTCCTCGCGCCTGCCCTTTCACCCGACGGCAAGTACATCGCGTTCCTCGCCAACGGCGATCCGAAGCGCGGCGATTACTTCATCGATCTCTGGCTCGGCGACGGCGTCACCGGCAAACGGATCAAGAAGCTCGTGCAGAGCACGACAAACCCGAATTTCGAGGAGCTACGGCTTCTCTATTCGCAGAGCAGCTTCTCCAACGACGGAACGCGGCTCGCGTTCACCGGGCAGCGCCAGGGCAAGGACGTTCTTTACATCATCGACGTTCGCAATCAGCGCACGCTGAAGCGGATCGATCTGCCGCTCGACGGCGCGATGAGCCCGTCGTGGTCGCCTGACGACCGGCGGCTGGTATTCAGCGGGGCGCGCGGCGGCATCACCGACCTGTACATGGTAGACGCCGACGGAAAGAACTTCCGCCAGCTCACCAACGACAAGTATGGAGACATGCAGCCGTCGTGGTCGCCAGACGGAACGCGCGTAGTGTTCGCGTCGGAGCGCGGCGCGCTCGATCTCGATGTCCTGCGCGTCGGGGGCTGGAAGCTGAGCGTGATGGATCTCGCGTCCGGGGCCGTGACGGTCGTCCCCCGGCAGGCGGGACACAACCTGAATCCGCAATGGGCGCCGGACGGACAGTCGTTCGCGTTCATATCGGACCGGACCGGAATCCCCAACGTCTTCTTGTACGATCTTGGCAATTCGACGCACTACCAGGTGACGAACGTCGTCTCCGGCGTCAACGCCATCACGGAGTACAGCCCTGCGATCTCGTGGGCGCGTCAGGCCGACCGCCTGGCAATGGTCTACTACGAGAACGGCGACTACAGCGTCTGGACCGTGAACAATCCGCGGTCGCTCCGCGGCGAGCCGTTCCGTGCAGTCGCCAGAGCTTCTGCGACCACCGCGCCAGTCGCGCCGGCGGCCGTAACGCCCGAGGCGCCCGCGCGTCCGGACCAGAGCTCCGTATACCGTGCCCCGGAAGGCTCGCGCGCTTCATCCCAGCTCAGCGTCGCCGAGCTCGAGAGCGACGACAGGCCGGCGAGCATCAGCGAGCTGATGGCAGATCCTGAAGCCGCGCTTCCCGATACGACGCGATTCAAGGAATACAAGTACAAGCCGGCGTTCCGCGCCGACTACATCGCGCAGACCGACATCGGCTATACGCCGAACTACATGGGATCGAGCGGATTTGCCGGCGGCACGACGATCATCTTCAGCGACCTGCTGGGTAACCATCAGATCGCGGCCTCCGCGAACGTGAATGGGCGGCTGCGGGATGCCAGCGGGTTCATGGCGTACACCAACATGAGTCGAAGGCTCCAGTACGCCACGGGGGGATACATCCAGCCGATGATCCTGCCGGTGGACAATGGAGTGCTCACCGACAACCCGTCCACGGGCGGCTTCACGGTGCAGCAGCTCTTCGCGCGTTACGTCCAGAAGAATCTCTTCACCAACTCGATGTATCCCGTGAACCGCTTCACGCGGTTCGAGCTCGGCGCGCAGTTCAACAGCATCTCGCGCGAGATTTTCGTTTTCCAGTACGACGTCTTCCCGGGCGGATTCCTCGGCGCGCCGTTCATCGAGACGGTCGACAAGGCTCCGAGCCTGACGTATTTCTCGCCCAACGTCGCGTTCGTAACGGACAATGCCTTCTTTGGTTATACCGGCCCCATCAGCGGCAAGCGCATGCGCCTCGAGCTGACGCCCAGCTTCGGGTCCGTCCGGCGAATGGATTACCTGGCCGACGCGCGTAGCTACATCCCGATCATTCCCAACACGCTCACATTCGCGACGCGAGTCCTCGGGGCGCTGGCGGTCGGTCGCGACGAGGATCTCTTCCCCAAGTACATCGGAAGGCCTGATTACGTGCGTGGCTACGACCGCGCCAACTTCTATGGCGGCGCCGCCGAGTGTAACGAATTTCTCGGCGTGGGCGTCGCCGGACGCTCGGGCAGCTCGTGCAGCACGGCGGAGCTCGTGGGAAGCCGGGTCATCGTCGCGAACGCCGAGTTCCGCTTCCCGCTCATCCGGCGATTCGACATCGGCGCGAGGTTCGGGCTTCCCCCTGTCGACGCCGTCGTTTTCTACGATGCGGGAATCGCCTGGACAAAAGGCCAGACAGTTTCGTTCAAAAAGCCGGCGGACTACGACTATGTCCTGCACCGCGTTCCAATGACGAGCTATGGGGCGGGCGTGCGCATGAACCTGTTCGGCCTCGCTGTACTCCGCTTCGATTATGCCGTGCCGCTCTCCCTGCCCGACGGTAGGGGCAACTGGACCTTCTCGTTGGGGCCGAGCTTCTAACGGCGTATGCATCACGAGAGCGACATGCGGGATGCAAGCTATGAGTTGGCGTTAGTTGAGTTGTGAGTCGGAAGTGACGGCGGCCATGGGCTGCCTGGTCTGAAACTCATAGACTCCGCACTCACATACTCGACACTCACAGCTTGCATCCCGGTCGTCGAGCCTCCGATGCTGTCGGTCTTGCGCCGTAGCACGAGCCTGGTCGCCATCGCCGTCCTTCTGACGGCGTGCGGCGATCGCGACCCCCGCCCCACCGCCGATCGATCCGCGGGAGCGATGCGCGGTCCCGATCCCATCGTCCTCAGAGTCCCTCGGGCGGGCGGCGTCGCCCGCGGATACGTGTATCCGGCGCTCGATTCCGTCGTGTGGCGGGGTCCATCCGTCGGCAAGATCGACCGCGCCCTGGCTTTCGACCCCGAAGCCGGACTCCTGGCCTTCGTGACCGGTAGCGGGAACCCCGCGCGGCTCGACCTTCGTCTGGCGCGCGTCTCGGTCGCATCACGCAGCAAGCTCACCTCGATCTCCTCGGCCAACGGGAACGCCATCTACGCGGTGGATGGCGAGCGGATTCGCCGGTTCACGCCGGCGGGAGATTGGGAGTTCACGCCCCCTGCACCGCCCCGGGCAGTGATTCCGCAGCCGGATGGATCCCTGATCGTCGCTGCGCGGGAGGGCGAGCGCACCACGCTCTGGAGGATGCGAGCGCCGGACCCCCGCATTCTGGATACGGCATGGCTGCCGGTGACGGGAAACGCGGTGCGCAGCCAGCTCGGCGATCGTGTCTACTTCATGACCGACACGGCGCTCGTTGGTGTCGCGGGAAGGGATCTATCCGTCATTCAAAGCGTTCGCTTCCGCGCTCCCGTGATTGCTGTCGCCCCTACGCCGAGCGGCGACCGAGTGTACGTCGCAAGCCGTGGCGCGCACGAGCTTACCGTCGTCGACCGCTACACAGGCCGTACGAGCGCGACGATAGACCTGCCCGCCGCCTCTCGCGAGCTGCGCATGGATCCGCTCGGCCGCTATCTGCTCGTCCGGCCGGTGTCCGGTGATTCGGCGTGGATGATCGCCGTGGGGACGAACCGGCTCATAGGTAGTGTGGCGACGGAATGGACGACCGATCTGCCGGCGGTCGCGCCCGACGGCGCGGTCGCGACCCTTAGAGGCGCGGACGTCGAGATCATCGAGCCCGAATCGCTGCAAACAGTGCGGACGGTCTCCGGAGGCGGCAGGGATTTCTGGTATTTTACTTTCTGGAACGGCTTCCGTGCACGCGCAGCGGGTCTCGACAGGCCAGTGGAATTCGCCCCGCCCGAGACGCTCGTCATCGATTCCGCCGCGGCCTCCGTCACAATCGATTCTTCCCCGGCGGTGCCGCGCACGGAACCCGTTCCGCCGCCGGCTCCGGCGCCTTCGTCAGCCGGCTTCACAGTTTCATTCGCGGCGCTGCTGTCTGAATCGGCGGCCGTCAACGCCGCCCGGGAGATTTCCCTGCGCAGCTCTTCGGTGCGAGTAGTTGCCACGCAGACTGCCGGGACAAAGGTTTACCGGGTGATCGCCGGACCGTTCGCCATTCGCGCGGAAGCCGAGCGAATCGGACGCGAGTCCGGCCGACCCTACTGGGTGTTTGAAGGCGAGCCTTGAGCGCACTGCGCGGCCGGCACTCCGGCCGGAGCTGGGAAGAAGCAGGAAGCGCGTTCGCCTCCGCGGTGGACGGCTTCCACGCGGTCGTGATCTGCGGAGAAACCGATGAAGTCGCCGCGGAAGTGGCTCTTGGAATCGCGCGCGTCGCATCCACGCGGCGGAAAGTCACGATCGCGGACCTCAGCGGCGATGTCGCGCCCATCAAGGCGCTGCTCGAGGACTGGAATCTCGACGGGGTGACCGAAGCGATCCTCTACGGTGTCTCGTTCCCGCGTCTCGAGCGACCCGTGGCGGCGCTCAAGAGAACCTCGATCGTGCCGAGCGGCGCCGACGACGTGCGGCAGGATGGCGTGTACGAGAGCACGCGGTGGCTGGCGCTCGCGCGGGACTTCCGCAAGCAGGGATCCCTGCTGCTGATCGTCGCTTCGGCTGCCGCGCCGGCACTGCGGAAGCTCGTCGAATACGTAGACGGAGCGATAGTCGTGGGAAAAGCGCTGGGCGATCCCGCGCCCCAGTTCCTCGTTCTCAAGCGCATCCCATATCCCGACAGCCCGCCCCTGCCCGCGCGAGCCCGGCCCACGCGCGAGATCCCTGTCATCCACGACGCCCCTCCGCTCCCGGTCGGGCTTCCACCCAGGGCTTACGCCGTCGCTGGCCTGGTGACTCTCGTGCTCGTGCTCGCCCTCATCACGTTCATGATCACCCGGTCCGCGCCGGAGTCCGAGAATGCCGCGATCGTCCCCCCGGGATTGCCCCCGGCGCCGGCTCCCGCGGCGACCGACAGCGTGCTCGTGGCGAACCCGGCCGACTCGTCGGCTTCATCTCCATACGCGGTACAGTTTCTCGCGGCAAACACCCTCGAAGGTGCTAACTTTGAGCTGCGCGAGAAGCTGAAATCGGTTCCAGCTGGAACGATTTCGCCGGTTCCGATCGGCGCCGATCGAATCACGTGGTATCGAGTCGTCGGGGGAGCTTATACGGACATCAGAAGCGCGGACTCGCTGCTCGCTGCCGTTCGCCACTCGCGCACCGTTGGACCTGCGGTCGGATTCGTGGTGCGTGTGCCGTTCGCGCTTCTCGTAGACAGCGTGGCGATCAATGAGCCCGTTGCGACCAAGCTTCAGCGGTATTTGTCCCGCGGTCTGCCG
>JACDCY010000147.1 GCA_013817305.1 Gemmatimonadaceae bacterium | reverse complement strand
CAGCGAGCTGGACGGGAGCCCCGGATGCTCGTCGTCGTAGTCCCTGGTGTGCGAGTATTCGACGAGCGCATAAACGTTTCGGCCCCCGGATAGCGCGCGCTCGAAGCGCGCGGCGCCATTCCATTTCCGTTGGTCGAGTCCCGTGCCGTCGGGCACCTCCGGAGACGCCACCTCCGCGTAGCTGGCAGACAGCTCGACCGATGATCCCGCCCACGCTGTCAGCCGCGCCGCCCAGGAGTCCGCAAAGCGGGAAAGATTGACTCCGCTGTTGGGAGTCGCGGGCTCGTCCCCGTTGAACAATGCGGCCTCCATGACACCGGCCTTGCCGCCTGCGGACACGACCACCTGGCCGCGCTCGAGAATCTGCGACAGGTGGTGGTTGATTGGAAACTTGACCAACGGGCGCGACATCGGATCGTCCGTGCCGAATGGAACGAATCCCTTCCCCACCGAAATGGCGGATCGAAACGCGCCATCGGCCAGCAAGGGCGCGAGGGTGAGCATTGCCTCGTGCGACAGCGTGTGAGGGTGCCGGCGGTCGACGTAACCCTCTCCCCAGATCCCGGCGTTGAGCTCCCCGCGTCTCAGGGTAAACGGCTCGAGGTTCAGGGCCGCGCTGAATGACACGCGCCGCGACCATGCACTGCCGTGTGCCATGAGCATCGGCTGAGTGACGTAGCCCTCCACCAGACGGCGGCCGTCGAATCCGGGCGCTGCAATCGTGCCCAGCAACACAGCTCCGCCATGAACGGAAAGCGCTTCACCGGCCTGGCCAGGGGCCAGCGACGGCGCCGCGAAGAGCGCGCCGAGGGCGGCGACCACGGCCCGATTGATTGGCAAAGGCCAGCTGCTCATTCTATTCAGCGGCATTCCGATTAGGTCCGAAGAGAGCAGTTACGCAGTGCTCTACGATACCCCCAAAGCGACAGAACGGCTCGGACAATCTCTACCGAGCCGCGGCCGAGTAGACTTGGATGCATCACCGCGAGGCGGCCCCGGTCGCGGCCGCGCGCGCACGATGACGATGTCTCCACGGCAGGTCGGCTGATGCAAGGATCCGCGTGGCGTAACTTCGAGCCTTTTTCCCCGCTGCACGGCGGAATCATTCTGCTGTTCGCGGCCATGACGGTCGCGCTGATCCTCATCAGCCGCAAGCTGCCGCCGCCGGCCCGCGCGCTGCTGGACCGCAACATAGGCCGGGTGATGATCGTGCTGTGGATCGTGAGCACCGGGTGGTGGCTTCTGCCGCCAAGGTTCGACGCCGCCCGGGCCCTGCCCCTACACGTATGCGACATCACCTCGCTGCTCGCAGGTATCGTCATGATCTCTCCGAGGCGACGTCTCCGCGCGCTGCTGTATTTCTGGGGCATCGGCATGAGCCTCCAGGCCATCGTGACCCCCGAGATCGCATTCGGCCCGGATACGATCTGGTTCTGGATCTTCTGGATGAGCCACGCCGGCATCATCGGTCTCGCCGTGTATGACATCGTGGCGCGAGAGTTCCGGCCGACATGGGCCGACTTCCGCTTCGCTGTCGTCGCCGGGCTCGCCTACCTCGCCGCCGTATTCACGATCGACGTCATGCTGGGCTTCAACTACGGGTACGTCGGGAATGCACGGCCGGGAGAAGCATCCATCATCGATTTCCTGGGGCCCTGGCCGCAACGCGTTGCGCTGATGGCTGCGCTGGTGATCGGCTTGATGGCGGTGCTCATGCTTCCCTGGCATTTCGCGGCGAAGCGTCGCCCCGGCGGAGCCTGACGCCGAATGCAGGCTCGCTCCGCGCGATCACTCCACCACGATCGTCGGAGCGGGCGGCTCCTCGGGAACGCCGGGCACGTCCGCTTTGGTTCCAGTGATTCCTTCATCGGCTTTTTCTTCCTGGCGCACCGATGGCAGTGACTCCCTGGTGATCCATTCGTGCTCCGCGGCGTGCGTGGCCGCGGCGAAACTGTCGTCCGCGAGCACTAACGTCGAGCCGGCAGAGAGAACTTCTTCCGCGAGCGCTTTCACCGAAGCGGACCGCTCCGGATGGTGTTCGACATTGCGGATGTAGATCGCGAGGATGCGCCCCGGATAATCGTCCAGGATCGAGCGGTATATCTCCGGATCCTTCTGGCTGTTGTCGCCGATGAGAACGAAGGGCAGCCCGGGGTACAGGTCGAGGATTTCTCGGATGAGCGGCTCTTTGTGTCCGCGCAGCCGGTTGGGCGAGAGCGCGGATAGCTCGATATCCCAATCGCGTAGCAGTATCGGCCCGACAGGAATGTTCTGCAGGTCCATGAAGTCCGCGATAATGTCGTAGATGTTCCACGGACTGCTGGAGACGTAGAAGATCGGATTGTGCCGGGAGCCGTCGCCGCCACGCTGGAGCGCCTGGTAAAACGCGGCGACGCCTGGGAACGGCAGCCGCGTCCGCGCGTTGCCGAGCATGACGGTGCGCACGGCCTGCAGGAAGTTGGAGATGCGCGACTGGATCACCGTGTCGTCGAGATCGCTTATCACGCCGAAGGTCGCGGACGCTTCCGGGAGCCGCAGCGGCGCCTTCGCGCGCACGTCGGGCTGATGCTCGCGAAGCGGAGCGACCAACCGCAGCTCCACCTCGCGCCACGGCTCCTCCGACGGGATCGATCGAAGGTCGATCCATGCGCGAAAGAAGCCCTCGTCGTCCGCGACGATCTCTCTCTCTGTCCCTCCGGCGGACACGGCCACGCGCGCGCCCGCGACGGGATCGCTCTCAACGCGCTTCAGGATATTGATGAGGTTCCGCCAGAGACTGTCGTTCGCCGTCGCGGCCGAAACGTTGGGTGACTCGAGCACGCGGCCGTGGACAAGCGCGCGCGATTCGCTGGCGTACCCCCGATACGCCACTATCTCGTAAGGATCCCCGGCGCTCCCCGGCGACCCGGCTACGCGGCGGAGGTCGGCCGCGGCTTCACGTAGAATTTCACCAATGCGCATCGGCCGGCTGGGCGGCAAGAGTTGAAAAGGCGCCCCCGGGGTGACTCGAACACCCGGCCAACAGTTTAGGAAACTGCTGCTCTATCCAACTGAGCTACGGGGGCGGGACATAAAGCTATCAGCTATCAGTGATCAGTGATCGGTGATCAGCGTGACTAGCGAACGTCGAACCCCTCCTGGACTTCACCTTCCGGAACAGCGGCCAGTTCCGTGACGGATTTCACGATGGCGCCGGATGGCCCCTGAGCGACGGCGGCTTCGA
>JACDCY010000146.1 GCA_013817305.1 Gemmatimonadaceae bacterium | reverse complement strand
TCCAGGCGGAGGAGCGTACGTTCTGGCAGGCGCGCGACACGTACGGTGCGATGTCTCCGTTCTATTACGCGGACAAGATCAACGAGCCCATACTGCTCATCCACGGCGCCGCGGACAATAACTCGGGGACCTTTCCAATCCAGAGTGAGCGGATGTACGCGGCGCTCATGGGGAACCGTGCGACTGTTCGATACGTGGTGCTTCCCGCGGAAGCGCATGGCTACGCAGCGCGCGAGAGCGTCGGCCACACGTTGTGGGAAATGGTGAACTGGCTGGATACGTACGTCAAGAACGCGTCGCCGCGCGCGGCCGCAGCCAGAGGTCAGGACTGAAATCGCGGGATGTCGCGCCTGCGACGCATGCAACTACCAACGAAATTCAAATGAAAGCGATCCGCATCGCGGCATTCGTGCTGCTTTTCACTCCACTGGCCGTCGCCCATGCCCAGCTGCCGGTCCGCGGCGACAGCATCGGCAGGGATGACCGCAACTTCTCGTTCTACAGCAGGGGTCCCTACCGCGCCGCGGTGCCGCGACCGGAGTCGCTGCTCGGTTACAACGTAGGCGAGCTGAACACGCAGTTCGCCCAGCAGGAGAAGGTTCTGCTGGCGATTTCCGCGGCGGCGCGCGATCGCATCGTGGTAGAGACGATCGGAATGACCAACGAGCGGCGGGCGATGCGGCTGTACATCGTGTCCGCGCCAGAGAACATCTCGCGGCTCGAGTCCATCAGGGCGGATCTCGACCGTCTGGCCGACCCACGGGGACTTTCGCCGTCCGAAGCTGCGGCGCTGGTGCAGCGAACGCCCGCGGTCGTGTGGATCAACGAGAGCGTGCACGGAAACGAAGCGCCCGGTTTCGAGAACGCGATGCAGACGCTGTATCAGCTCGCGGCGAGCGATGAGCCGGCGACGTTGGACGCGTTGCGTAATACGCTCGTAGTCCTGAACCCGAGCACCAACCCCGATGGCCACGAGCGGTTCGCCGTGTGGTACAACTCGCTTCACGTGGGCGCGCCCGAGGGCTTCGCGCTCGAGCATGACGAGCCGTGGAGTATCCAGGGACGGTTCAACCACTATCGCTTCGACATGAACCGCGATGTCATGACGACGACGCAGATCGAGGTTCAGAATCTGGTGCGGGCAATGAATCGCTGGCACCCGATGGTCGCAATAGACCAGCATGGACAGACGAGCAACTACTTCTTTCCGCCGACCGCCGAGCCGCTCAACCCGAACCTGGGCGCGGATTTCAAGAAATGGATGGAGACTTACGGGCGTGGCAACGCGGCGGCGTTCGACCGGTACGGCTGGATGTACTACTCGCGCGACGTGTTCGACTTCTACGGTCCGTTCTACTGGGACAGCTGGCCGTCGCTGACGGGCGCCATCGGCATGACGTATGAGACCGATTGCGGCGGATGGAAGGGAATTCTCTGGCGGCGCGAAGACGGCTCACTCTGCTCGTTCCGCGACGGGATCGCGAAGCACTTCGTCACCTCGATGGCTACGATCGAGACGACTGCGGAGCGCCGCTCGGACCGCGTGCGGGACTGGCACGGCTTCAGGCGATCCGCCGTCGATGCAGGGCGCGCGGGCGAGATAAAGCGCGTTGTGCTGGTGCCCGGGAACGATCCGGCGCGGGCCGCCGAGCTGGCTGCGACGCTGCTGCGCTCGGGGATCGAGGTTCGGCGCGCGCGCCAGCCGTTCTCATCGTCGCGCGCGCATGCGTACCGCGACGGCTCGCGGAGCTCGCGGCGCTTCGAGGCGGGATCCTACGTGATCGACCTGGCGCAGCCACAGGGGCTCGCTGCGAAGGCGGTGCTCGAGCCCGCGCCCGATCTCGACAGCGACTTCGCGCGCGCGCAGATCGAAAAGCTCGGCCGCAATCTGCGCCGCGGGGAAAACGTGCAGAGCGAGGGCTACGAGTTCTACGACGCTACCGCGTGGTCGCTGCCAGTGACGTTCGGGGTGGAGGCGTACTGGACGGGAGACGCGCAGGCGGTAAGCGGTGACTTGTTGAGCCTGCCGGTGGAGCCGGCTTCGCCCTCGACGCCGCGCACGCCGGGTAACCGCCAGGTCGAGGCGCTGCCCGTGATGATCCCGGGTGGGATCGCGGGACAGCAGCGCGCCACTGCGGCATACGTGTTTTCTCCCGAGCGGAGCGGTGCGGTGCGGCTGGCGTATCATCTGCTCGCCGACGGCTACCGGGTTGCCGTATCGAGTCCGGCGATGGACGCGGGCGGCCGGCGCTGGCCACGCGGGTCGTATGTCGTCCGCGTCGCGCGAAACGACAGCTCGCTGCACTCGCGCATCGCGCAGCTTGCCGCGGAGAACAACGTGGAGGTCATGGGCGTGGGGACGGCGTTCGCCGAGAGCGGCCAGTTCGGAATCGGGTCCGAATCCGTGCAGGATCTCCGGGCGCCGCGGATCGCGCTCGTCGGCGGCGAGGGGATTTCGCAGACGTCGTACGGTGCCGTGTGGTGGTCGCTCGAGCGCAGGTACGGGGTGAAGTTCACGCCGGTCGGGGCGGGCTCGCTCGCGGGCGCAGATCTTTCGCAGTTCAACGTGATCATCATGCCGAGCGGATCATCCGGGGCGCTCAACAGGCTGATCGGAAAGGGCGGGGCCGACGGGTTGAGAGCCTGGATGCGAAACGGAGGTACTCTCGTGACCATGGGTGGCAGCACTGCGTGGGCAGCTAGCAGCAGTGTCGATCTTACGAGCGCGAGAGCGGTGGGCGCCGATGCGGATAGCTCCAAGCTCGACACGACCGGCATCCCCGGCGCGGAGGCCGATACGACCGACGATCGAAACGCGGACGATGCTGGAGAAGGACGGGCGGAAGCTGATGACGATCTCCTCGCTGTAACCAGCCCGCTCGCGTCCAACGCCACGCCGGTAGGATTGCCAGGAAGCCACTTCGACGTCGTGCTCGACCGGACTCACTGGCTGACGCAGGGCTACGATCAGTCGCGAATGACGGTCATGATGGCGGGATCGACCTTTCTCAAGCTTTCACGCCGCGGCTCCAACGTGGCCGTGTTCCCGGCGAAGGGACCATTCCATCGCGCGGGATTCATCTGGCCGGACAACACCGAGCGGTTCCTGCGGAATACGGCGTACGTAATCGAGGAGCCGATCGGCGGCGGGCATCTGGTGGCGTTCGTGGGGGAGCCGTGGTTCCGGGGTTGGTGGAGAGCGATGGACAAGCTCGTTATGAATGCGATCGTGCTCGGCCCAG
>JACDCY010000145.1 GCA_013817305.1 Gemmatimonadaceae bacterium | reverse complement strand
TCGTTCGCGCTGCTATTCCAGATGCATAACCACATCGCCAAGAACATTCTGCACCAGGATCCGCGCAACACGAACTACTACGGCAACACTGGCGTGGGAGACTTTCTGCGAACGCTGATGGCGCCGGGCGCGAGCCGGCCATGGCGCGACGTGCTGCGCGAGACGACCGGGCAGGAGCTCAATGCCAACGCGATGATGGAATACTTCGCTCCGTTGCAAAGCTGGTTGCAGGAACAGAATCGCGGGCGTACACACACGCTGCCGGACCTCTGAGCGACAAGCTCGGAAGATCGAACACCTCGAAAAAAGAAGGCCGCGCCTTCACGCGGGTAGCGCCGTTAGCGGCGTCGCGCTCCCCGATGATCTCGCGATAGCTCGTATCCCGCTGCGCTGAAGGCAGCGAGCGAAATTCCTGCAAGCCAACCGGCGGCGACGTCGGTGAGCCAGTGCCTGTCGAGAAAAAGCCTGTCGACGCCGGCCAGTGGTCCTGCCAGAAGTCCGGGCGCGGCGGCGAGGCGCCAATCAACTGCTCCCTCGCGGGTCGCAACGTAGACCGCCGTTGACGCCAGCGTGGTCAAATGCATCGTGTGCCCGCTGGGAAATGAAGGAGTCGTCGGCGACTTGCGGCCCGGCGGTGGCGCGCGATGCGGCAGCACATGGTCGAACGAGACGCTGAGCGCGTACGACAGGACGGACGCGGATGCGATCGCGATGGCTGCGCTTCCCGACCCTCGTCTCGCCAAGTAGCCTGCGAGCACTAGTCCGAGCGGCGTGGCCACCCATCCCTTGCCAACTCGCCCTATTCCTCCCGCTGCCGCCTTCGTTCGTTTCCTCTTCCTCTTCGGCACCTTCGCGCGCGCGCGGCCGTCGAGGTACGACGTCTCGCGCCGCGAAGTCTTGACCGCCATGATCGCGAAGGCTCCTGCCGCCACGGCCCCGAGGGAGACCAGCGCCGTCGCCAACTCATTGTCCGGGCGAAATCGCATGCATCGCAATGAGCCAGGAGCGTGCCGTCCGGCCGTCCGCTGTCCGGCTGAAATGTTCCGCGCCTCCGACGCCTGAACCGGAACAGATGTTGCTTGCCTATTGGCTCGACTCCTTTCAGTTCCACAGGAGGAACATGAACCACATAAATCGTCTTTTCGCGGCAGCGGTCCTCGCATGGGCAACGACGGGATCGGCCGTCGGCGCTTCGCCCACAGACTCGATCCCACAGTCCGCCGACACAGTCATCGCGCCGGCTCAGGTGCCGGCAGCGTTCCCCCTGACGCTCTCGGCGAGCGTGGGCGCGCGAATATTGATGCTTCGCATGGGCGACTCCGTCGTCGCGACGTATTCAGTGTCTGTCGGCGCAGACCAACACCCGACGCCTACGGGCACGTTCACGATCAAGAAGCTCATCTGGAATCCGCGCTGGGTCCCGCCCAACCAGCCGTGGGCGCGCGGGAAGACCGCGAAAGAGCCCGGGGATCCCGACAACCCGATGCAGACGGTCAAGATTTTTTTCAAGGAGCCGGATTATTACATACATGGCACCCCGGCAGTCGCATCGCTCGGCGAGGCCGCTTCCAAGGGGTGTCTCAGGATGCACCCTGAAGAAGTCGCGGCCGTGGCCAAGTGGGTCATGGAGCACGGCGGTCAGCCTAAGCCGCCGAGTTGGTTCGAGCGGATCAGGCGGCTCGCGAGACGCGAGCACATCGTGCACCTCGCCAATCCGGTTACGCTGACTATCGATCTGTAGTTGGCTACCTGTCCAAATCGCATAGCGGAGAGCGCGTGAGATGAGCAAGAACAAGAAGAACGGCGGGAACCAGGCGGCGGCGCAGCGTCACGCCGAGGGCGAGCACGGCCAGAAAACCACCGATTTTCTGCGAAGACAGCACGCCGAGCAGACCGGTGCGGCAGCGAGCGCTTCAGGCGCCGCGCGCGATTCCGCGGAAATCAGAAAGAACGAGCCGGCCAGCGCAAAGCGTAAGGGTTCCTAGCGGCTTGCGGCGGGCCTGAGAACCAGAAAAGGGTCGATGGGCGTGCCCGTCCACCACTTGGTCATGTCGTCGTTCCGCAGAATCGCGAAGTGCAGGTGCGGCGTGTTCGGGGGCGCGTTTCCCGTAGTCCCGACGGTGCCGATCTGCTGGCCCTTCGTAACGGATTGGCCCTCCGCTAGCGCGGGTGCGTACGCGTCGAGGTGCGCATAGTAGTAGATGAACTTCCTCGAAGGGTCCGCGGCGTAGACCGTCAGCCCGCCGCCGCGGCTGGTGAACAGCTTGAGCACTGTTCCGGCGTCAACGGAGAGGATCGGCGTTCCTCGCGGCGCACCGATGTCGAGCGCCTCGTGCACCCGGCTGCCGCGCACTTCGCTGAAGCTTCCCACCAGACGCGCCGCTGCGACGCCAGCCACGGGAACGACCAATCCCTTCGAGCGCAGCACCGACAGATCATTGCTCGAGACAACCGCCGCATCACGTACGGCAACGGGTCTCGTTGCGCGCGCAGGGGCCGGCTTGGCGGCCACTACGGGCGTCGTAGCCGGAACGAGCGGACGCTCCGCCGATGGAGACATGTCCACGATCGGGACCTGCGCCACAACGGCGGGCGCCGGGACCGGGGTGGGGTTATCCTGCGCGCATCCGACGGCGAAAGTCGCAAGCACACCGCAGGTAGCCAACCGAAAGCGCCGGCAGCAAAAAAGTTCCGCGTATTTGTGGCTCACGGTGGCACCCATTTTGATAGTTCTAGAGGGCTCATTCAATCGGGAAAATTCACCATGTCCAACAGAATCGGAAGAACCCAGCTGCTTAGCGGCTTCATAGTAGTCTCAATGACGGTGTCCGCGTGCAGCTCCATGGCCAACCGGGATCGCGGAGCGGTCATTGGCGCGGGAACGGGTGCGGTCATCGGCGGAGTCATAGGAAATCAGACCGGGTCCACGGCTCGCGGCGCGATCATCGGAGCGGTCATCGGTGGGGCTGCAGGAGCCGTGATCGGCCACCAGATGGATCAGCAGGCGAAGGAGATCGGCGACCGCATTCCGGGCGCGACCGTTCAGCGCGTGGGCGAAGGCATTGCGGTCACGTTCGAATCGGGAATCCTGTTCCCTTACAACTCGGATGTGCTTCTGCCCGCCGCTCGCAGCAATCTCGACGAGCTCGCCAACAGCTTGCAGAAGTATCCGAACTCGTCGTTGATGATCGTTGGCCACACGGACAGCGATGGCACGGACAGCTACAACCAGGCGCTTTCGGA
>JACDCY010000057.1 GCA_013817305.1 Gemmatimonadaceae bacterium | reverse complement strand
CCCCGAGCTCGAAGTTCAGCCGGCAGTATTCCGCGGGATTGGTCCCGTGCAGGGCGTCCCCCAGTCGCTGCCGCTGCTCCGGTGAGTAGGCAGTCGAGGTGAAGGCGAGCAGGTCGAAGCCAATGCGGGATCCGGGATCCTCCGAAAACCGGACCACGGCGGCGGAGATTCCGTCGAGCGAGGTGCCCGACATGAGACCGACGAGCACGAGCGGGCGGGAATCCGGCATCAGGTGACCGGTGGCGGCGGGCCCGCCAGCACCTTCCGGATGACCCCGCCTGCGCTGTCGATCGCTTTCTCGGCGTCGTCGCGGCCGACCCCGAGCTTCTGCATGACGATTGCGAGCTTCACGCTGCCTCCGGCGGCGGCGATGATCTCGCGGGCAGCGCCGCGCGAGACCCCGCAAACTTCCATGACGATTCTCTCGCTTCGGTCACGCAGCTTGTCATTCGTCGCGCGAAGATCGACCATCAGGTTGCCGAAGGTCTTTCCGAGTCGGATCATCGCGCCGGTCGTGATGGTGTTCAAAACGAGCTTCGTCGCGGTACCGGCCTTCATACGCGTCGAGCCAGTGACGACCTCGGGTCCGGTGATGGGAAGAATCACGACATCGACCGCGGAGGCGAAATCCGCCGGGATGTTCGAGCACGACAGAATCGCGGTCTTCGCGCCCAGCTCTCTGGCACGACGTAGAGCGGCACGGACGTAGGGGGTCGTGCCGGAGGCTGCGATTCCGATCACGAAATCGTTGTGGCCTACGTCGCGCGCGTCGATCTCCCGGGCTCCGTTCTCAACCACGTCTTCCGCGCCCTCCTGTGAGCGCGTCAACGCGGCCGGTCCGCCCGCGATGATCCCCTGCACGAGCTCGGGAGGGGCGCCGAAAGTGGGCGGAATCTCGCTGGCGTCGAGCACTCCGAGCCGCCCCGACGTGCCCGCCCCGACATAGATCAGCCGTCCGCCGGCGCGGAACGCCGCTTCCGCGATCGCGATAGCCCTGGCTATCGGCTCCCGCTGGCTTCCCACCGATTCGGGAACGGACCGGTCTTCCGCGTTTATTAAGTCCACGATCTCCAGCGGAGTGGCTAGATCGATGTCCGCCGTGCGCGGATTGCGCCGCTCTGTTTCGCGCGGATCAAGGCTCACGATATCGTGAGCGTCAGCCGTCGCGCAGTGATGATGTGCGCTGCACGGGAGTAACTTACCGGGCGCGATTCCACGCCTGCAAGAATAACAGGAGTGTTCATGAATAGGTTCATTACACTTGCTCTGGTCGCGCTGGTAGCCGTCGCAGGCAGCGCTGATGCGCAAATTCGCCGCCAGCAGGCCACCCAGGGGCCGCCGGCCTACTATGTGTCCGTCGGTGTTGGCGCCTTTTCGGCGAACAACGTCAGCGACGGCGACTCCCAGACAACCTGGGATTTCGGAAACGCGACGTCGCTGCAGTACAGGGCATCGCTCGAGAAAGCGTTCTCGAATGGCGTCGCGCTGGGCCTCGCAGGCACGTACGTGAAAGCGCCACTCAGGCTGACTCAGTTCGGGGGAGCGGTTTCTCCGCTCCTCGTGGGGAGCTCCTCTGTTGATGCGGAGGCTAATGTGGCCTCCCTCCACATCAATTTCGAAGCTGGCGGCGGGATGGGCTTCCACCAGGTTTACGGAGCAAGCGCAGGGATGACGCGCTACTCGAACTTCCGGCGCCAGAGCGACGGTGCGGAGCTGCCTCCCACGGACGCGGTGAATGCTCTCTCCGGAACCTTCAGCTACGGGTTCGGATACCGGCTCTCCCCCCGGACTGTGATCGTCGGCTTGTACGACATCGGTCTGGTGTACCACAGCCGGGATGGTCTCGGGAGCGACCAGCGGAACACGCTCGTACCGCGCACGCTGCGAGTCAGCATTCGGCAGGGGTTCGGCACTCCGGCTCGCGGCGGAGTGAGGCGACGCCGGTAACCGGCGTTCCAGGCGGGCATCGCGTGACGCTCAAGGCTGGAAACGGGCGCAGGGCGCAACAGATAATCGTTGCGGCCTGCGTTTTTCTTGCTGCATGCCGGGGTATGACGGTTGGGTCCGGCGGCGCTACCGCGTCCGAGAAAACCGAACTCCGTCCTCAATGGAATCTCGGCGGTGGGGCGGCCGCAGCGTACGGAGAGCATGGGATGGTCGCGAGCAACGACTCGCTGGCGACCGCGGTCGGAGTGGATATCCTTCGGAGTGGCGGCAATGCCGTGGACGCCGCGGTTGCCGTAGCCTTCGCCCTGGCCGTAACGCACCCCGAAGCCGGAAACATCGGCGGCGGCGGGTTCATGCTCGTCCGCCAGGCCGACGGAGCGACAGCCGCGATCGATTTTCGCGAGCGGGCTCCGCGCGCGGCTACCCGTGACATGTTTGCGAGATCCGGAGTGGCACTGAATGCGAGTACGCGCACGCATCTGGCTTCGGGGGTGCCTGGCTCCGTAGCGGGGCTGCTTGCGGCTCTGGACCGGTTTGGGTCCCTGCCGCGACCCGCTGTGATGCGCCCCGCGATCTCGCTCGCGCGCGAGGGCTTCATTGCGGACGCCGCGTTCAGTAACGGCATCGCCGGCCAGCGCTCACGAATCGGCGCGCACGCGGGCGCGAAGCTGTTCCTCCCTGCCGGACAGCCGGTCGCAGCGGGCTCGTTATTCAAGCAATCCGACCTGGCGCGCACATTGGAGCTCATCGCCCGCGACGGCGCGGATGCGTTCTATACGGGTGCCGTCGCCCGCCTGATCGTCGCCGAGATGCGCCGTGGTGGCGGATTGATCACCGCCCGCGACCTTGCGGAGTATCGGATTTCGTGGCGACAGCCGGTGGAGACGACCTATCGCGGCTTCACCGTGATCGGCATGTCCCCGCCGTCGTCTGGAAGCATCGCGGTGGCGCAGACGCTGAACATGCTCGAGGCAATTGGACCGCTGCCCCGTTTTGGGAGCGCGCGTCATGCGCACCTGCTCCTGGCCGCGCAGCAGCGCGCATTCGTCGATCGTGGCGAACTCATAGGCGACCCCGACGCGTCCGAGATTCCGGTCGAGCGACTGACGAGCAAGGCTTACGCAAGGCAGGTCGCCGCGACGATCGACCGTTCCCGTGCCACCGCAACGAGTGTCGCGCGCGCCGCGATGCGGGACCGCAACGAGACTACCCATATCTCGGTCGCGGACCGTTTCGGGAACGTCGTGTCGGCCACCACTACGATCAACGACATTTACGGATCCGGCGTCTTCGTCGAGGGGGCGGGCTTTTTCCTCAACGACGAGATGGATGACTTCGCCTCCCGACCCGGCATCCCCAACGCGGATGGAATCGTGGGTGCCGAGGCCAATGCCATCGCGCCGGGAAAGGTGATGATGAGCTCGATGGCGCCGCAAATCGTGCTCGACCTGGACGGCAAGGTATTCCTGATAGTCGGCTCGCGAGGCGGGCCGCGGATCAGCAGCAGCGTGGTTCAGGTCATCGTGAATCTCATCGATCATAGGATGAGCCTGCTGGACGCCGTCCGTGCCCCGCGAGTGCATCACGTAGGAAGCCCGGACTCGGTGTGGCACGAGCCGCGCGGCTTCGCTCCCGAGGTAATCGACTCGCTAAAAGCGATGGGTTATGCGCTGCGACTTGTCAGAACGGACACGTTGCCGTACATCGGCCGGGTGATCGCGGTCGCGCGGAAGGGATCAGGTTGGGAGGGCGTCGCGGACCCGCGTTATGCAGGGAGCGCGGCGGGATACTGAGTAGCGATCGGTGATCAGTGATCAGTGAAGAGGATGCATCTCCTGATCACTGATCACTGATACCTGGTCACTTTGCTAGGTGTGCACCTGCACGGAGTTGTTCAGCGAGATCGTGATCGCGCCACCCGTCGGAATGCACCCTTCGAAGTTCGCCGTTGCTACGGCGGCGCCCGCGCCGACTGCCGCACCCGCGGCAGCGCCCGTCACCGTCGCTCTGGTGTCCCGCCCGAGAATCTGGCCAGCGATCGCGCCGATGGCCGCGCCGGTCGCGACTTTGCGAGCGTCCTGGCCCGTCGTGCTGCTACGAACGCGATCGACCTGAGCATCGCTCGTGGTCCCGCTCACAGCGTACGTCCGCCCCCCGAAGCTGATGGAACGGATAGCGACGCCTACCACGATTGGGTCGTTCACGTTGTTGCTGCGGCGAAGCGAAGTCACTTCCACGGTCGCCGTCGCTCCGGCGGGAATAACGGCTCCGTTGCTGCCAGTGATGCTCTGCCGCACGGTCGCGGTGAATCTGTCGCCGACCTTGTGCGTGTTGGTGCAGACGCGCGTGCTCGAGCTCAGACTGACGGCGGTGCCGGAAGCGATCGTCCCCATCGCACCCTCGGCGGAACCCGTTCCGGAAGTCGAAGTGTTGCCGCTGGACGTTGTTCGCGGTGCGCTGCTCGTTGTCCGCGGCGCGCTGCTCGTCGTCGTCGGACGGGGGGCGGCCGTCGTGCGCGTCGGCTGGCGCGGAGTCGTGCGGGTCGGGGTCACGGTGCGCGGAGCGGTTACTGGAGCGTCCATCGCGGGCGCTGGCTCCGCAGAAGCCGGCACGTCCGTCAATGACGGCTGCGCGCCTGTGTCGACATTCGCCAGCTCCAGATCACGATTGAGTGTCGTGTCCGACGCGAGTGTGTCTCCCTTGTTGTCATCGCCGCACGCAGCGGCCACTGCGAAGGTGAGGGAAAGCGCCGCAAACAGCCGGATATATTTCAACATCTGTCTCCTCCCGAGACTGGATTCCATCAGGATCGACTGGGGTATTATCAACGAGTCGGGCAAGTCATGTGCCGTATCTGAAACACCTTCGACGGTTAATTCCCTATTACCGCCCCTACCGGAAGAAAGTTCTCTGGGGGCTGGTGCTCGTCGTGGCATCCTCGGCAAGCGGCCAGCATCTGGCGGCTTCCGGCACGGACCGTATTTTTGACAGAGCATGATTTGGACGCGATGACCCTGAAACAGGTCGAGACGGGCTCCCCCTGGGACCTGCAGCTGACGGCACTCGAGAACCAGAGTCTCGAGGCGATGCGTCTGATCAACGATCTGCGCGTCCGCGACTCGCTCAAGACCCAGCTCCTCTCGAACATATCGCACGATTTGCGGACACCGCTCACTGCGATCGTGACCCACGCTGAGATGCTGCGAGACGGCATGCTGGGTGAAGTGAACGAAGCGCAGCGCAAGAGCGTCGACGGCATCATCGCGGGCGGCCGCCAGGTGCTGAACATGGTGAACGAGATCCTGACGTACGCGAAAGGTGCCGGCAACCAGCACGATCTCGTCATCAGCGAGTTTACCCTGGATGACCTCATCGAGCAGCTCCGGATCCTCAACACTTCGCTGCTCACGCGAAAGGATCTCGACTTCAGCGCCACCGTCGAGAGCCGCATGCCGCAGCTGCGGGCAGACCGGCAGAAGATCGCGCACATCCTGGGGAATCTCCTGGGCAATGCCATGGCGTACACTCCCCCTGGCGGGAGCATTTGGGTGAAGGGGCGGATGGAGTTGCACGAGCATACTCCCGAGCTCGTGATCGAAGTCGGGGATACCGGCGTCGGAATCGCACCGGAGCATCACGAGCTGATCTTCCGCGAATTCGAGCAGGTGGATTCGTCCCCGTCGCGCGCGCATCACGGCACCGGGCTTGGCCTCACGATCGCGCGCCAACTGGTCGAAGTGCACGGCGGCCGCATCTGGCTGGAGAGCGAGCCGGGGCGCGGCAGCCGGTTTTTCTTCTCGCTGCCGGCCTCGTACCTCGCCAACTGAAGAAAGCTCGACTCCGCAACCCCACCTGCTGCTCGTCGAGGACAGCGCGGACGTAACGGACGCGTTGCGCATTCTCTTCGAGCACAGCGGCTACCGGGTGAGCGTCGCCGCCTGCGTGGCGGAAG
Source organism: Gemmatimonadaceae bacterium (assembly GCA_013817305.1). Taxonomy (GTDB): domain Bacteria; phylum Gemmatimonadota; class Gemmatimonadetes; order Gemmatimonadales; family Gemmatimonadaceae; genus JACDCY01. The sequence continues at coordinate 8,088 of JACDCY010000057.1, read as the reverse complement.
CGGTGCAGATTGGTGTGCACGACACTCCGGACGTGGTCCTGCTCGACATGTCGCTCAAGGGAGGCGAGGACGGCCTCGACGTGCTGGCCCGCTGGCGGGAGTGCGGTATCGTCGGGCCGCGGGTGATCGCGCTCACCGGCCACGGCGATGACGCAACGCGTGAGCGGTGCGCTGAGGCGGGATGCGAAGACGTACTGCTCAAACCGGTGCCGGCCGCTCGGCTCGTGGCGCTGGTGGGCTCGCTCAGATAGGGCCTCGCCGGCATTGGTCACACGTCCCGTAGATCACCAGCCTGTGACCCTGGCGTGAGAAGTGATGCTGCTCGGCGATCAGCGTGGTCATGCGCTCGAGCCGCTCGTTGCGAAATTCCGTTACCCGCCCGCAGACCGAGCACAGCAGATGCTCGTGATGCGGGGTATCGCGAGCCGTCTCGTACCGCTTGAAGCCTTCCCCGAAGTCACGCTCCACGACCAGACCGCTGCGAGTCAGTACTTCGATGGTGCGGTATACCGTCGCGAGTCCGGCAGCCGAGCCGCGGCTCCGCAGCTCTCGCGCGACGTCGGCGGCGGATAGGTGGCTCTCGGAGCCGAGCACGACGTCCGCGATGGCGAGACGCTGCGCCGTGACCGGCAGGTTGTGATCACGCAGATACGACGCGAAGGCGTCGAGAGCGGACGACACTAGGCCGGATCGACCAGGATGCTCCGGAAAGCGGTGGCCGAAATTCTCTCCGGCTCGAAAGACTCGCCGGCCCGACGCATCACCCCGTCGACCACGGCGTCGACCGTGGGCAGCGGGGCATCCGCATCAGCCCGGATCTCGAATTCCCATTTGCCGCGCTCCGCTCCCTTCAGCGCCAGTCGGTAGCGAGCGGTATAGACGGTGTGGCGGTCCGGCGTGATCTCGGCGTTCGCGTCCGGGTGCGCGGCCACCACCGCCACTCCGGTCTCGACCAATCCCTGGCGAATCGCGGGAAAGAGTCTCACCTCGGAGATGGTATCCGCCGGTACGTTGGCCGCGATCTCCCGCAGGAAACGCTCAGTGATGTCGTTCAGGAAATGCTCTCTCCATGGGATGATCGTGCTCGCGCAGTTGACGTTAATAATAGAGCGCCCTGCAGTCTGCGTCAGAGCAACGAGACTGGATCCCGGTCGATCGTGATCCTTCGCTCGGCGGAGGCCGTGGCCGGATCGTACCGCTCGGCGAAAAATCTCAGCGCCCTCGTCAGCGTACCCGGCTGCGATGACTTGAGGAGGAGGTGCCAGCGCCACCGGTTCTTGATCCGCTCTATCGGGCACGGCGCCGGTCCCACGAGCGTGATTCCCTCCACCTGGCCTGCGGCCAGGAGCTGCGACATCCACTCTCCCGCCGCGAGGGCGAGCTCCATCGCGGCTTCCTCCTCCACGGCGCTGAAAACGATGTTCGCGAGTCTCACGAAGGGCGGATACGCGGGCTCGCGTCGTCCCTCGATCTCAGCGTGAACGAACGTGTCGTAGTCGTGGGTGAGCGCGTGCACTACCGCATGATGCTCGGGCACCCGTGTCTGAATGATCACGCTGCCGCCCTTCGGGCCCCGGCCCGCGCGTCCCGCAACCTGGCTCAACAGCTGGAAGCAGCGCTCAGACGCGCGGAAATCCGGGAGATTGATGCCTACGTCGGCGTCAACGACACCGACCAGCGTCACGTTCGGAAAATCGAGGCCCTTGGCTATCATCTGGGTGCCGAGCAGGATGTCGACTTCGCCCGACGCGACCCTGTCCAGTATCTCGACGTGCGCCCACTTCCCACTGGTAGTGTCCACGTCCATCCGCGCTATGCCGGCCGCTGGAAACCTTTCGCCCAGCAGGCGCTCGACCCGCTGGGTGCCGACGCCACGTTGGCGCAGCGTCACGCCTCCGCACCTGCCGCATTTTGTCGCAGGCTCTTCCTGGTGCAGGCAATAGTGGCAGACCAGCCGCTCGGGCGTGCGATGGTGAGTGAGCGTGATCGAGCAGTTGGGACAGGACGCCACGTACCCGCACTCGTCGCACTGGACGAACGACGCGTAGCCGCGCCTGTTGAGCAGCAGAATGCTCTGCTCCTTCCTGGCCAGCCTGGCGTGCAGCGCCTCGTCGAGCTCGGCGCTGATCGTGCGGTCGTAGTCGCTGTATGGAGGAGCACTCGCTCCGTTTCCCCCTGAGAATCGACTCCGAAGGTTGACGATCTCCACCTTCGGCAGCTTCCCGCCGGCCACTCTGTCGGGGAGTCGCAGAAGCCTGTACTTCCCCGCTGCCGCGTTCACCCAGCTCTCGAGCGACGGCGTGGCGCTCCCGAGCACCACCAGCGCGCCGGCGGCGTGCGCGCGCATGATGGCGACTTCGCGCGCGTGATACCGCGGCGCCTCGCCCTGCTTGTAGCTGGCCTCGTGCTCCTCGTCCACGATGATGGCGCCCAGGTCGCTCACAGGAGCAAACACCGCCGACCGCGCGCCGACGGCGATCCGCTTCTCGCCACGCTTGAGCGCGAGCCACGCGTCGTAGCGCTCACCATCGCTAAGCGCGGAATGCAGGACCGCTATCGAGTCGCCGAATGCGCCGCGGAACCGGTCCACCGTCTGCGGCGTCAGCGCGATCTCGGGAACCAGAACGATGGCCGATTTCCCTCTGCTCAGTACGGCGCGCAGAAGCTCGATGTACACGAGCGTCTTACCGCTGCCCGTCACTCCGTGCAGCAGAAACGTTTCGGCGCCGTCGGCAGCCGACATCTCTTCAATGGCGTTGAGCTGGGCATCGGTCGGCGACAGCCGCGGGGTCTGCACGATCCTGCGCGACAGGAATGGATCGCGGGCGACCACCTCCGCTTCAGCCACGACCAGGCCGCGCTTCTCCAGGGCCGAGATCACGGCTGGGGAAAAACCGAGCTGGTCGCGAAGGTGCTCCGCGCTCGTCGAGCCACCCAGAGCCTCGATCGCTTCGAAAAGCGCCCGCTGCTGCTTCGCGCGCCCGAATATCGCGTCGCGCTCGATCAGCGACGGAGCCTCGCCCGCTAGGCGCAGAATCCGGCGCGTGCGCTGAGAAGGGCGCGGGGCGTCGGCGCCGGTCAGCAGGACGGGAAGAGCAAGACGCAGCGCGACGCCGGGCGGCGCGACGTAGTACTCGGCTATCCAGTTGCAGAGCGCCACGAGATCGGCGCCCACCACGGGCTCTGCATCCGGCACCTCGAGCGCCTGCTTGATGCGTGTGCCCGGCTTTTTCTCAGCATCCAGCCGGACGCAGATGCCGATCTGGCGACGCTGGCGGAATGGCACGACCACCCTCGACCCAACACGCACGCGGGCCGCCATGGCATCATCGATCGCGTACGTGAACGTCTGGAATAGCGGAAGCGGGAGGGCGACCTCGATCAGTACACTACGCGGCTCATCCCGGGTCACGCGATGTCGCGCCGCTGAACGCCTATTCCCGCTCCAGGTGGAAAAACCACGCGGCCGCCCGGGATGGTGACCCCGACGTATGGATCGTCCGCGAGCAGCGCCGCACCGTCGAGGTCCGCGTAGTCCAGCAGCGGCGCGAGCTGGGCAACACCGGAGATCCCGACGCTCGACTCGATCATGCACCCCGCCATGACCGACATTCCGCAGCCCCGTGCCGCGTCGATCATCCGCCGCGCTTCGTGAATGCCGCCGCACTTCGCGAGCTTGATGTTGATGCCATGAACGGCCCCGGCCAGGCGCAGCACGTCCTCCGCCACGCGGCACGACTCGTCGGCGATTATGGGAATGAGTGACAGCGACGTGAGCTCCCGCAGCCCGTCGACGTCGTCGGAGGCCAGCGGCTGCTCGATCAGCTCCACGCCGTGGTCCATGAGCACGGGGAGCATCTCCGCTGCGTGTGCGCGCGACCAGGCCGCGTTCGCGTCCACCCGCAGCGCCTTGTCGGGCGCGGCACTCCGCACTACCGCGAGAATCCGGCGCTCATCGCCGGCTCCCAGCTTGATCTTGAGAACCGGGTACGCCGCCGCGCGCGCGACCCGCTCGGCAAGCGCCGATTCATCGGCAATGGAGATCGTGAAGCTCGATAGGGGCGCGTCGGCCGGATCCAGTCCCCACATCCGATGAACGGGGAGACCGAGCTTCTTGGCCTGGAGATCGAGGATCGCCACGCTCAAGGCCGCGGTCACCGACCGCGCGTCGGGCAGGGCCCGGCGGAGCTCGCTCTCGAGCGCCTCGCCTTCGTCACAGCCGCGGCCGTCGAGCATCGGCGCTGCCCGCTCCAGCGACTCGACCGCGGTCCCGGGCGTTTCCCGGTAATAAGCATTGGGCGCCGACTCACCGAGTCCGTATTCACCGTCGTCGTCGATCACCCGCACGAGCACGTTGACGTGCTCCGCGTAGGCGCCTCGCGCAATTACGAAAGGATCACGGGTGTGGAGCGTGAGGATCTCATGCTCCACCCGCATCAGAAGACGCCGGCCGGAGTTGGCCTCCGGGCGATGCGGGCAGCGCGGATCGAAGGACCGGATTCGCTGGCCGGTAGCCAGGAGAGGAGCGCGTCAGCCAACTCATGCCCGCGCGCGAAGCGATCAGCCGGAGACTTGGCGAGACACCGCATGACGATGCTCGCCAGCACCGCAGGAATCCGTGAATCGACCACCTCCGGCGACGCGGCGGTCTCGTGCACATGCTTGTAGCTGATGGAATACACATCGGCGCCGTCGAAGGGCGGAAAGCCGAGCAGTGCCTCGTACATGACGACTCCGACCGTGTACAGGTCGCTGCGGCCATCGAGTATCCGCCCCCGCACCTGCTCGGGGGACATGTAGTGCGGAGTGCCCATGACGTTGCCGGTCCCGGTCACGCGGCTGCGGAAATGCGCCGTCGCGATTCCGAAGTCGGTCACCATCGCGTGCTCGTCCTCGTCGAACATGATGTTGTCGGGCTTGATGTCGCGATGGACGATGCCGTGGCGATGCGCATAGTCGAGCGCGCACGCGACCTGCGCCGCGACTGCGGCGACCGCGTCAGGCGAGAGTGCGCGATGCTCGGATATCCGGTCACCGAGGGTCCCGCGCGCGAGATACGGCATCACCAGATACACCATCTCCGACGCGGCGCCGTAGTCGATGATCGGGCAGACGTGCGGATGCACGAGCTGCGACGCCGATTCCGCCTCCCGGCGAAAGCGCTCCCGCATCTCCGGATCACGCGCGAGGTGCGGGTGCAGCATCTTGACGACGACCGGCCGGTCGAGCGCGAGATGAATTCCGTAGTACACGTTCGCCATCCCGCCTCCGCCAAGCCGGTGCGTGATCGCATACCGTCCGCCGGTGACCCGTCGGAGCGTCGAAATCTCCGGATCGGGAGGCGCGTCGGCCTTGCGCGGGACCGGCGGCAGCAGGTCGCTGCACTGCGTGCAGCGCGCGGCCTCCCCCCGGTTCCAGTGCCCGCACGACGGACAGAACATCAGCTGGTGAACTGCATTTTCACGAAGTCGTAGGGTGGCCACGGCCCGGTGACGCCAAAATCGAGACTGGGGTGCCGATTGCCCTCGGCGGCAACGCTCGCCTCGAACGCCCCCCAACGCTCACGCTCGATCAGGAACGAAGCCAGGCCGATCACCCGGTCGTCGACGGATGGAAAATCGAGAATCGTGAGCGCGCTCGCCTGCCCGCGCAGCGTCCGCATGATCTCCGTGGCGACCAGATGCCACTCGCGGATGGTCTCGTCGTTCTTCGGCGCCTCGCGCAGGCGGATCGTTACGCGTGCGGCGCTGCTCCCTTCTACGATTGCCAGGGCGTCGGTGAGCGTTACGTAGTGCAGTTCGAGCCAGCGCCCAAGAGCCGAGCGGGAGCGAAACACTGTGCCCGGCGGCGCCGGCAGAATCGGCGCGTAGCGGTAGGCCTCCTCCACCGTCTGCGCATACGCCTGCATGCGATCCTCGTCGAGCGTTACGCGCTGGTACGGAGCGGCTGCGACCAGCGCTGCTATCGCGCGAAAGGGCACCAGAAACGTGTCGGACGCCGGCGATTGAGCGCCGGGGTCCGATGCAATGATGCCGAAGAGCTGCAAAGAGCCTACAGAATTTTGCGCCATCTCAATCCCAATAAGAGCAATACTCCAAGGGCCAGCTGAATCACGAACAGCGTCCAGAACCCGTGCGACTCTTCGGCGAACGGGAGTCCCTGCAGATTCATTCCCCACATCCCGCTCACGACCACGAAAGGAACGCTGATCGTCGCGACCGTGCTCAACGTCTTGGTGATGCCGCCCAGGCGATTCGATATCTGCATCAGATAGCTCTCCAGCGTATTGCTGAGCAGCTCGCGGTAGGTCTCCAGAGCGTCATTGATGCGCAGGACCTTGTCGTAGCTGTCCCGGAAATACCGCTGCGCGTCGGGCGTGACAAAAGCGTTCGGACGGTTCGCGAGTATGGTGAACACGTCTCGCTCCGGCGCGAGATGGCGTCGCAATGTGAGGACCAGGCGCTTGACGCTGAAAATGTCGCGCAGCGAAGCCTGATCGTAGTTGCCGAACACCCGCTCCTCAAGCTCGTCGAGAAACTCCTCGATGCGGTCCAGTATCGGAAAGAACTCGTCCACCGCCTCGTTGAGAACGAGGTGCAGCAGTCGCGCGGGCCCGCCAGCCAGCAAATGCGGCTTCGTCGCCGCCATCGCGAGCACTCCATCGAGAGCCGATGTCTGCCCGCACCGCGCGGTAACGAGAAATGTCTCTCCGAGAAAACAGGCGAGGTTCACCGTCGCCAGGTCGTAAGGGTCGTCCTCGGTGCTGTCCTGAAATGCGACGGTGCGAACGATGACGAACAGATATTTCTCGAACTCCTCGACCTTTACCCGTGTCTCCGGGTTCTTTGCCTCGTCGATCGACACGGGATGAAAATCGAAAACCTCGTGCAGAAGCGAGGACTCGGCCTCATCGGTTATATCCAGATCCACCCAGATGGAGCTGGTCCCGGACTGAATGGCTGCGCGGATTTCATCGCCAGACTGGAGCTGCACCACTTTGCCCGAGGCATCGAGGACCACCGCGCGCAGGGCGCTCGGAGCGTCACTCGTCTGCGAGGCGGAAGGCGTGGATTGCGCGGGCGTGTGCATTGACGGTAAGTGTACTGCCTCGTCTTGCCGCGCTGCCAGTACGACCTGGCGCTCTACGCCGCCAGCGCCTTCAAATGCGCGACCGCGGCCGTCGCCACCCGGTCCGGAGCGTAGCCTCCTTCAAGCGCGCTGACCACGCGCCCCCCGCACCAGCTCCCGGCCCGGTCGATGAGCCAGCTGGTCAGGTCCACGAGATGCTCGGACTCGAGCGTAAACCCGCCGAGCGGATCACCGGCGAGGCAATCGAACCCCGCGGAGATCATCACCAGGTCCGGGGTGAATGCGCGAGTGGCGGCGTCGACCGCAGCCCGCAGAGCGTCGCCATACGCTCGGGGCGCGAGCCCGCCTGCCATCGGCACGTTCCATACGTTCCCGTGCGGGCCGCGATCTTCGGCGGCGCCGGTTCCAGGGTACCACGGCCACTGGTGCATGGACACGAAGTGGATACCGGCGTCGCCCTCCGTCAGCGCCTGCGTGCCATTCCCGTGATGCACGTCCCAATCGACAATGAGAACGCGATCGAGTCCCAGTGTCTGCCGGGCGTATCGCGCGCCGACGGCGACGGACCCGAACAGGCAAAAGCCCATCGCGCGATTCGCCACGGCATGGTGGCCGGGAGGCCTCACGGCGCAGAAAGACCGGGGGGTCTCTCCGTTCACGGCCCGATCGACGGCATCGAGCACGGAGCCCGCCGCTGCCCGCGCAGCGTCCCACGAGCCTTCGCTCACCGGAGTGTCGGCGTCGAACCGGCCACCGCCGGCGCCGCTCATCCGCTCGATCGAATCGACGTATGCCGGATCGTGCGCGAGAGAAAGCTCGTCGCGCGTCGCGTGTCGACCTTCGACGTGCGCCAAGGCATGAAAGAGCTCCGGCTCGTTTCGCAGCGCGCGCGTGATCGCGCGCAGCCTGCCGGTGTGCTCAGGGTGTCCCCAACCCGTGTCGTGCCGCCCGCAGTCCGAGTGCGAGATGAACGCGGCGCGCGGTGGATTCAGCTGCGGA
>JACDCY010000144.1 GCA_013817305.1 Gemmatimonadaceae bacterium | reverse complement strand
CGTAAATAACTGTAAGATGTTCTGACCCCTGTCGTCTCCCGTGGCACAGGAGAAGCTGCGATGCTCATGGGGCGCCCCACCACTGCGATTACGCTGACAACCGCCGAACGCGCGGAATTGGAGAGCCTGGTAGGAAAGCGGAAGCTTGCCGGCGATCTCCAGCGGCGGTGCGAGATCGTGCTGCTTGCCGCGGACGGCGTGATGAATCAGGAGATCGCCAAGCGCGTGGGCACGAGCGCGCAGACCGTGGGGAAGTGGCGCCGTCGCTTTCGTGCAGCTGGGCTGGCGGGGCTCTACGACGAGCAGCGACCAGGTGCGCCGCGACAGCACGGCGACGACAAGATCGAGGAACTGATCGCCCTGACGCTGGAAGCCAAGCCGAAGAACGCCACCCATTGGAGTACCCGCTCGCTGGCCAAGCACGTGGGCCTGTCTCACATGACCGTGAGTCGTATTTGGCAAGCGTTCCGACTCCAACCGCACCGTCATGAGACGTTCAAGCTCTCCAGCGATCCGTTCTTCATCGACAAGGTCCGCGACGTGGTGGGACTCTACCTCAACCCTCCTGACCGGGCGCTGGTGCTTTGTGTCGACGAAAAGTCGCAGGTGCAGGCTCTCAATCGCACACAGCCGCTGATCCCCATGCGGCCGCATCAAGTCGAACGGGGAACGCATGACTACGAGCGGCACGGGACCACGACGCTGTTCGCCGCGCTCGACATCGCATCCGGCAAGGTCATCAGCGACTGCTACAAGCGCCATCGCGCAGACGAGTTCCTCAAGTTCCTACGGCTCATCGATCGCCAAGTTCCGAAGACGCTCGACGTCCACCTCGTGATGGATAACTACGCGACGCACAAAACGCCTGCAGTGAAAGCGTGGATGGAGCGTCATCCTCGCTTCAAACCGCATTTCATCCCGACCTCCTCCTCCTGGCTCAATCAGGTCGAGCGGTGGTTCGGCCTGCTTTCCCAACGCCTCCTGAAGCGCGGGGTCCACATGAGCGTCAAAGAGCTCGAAGCCGACCTCCGGCGCTACGTGGAAGGCAACAACACCGACCCCAAGCCATTTGTTTGGGTGAAGTCCGCCGATGAGATCCTCGCTCGGATCGCCCGCTTCTGCAGCAGGCTAAGGACCGAACAGGGACTTTAGATAGTTATTTACGTTACGAGACACTAGCAGGCTGCTGAGAAGCGGCAGTCTGCTGGGGACGGAGACGATTTCGCGGCGTTGACGCGCTCATGTTGCGCGAAATCGAATGACCGCTGTTCTGTCTCGTGCGCCCCGCGGTCCCGAGCTCGTGGCAGGCTGCCGACCTCGCGTCGGGTCACGAATCGTCCAATGTGTCTCACAAGATTCCCGCGTTCTTCCGCGGGAACCGCTGATGCTTTGGCCATTCGCATCACGAAGCGCATCCAGGAGCATCCATGACCAAGATCGCAATGATCGGCGCCGGCAGCGTCGTGTTCTCACGCAACCTGACCGGCGACATCCTCCAGTACCCGGAATTCAAGGACGCGACGATCTCCTACATGGACGTCGATCGCGAGCGGCTCGAGGTCGCGGGCAAGTTGTGCCGGAAGATGGCCGACGCGATCGGCGCGACGCCGACGATCCTGACCACCATGGATCGGCGCGAGGCGCTGAAGGGCGCCGACTTCGTCATCAACATGGTACAGATCGGCGGCTTCGATTCGACCTTGGTCGATTTCGAGATCCCGCGCAAGTACGGCATCAACTTCACCATCGCCGACACCACCGGTCCCGGTGGGTTGTTCCGCGCGCTGCGCACCTACCCGATGCTGTCGGGGCTGTGCCGCGACATGGAGCAGGTCTGCCCCGAGGCGACCCTGCTGAACTACTCCAACCCGATGTCGATGAACATGCAGACCGTGTTCCGCACCAGCAGCGTGCGCGCCGTCGGCCTGTGCCACAGCGTCCAGGGCACCTATGACCAGCTGATGGGTTATCTCGGCATCAAGCCGAACGCCGGGACGTTCACCTGTGCCGGCATCAACCACATGGCGTTCTACCTGACCCTGAAGCTCGGGCAGAAGGATCTCTATCCGGATCTCTTCGCCGCGATGCAGCGCAAGGAGGTCTACGACTCGAACAAGGTCCGCTTCGAACTGATGCGCCGCCTGGGCCACTTCGTCACCGAGTCGAGCGAGCACAACGCCGAGTACTGCTCGTGGTTCATTCCGCGCGGCAAGGCGTGGTACGACCGCTTCGACGTGCCGATCGATGAATACCTGCGCCGCTGCGACGGCATCGTCGACGAGTTCGAGAATCTCAAGGTCTTCGCGCGCAGCGACAAGCCGCTCGAGAACGTCTGCAAGAGCCACGAATACGGTTCGACCATCATCCGAGCGATGGTCACCGGCGAGCCGGCGGTGATCTACGGCAACATGCCCAATCACGGCGCGATCGACAACCTGCCCAGGACCGCGATCGTCGAAGCGCCGACGCTGGTCGACCGCACCGGCCTGCACTTCGCGCACGTCGGCTCGCTGCCGCCGCAGCTCGTCGGCTACATGCAGCCGCACATCACCCAGCACGAGCTGTTCATCCGGGCCGCGATGGAGGGTCGTCGCGACCACATCTACCAGGCGGTGATGTTCGATCCGGCGACCAGCGCGATCCTCAACCTCGACCAGATCGTCGAGATGTGCGACGAGCTGATCGCCGGCCACGGCGACCTGCTGCCCAAGCTGGACGCCAAGACCCTGGTACCGACCAGCGGCAAGACCTTCGGCGTCGTCGATCCGAAAGTCCTGCGCGCGAGCTGGGACAAGGTCCAGAACGCCGCCGCCGCCGACGTGGTCCAGAAGTGGCACGTGATCGGCCCATTCAAGGGACCGCGGGCGAAGGAGATCACCCTGGCCGAGGCGACCCCGATCGACGCCGAATTCGCCACGCGCGGCGATGGATCGGTCGATCTCGGCGCGAGCCACGTGATCGACGGCAGGAAGGTCGGCTGGCGCGCGATCAGCGCCGCGAAGAAGGGCTTCGTCAATCTCGCGGCCGAGCTCGGTTCCGTCGAGTTCGTCAACGGCTACGGCTACGCCGAGGTCGTGTCGGAGAAGGGGGGCGAGGTCGAGTTGCGCATCGGCAGCGACGACGGCATCGCCTTGTGGCTCAACGGCGTGCGCGTCCACCTCAAGGAGGTCGGCCGCGGCTTCCAGGCCGACAGCGATCGGGTGGTGGTGAAGCTCAAGCCCGGCGTGAACCGCGAGGAGTACGAAGCGTTCATCCGCCGCGTGGACTACCCGATGGCGGCCACGCGTG
>JACDCY010000056.1 GCA_013817305.1 Gemmatimonadaceae bacterium | reverse complement strand
TCACCGGCAGTGTGATCGACACGACGCCCGGCACGATCATCTCCTTGAGCGCGCTCTTCGTCGAGATGTCCACGCAACGCGCGGAGTCGGGCTTGCCCGTTCCTTCCATCAGCCCCGGGATCTCGCGGAACTGGCGTCTCACTTCTTCCACCATCTGTTCGGCGGCGCGGCCGACGGCGGTCATGGTCGAAGCGCCGATGAAGAACGGCACGGATCCGCCGATGAAGAGACCGATCACGACCATCGGGTTCAGCAGGTTCACGCCAGTCTCGGCGAGCCCGACGGCTGACGCATAGGCGCTGAACAGCGCCAGCGCAGTGATCGCGGCGCTGCCAATCGCGAAGCCCTTGCCGATGGCGGCGGTGGTATTGCCGAGCGAGTCGAGTCCGTCGGTGATCTTGCGAACTTCGGGGCCGAGGTGCGCCATCTCCGTGATGCCGCCGGCGTTGTCCGCGATCGGCCCATATGCGTCAACCGACATCGTGATGCCCACCGTGGCGAGCATTCCGACGGCGGAAATTGCTACGCCGTACAGCCCCGCCATCGTAAAGGCGACGTACGTCGCCGCGCAGATGAGCAGAACGGGGATCACGACGCTGCGCATTCCGATCGCCAGGCCAGCGATGATGTTCGTGGCTGGCCCTGTCTGCGACGCCGCGGCGATGACACGGACGGGCTTGGACGCCGTGTAGTACTCCGTCGCGAACCCGATCGCCAATCCCGCGATTGTGCCCGCGACGATCGCCCAGAACGGACCCAGGGCGCTGTACGTACCGCCGTCAGGCGACAGGTTCGTGAACGGGATGTTGAGTGTGATCAGGTACGCGATGGCGAGAAACAGGACAGCGGAGACGATCGTTACGGTACGCAGCGCAGTCGCCGGGTTGCCCCGGGCGAGAACGCGCAGCAGCACGATTCCGATGAGCGAGGCGCCGAGTCCGGCAATGATGTACGCGAGCGGGAGCACCATCGCGGGGAGAATGTTTGCCCCCGCGATCGCCGCCGATGACACCGCGATCGAGATGGTGGCGATGACCGACCCGACGTAGCTCTCGAAGATGTCCGCGCCCATGCCGGCGACGTCGCCGACGTTATCGCCCACGTTGTCCGCGATGGTCGCGGGGTTGCGCGGATCGTCTTCGGGAATTCCCGCTTCGACTTTCCCTACGAGATCCGCACCGACGTCTGCGGCCTTGGTGTAGATCCCGCCGCCCACGCGCGCAAACAGGGCGATCGAGCTTGCGCCCATCGCGAAGCCGGAGATCACTTCCGAGAACACGCGCGGCGTGCTTCCGCTCGCGTCGAGCCACATGAGCGTGAACACGGCGCCGACCCCGAGAATTCCGAGCGACGCGACGCTGAGCCCCATGACCGCGCCGCCGTTGAACGCGACCTGGAGCGCGGATGCCTGGCCTTCGGCGCGCGCCGCTTCACTCGTGCGAACGTTGGCGCGAGTCGCCGCCTGCATTCCGGCCAGGCCGGCCAGCACCGACGAGATTCCGCCGCCGAGGTAGGCGAGAGCTGTTCGTCCGCTGATCGCCCACGCCAGCAAGCCCGCTACAACGAGCAGGAAGGGAAGCAGCACGGTGTACTCGCGCTTGAGGAAAGCCATCGCGCCTTCGTGGATCCGGTCCGCGATCTCCTGCATCATTTCGGACCCCGCCGGGCGACTGACTATAGAGCGATAAACCAGCATCGCCGCTGCAAGCCCGATGAGGCCGATCCACCATGCGGAGTTGGCGATGTTCACCCAACTGTTCGTCACGATTCCCGCTTCATTCATGATTTCGCTTCCCGGTTGTGAACGTTCATGGTCGCGTCGGTACCTTCTCGAACCCACATCCCCACGGCTTCCGTAAGGCGCGGCAACAACTCGACAATCATATCACCCTCGTCACGCGCGAACGGCGCGAGCACGAAGCTCGCGAGATCGCGATAGATCCCGACCCTCTCGGGCGACGGGCCCACGCCGATGCGGAGTCGCGCGTACTCCCGGCTCTCGAGCGCGCCTTCGACGCTCTTCAGTCCGTTGTGACCGCCGGCGCTCCCGCGGGCGCGAATGCGATACCGCCCCACCTGCAGCGCAACCTCGTCCACGACAACCAGCAGATCCTTCGACGCGTCCCAGCCGGGCTTGCGCACGTACGCCCGCATGGCAACGCCGCTCAGATTCATGTACGTCCGCGGCTTCACGAGCTTGACGCGCGTCCGGCCGACCATCCCAGACGAGACGTCCGCGTCGCCGTCGCGCTTCCATCTGTCAAACCGCCAGACGTCGGCGACATGATCGACGACCCACCATCCGACGTTGTGCCGGGTGGCTTCGTATTCGCGCCCCGGGTTGCCGAGGCCGAGGATGACTTTCAAAAGCAGGCTTCAGGTATCTGGTATCAGGTATCAGGAACGCCAGCACGCAGCAGTTTACTGATACCTGACACCTGATATCTGATCACTTCTCTTCGGTCTCTTCCTCGGCTTCCTTGCCTCTTCCGATCACTTCGGGCTCGGCACCACCTTCCGCCGGCTCGGTGGCAGCCGCCGTCTCCTCGACTACGGCGCGCGGAGCAGCCACGACGCAGACGGACGCTTCCGCTTCGGTCATGACTTCGATTCCCTCGGCGAGCTTCAGCTCGCTGACGTGGATCGAATGGCCGATGATGAGCCCGGTCACGTCGACTTCGATGTGGTCCGGAATCGCGGATGGATCAACGTGAATGGACAGCTCGCGGAGCGTCTGATCCAGCACGCCGCCCGACGTTCGAACGCCATCGGGAACGCCGATCAGAACGATCGGAATGTTGACCGTGACCTTCTCTCCGGCGACGAGCTCCTGAAAATCCACGTGCAGGATCTGCCGCTTGAAGGGGTGCCGCTGGATCTCGCGGATCAGCGTCTTGGTCGTGTGCCCCCCGAGCGACAGCTCGATCACCGTGCTCTCGGCCGCGATGTGGGAGAGCAGCTTCTCGAATTCGCGCGTGTCGAGCGTGAGAGGCTGCGGATCGCGAGCGTGGCCGTACACCACTCCCGGAATCTGTCCTGCCGAGCGAAGCGTGCGCGCCGGGCCCTTGCCGGAGCTGCTACGCGGAGTCGCGTTTAGTTGTGCGGTTGCCATTATGAAAAACCTCTAAAGTGTTCTAACTAAGAATCTGTTCCTGAAACAGCTTTCATTCGAACAACGAGCTCACCGATTGCTCGGCGTGGATGAAGCGCACCGCCTTGGACAGCAGATCGCCCACGGACAGCACCTTCAGCGTGTCGAACCTTGCTTCGTCCTTGATGGCGATCGTATCGGTCACCACCACTTCCTTGATCGGAGCGTCGCTGAGCCGCTCCTTAGCCGGGCCGGACAGGAGCGCGTGCGTCGCACAGACGTACACATCTTCAGCTCCCAGCTCCTTCAACGCTCGAGCGGCCTCGGAAACCGTGCCCGCGGTGTCAATCATGTCGTCCGCTAGAATACAATCGCGTCCCTCGACCTCTCCGACGACGTTCACGACCTCCGACACATTCGCCCGCGGCCGCCGCTTATCGATGATCGCGAGCGTGCCGTCGAGCCGCTTTGCGAAGCCGCGCGCCATCTTCGCCGAGCCTACGTCCGGCGCAACCACCACCACGTCGCGCAGGTTCTTCCGCTTGAAGTGCGAGACGAACACCGGCGCCGCGTACAGATGGTCGACAGGAACGTCGAAGAACCCCTGCAGCTGGTGCTGGTGGAAATCGACTCCCAGCAGCCTGTCCGCGCCGGCCGTCATGATCACGTTCGCCACGAGCTTCGCGCCGATGGCCACGCGCGGCTGGTCCTTGCGATCCTGACGCGAGTAGCCGTAGTAGGGCATCACGCAGGTCACCCGCGCCGCCGACGCCCGCTTCGCCGCATCGATCAGCAGCAGAAGCTCCATCAGGTTGTCGGCGGGAGGGTTCGTGGGCTGAACGATGAAGACGTCGTTTCCACGCACGTTCTCGTCGATTCGCACGAACAGCTCGCCATCGGCAAAGCGGCTCAGCGTGACCTTGCACAGCTCGACCCCGAGCTGCGACGCCATCTCTTCGGCCAGCGCACGATTGGCAGAGCCGCTCATGAGCTTGAAGCCGTGACTAGGTACGGCCAGTCCGTCCATTGTCACAGCCCTGTAAGATACGGTATGCCAGCGAGTTTAGTCAATCGGACCGACCCAATTGACGGCGGATTGCCCCCGGTGGATTCGAACCACCATTCTCGGATCCAAAGACCGATGTCCTGCCATTGGACGAGGGGGCAGTTGGGGTGGCTAAAACTTAGTCCAATCGCTCCAGCGGAACAACGTGAGCCGCCGTCGCCGTACGGATCTCGCGCCATTGTGTCGTGTCGGCGGCGGGCACGCCCGGGCCATTCGGATCGAAAACGCCAAAGACCGCCGCTCCAGATCCGGTCAGCATGGAGATTCGCGCTCCGCGTCCTGTGAATGACGCGCGGATGGCCGGGATCATCGGGAGCCGCTCCGAAACCACCGGTTCAAAATCGTTCTCAGCGTGACCGGCGGCCGACTCCCACGAAACGAAGGCGTCCGCAGGCAATTCCGGAGGACCCGGCGCCGCCCCCCGTGCGCGGCCGAGCCATGAATACGCGTCCATCGTCGAAACGTGCGCCGCCGGGATGCCGAGGAGCACCGGCCGCGGAGGTAGGGCAGGGAGGGGCAGGAGGCGCTCGCCGCGTCCCCACCCAATGCTTAGGACATCATCGCTGAGGAGGAAGGGGACGTCCGACCCGATCGTGCAGGCGAGTTCGAGAAGGTCGGCCGCAGGAAGCGGGGATGGCGCCAGCGCGTCGAGGCCGCGCAGCACGGCCGCGGCGTCCGCGCTTCCTCCGCCGAGGCCTGCTCCGACGGGGATCGATTTCTGTATCCGAACGGATACATGTGCGTCCCAGGCCGATCGGGCGAGGTACGATCTCGCGGCCACCAGCGCGAGGTTCCTGTCCGCATCTCCGGTGGCCGCAACGAGCGCGGGATCCCCGACCATGTCGAGGTCTGTGCCCTCACCCGCCGAAGCGGAGACCGTAACAAGATCGGCAAGCGCCAATCGCTGGAACACGGTCTCTATGGCGTGATATCCGGATTCACCCAGGGCAAAAACCTTGAGCCGCAGGTTGACCTTCGCCTGGGCATGCAGCCGGACGGTGCCGGTCACTGCTCGGGCGCGGCCTTCAGATCGCGGAAGTGCATGCCGAGGCGCACGAAGTAGTAGGCGCCGATGAGCGTTATCGGAATGAACGTGAGGATGTGGAAGCCGATGGCCCAGCTAGTGGCCAAAGCTGCGGACACTCCATAAACCGCAAGCGTGATTACGGCGATCGCCTCGAATACGCCGAAGAAGCCCGGCGCCGACGGCAGCGCCACGCCGAAGGCGGTGACGGTCTGGACGAAGAGCGATGCGGAGAAGGGCAGGTCAATGCCGACGGCCCGGAACCCGAGCCATGTAGCCGCCCCAGCGACCAGCCAGTGGAGGAGCGTCCACGCGAATACGAGGGCGAAGCGTCGAGGACTGCGCATCACGCTGAGGCCGTCGCTGAATCGTTGCAGCGCGACTTTTCCGCGCTCCTCGAGTCGCGGCGACACGCGCCGAGAGCAAAACGCGAACGCGGCGATGAGTGCCCGGGGAAAGAACACCAGCAGATACACCAGAGCGAGCAGTCCGCCGGTGAGGGCAATCCCGCCTAGGGCCCAGTCCTTCAGCGGTTGCCCTGCAATCGTTGCCTTCGACGGAAACGCCGGATCCATGAATGCCAGGAGGCCGAGCGCGAGGAGAACGATCGCGTCGAAGAGCCGGTCTACGACCAGCGAGGCGAGCGAAGTCGAAAACGGGACGGCCGGGACCTCGCGCGTGAGCGCATACGCGCGGGCAAGCTCGCCCGCCCGCGCCGGCAATACGTTGTTGACCATCATGCCTATGGCGGTCGCGCGCCAGAGCGGGCCGAACGGGATTTTCGGCGCTACCGGCTCGAGGATCACCTGCCACCTCATCGCGCGGATGGGGAAGATGATCGTCGCGCCCACCGTCGCCCAGAAAAAGAGCCAGGGGTCCGATCGCGACAGCTCGGCCCACACAGCTGCGGCCGACACGTCCCGCAGCACCCACCATAGCAATGCGCCGCTGAGGACAAATCCAACGACACCGCGGATCTTCGTCTTCACGACTTCATGTAGAGGTCGCGAGCTCCATGAGGTCCATCAACTCGTCGAGCTCTTCCGCCGTGGGTTCCCGCGCGTCGGCGGCCTGCGCGGCGCGAATCTGTCTTGCCCGCGCGAGCGCGGCGCGACCCGCGTAAAGCAGCGATTGGATCGGAACGAGTCCGCCGTCCGCGGCGGCCTGGGGCGCGGGGGTATCCAGGTCCATCCCGGCGAAGCCGGCGAGGCCCTCTGAAATGAGCGAGTGCAGGTCCTGGCCGCGCGGAGTGGTCCGGTCTTCGGGCGGCGAGGGCATCGCCCGCGCGGGCGTGGGGCGACGCGGCGGGGCCACGCGATCGGTCGGCTGCTTCTGCGGCGGCCGATCGGCCCTGGCCTGCACCCCGTCCGCTGCCTCGGGCGGCGGCTCCCGCAGCTGCTGCTCGAACTGAGTCTGCGGAGTCACGGCCACGTAGATCACGTGCGGTCCGGAATCGCTATGAAAGAGTCGCGCGATCGGCACTACCATCGCGCTGGCCTTTCGCTGGTCCGACGGCGCGAAGCCGTGCAGCGCGTCCGCGATGGCGGCGGCCCGCTCACTCTCGCCGGGACCCCACACGCCTGCGGCGCTGATCAGCTCGGGCAGCTCGTACAGCACCGCCTGCAGGGAGTACGACAGCGGCTCGGTCCACTGGAGCCGGCGCGTATGCAGCGAGCGCGCGATGCGCTCCATGTGGCCGGCGACGACGGCGAGGTCGCTGCGGCGAACCATCGTGGCGGCGCCGCGCATGCCCCGCGCTGCGGCAAGCATCTTCCCGGTGTCGCGATCTGCGGCTGGCAACCACATGATCTCGCGCAGCGTCTCCGCGTACTCGACGGCCTCGACCACGAAAAATTCGATCAGGGGCGCCGGAACGCCTGAAGCGGAAGTTGCCATCGGCGCCAACGCTATGGGGGCGGGGGAATAACGTCAAACATTCGCGCGGCGTGCATTGCCTCCCTCATCTCCGCCACCGCGGCGCCGAGCCCCGTGTAAACTGCGCGGCTGACGATTGAATGCCCGATGTTCAGCTCCTCGATCTCCGGGATCACGCTCACTGCGCGCACGTTCCCGATGGTCAGGCCGTGCCCGGCGTGGACAGCGAGCCCGATCCGGGCGCCATGCTCGGCGGCGTGCCGAAGGCCGTTCAGGCTCGCGTCGCTGGGGGCGTGCGCGTACCGCCCGGTGTGGAGCTCGATGGCGTCGGCGCCGAGGTCGCGCGAAAGCTCGACGCTCTCCACCGAAGGATCGATGAACAGCGCAGTTCTGATTCCGGCGACCCGGAGCTGCTCGATTGCGGCGCGCATTCTCGCTGGATCCCCCTGTAAGTCGAGCCCGCCCTCGGTCGTGATCTCCTCGCGGCGCTCAGGCACGAAGGTCACCTGGTCCGGCTTGACGGCGATCGCGATGGCGAGCATCTCCGCGGCGCACGCCAGCTCGAGGTTGAAGTACGTTTTAATGACCTTTCGCAGCCGCTGCACGTCTAAGTCCTGTATGTGCCGACGGTCTTCACGGAGATGCGCCGTGATTCCATCGGCTCCCGCGGCCTCGCAGCTTCGGGCCGCCTCGACTGGATCGGGCTCGCTGCCGCGACGAGCCTGACGCAATGTCGCGACGTGATCGATGTTGACGTACAGGCGTTGGCGGGTTGCTCGCATTTTTCCCGACGGTTAGGTTCGCTTTTCTCGCAGCATGGAGCCGCAAGTGCGCAAATCTGTACTGATGACCGCGTTGGTTCTCGTCACGACCGCCTGCGCGACGACCCCGTCCCCGGGTGTGCGGGCTTCCCCGGGGGATGGCATGGGCTCTGCCGCGCCGCGCCTGGCCGTCGACGCATTTCTCGACGCCGTTAGGACGGAAGACCTACAGGCCATGGGCGCTACGTGGGGGACGGAGCGCGGCCCCGCGCGCGAGTCCATCGAGCGCACCGAGCTCGAGAAGCGCGTCATCATACTCCAGTGCTATCTGCAGCACGACAGCTATCGCGTGCTGAGCGAAGTGCCGGGTGAGGGCGGCCGGCGGGTGGTTCGCGTCGAGCTCTCGCGGGGAACCCAGAAGCGCCAACCTGCGCTGCATGCCATTCAGGGTCCCGGCGGACGGTGGTTTGTCGAGAACGTGGAGTTGGCCGCCGTGCGCGATTTCTGCGGCCTTCCGGCGACACCTCAGACTCCCTAGCGCTGGCGGCGTGGTCAGCTCTCGGTGAGCTCGATCAGAATGCCGCCGGTGGACCGCGGATGCAGGAAGGCGATCCTCTTGCCTTCGGCACCGATCCGGGGAACCTGATCGACCAGCTCCACCCCTGACGCCCTGCACTTCGCCATTACCGCTTCAAGGTTGTCTACCGCGAAGCAGATATGGTGTATCCCGGGCCCGCGCTTGGCGACAAATCGGCCGATCGGCGAATCCGCGCCCGCCGGCTCCAGCAGCTCCACGAGCGAGCCGTCCGCGTCGAGAGCTACGATCCTGGCGCCATCCGAATCGCTCACTGGAACGGTGTCCAGCCCGAGCACGTCGCGGTAGAACGGAAGTTGCGCATCGATCGCCGGGAGGGCGATGCCGACATGCGCGATCCGCGTGGCCGATCGGGTTGGTGGGGTCATTAGATTAACGCGCTGGGGGCATGATCTTCGCTACTCGTGCTAATAGAGTACAACAGGCGCCGACCCGCGCCACGGGAGAATAGATAATGTCGCATGCGGTCACAGTCACCGACGCTGATTTCGAGAGTGCAGTAGAGCAGAACGCCGGGCTCACGGTCGTCGACTTCTGGGCCACCTGGTGCGCCCCCTGTCGCATGATCGCCCCCGTCCTCGAGCAGCTGGCCGAGGAGTACGCGGGCAAGGCCAAGGTCGCCAAGCTCGACGTGGATACCAACGTTCGCACGGCGAGCAGGTTTCAGGTCCGGTCGATTCCCACGCTCCTTTTCTTCAAGGACGGCAAGGTGGTCGATCAGGTCATTGGCGCGGTGCCGAAGCAGCAGCTCGAGATGAAGTTCAAGGAGCACGCCGCATAGCAGGGCGCCTTTTTCTCGTCAGCACCCCGATCGGAAACCTCGGCGACATTTCTTTCCGCGCCGTCGAGGTTCTGAAAGCAGTCGATCTGATCCTCGCGGAAGACACGCGCCATTCCCGCCGGCTACTCGATCACTACGACGTAGCCACCGCCGTCAGCGCGTACCACGAGCACAATGAGGCTCAGGCCACCCCGAAGATCCTCGAGCGGCTGGCCGCGGGCCAGGACGTCGCGCTCATCTCGGACGCCGGCACGCCATTGCTGTCCGATCCCGGCTCGCGGATCGTCTCCGGTGCCATCGAAGCCGGGATGGATGTCGTCGCGATTCCGGGGGCCTCCGCGCTGCTCGCGGCATTGTCCGCGGCGGGCTTCGGCGCCGAGCGGTTTACTTTTTTCGGCTTCCTCGCGCGACGCGGTCGCGAGCGGACGGAAGCGCTGGCCGAGATAGCCGCTAGCGCGCACACGTGCGTGCTGTACGAGGCGCCGGGGCGGGTCGGAGCGACGCTGGGTGAGCTCGCCGCTGGCGGGGGCGGAGCCCGGCCGTGCGCGGTTGCCCGCGAGCTGACCAAGAAGTTCGAGGAGTTCAGGCGGGGGACGGTGGCCGATCTCGCCGGGCATTATGGGGAAGCGGGACCGCGGGGAGAGGTCGTGATCGTGGTTGGGCCGCGGGCGGAAGAGGCGGTCGACGAGGACGAGCTTTCGCGGCGGGCGGAGCAAATGCGGAACGAAGGGGTGCCGCCGAGGGAGATCGTGGCGAGGCTCGTGGAGGTAGGGGCGTCACGGAACGTGGCGTACAGATTAGGGCACGAAAAGGCCCCATGAATATTCCAAGCGGGTTGCAAGCTGTGAGTGTCGAGTAGGTGAGTCGAGAGCTATGAGTCACTCCAGACTCCTGACTCATTTATTCACTCATCACTCACAGCTTGCATCCCGCCAGTCGCCGTCCCGGAGGCTCCATTCGGGAGTAAATTAGCCCTATGCCAAATACAGTCCGTCCTGGCAAAATCGTCTGCGTCGGCCGGAATTACGCCGAGCATGCCAAGGAGCTGGGCAACGAGGTCCCGAAGGCTCCGCTGATTTTTCTGAAACCGCCATCGAGCGTGATCTCCGACGGCGAGCCGATCCGCCTTCCCTCCGTTTCGCAACAGGTCGAGTTCGAGGGCGAGATCGGCATCATGATCGGGGAGCGCCTCACGCGGGCGAGCGAGCCCGACGCCAGAAAAGCGATCCGGGCGATCGTAGCGGTCAACGACGTCACCGCGAGGGACCTGCAAAAGAGCGACGGACAGTGGACCCGGGCCAAAGGGTTCGATTCGTTCTGCCCGCTGGGCACCGAGTCGGGGGACTTCGGCGATCTCTCGGATCTCACTGTGATCACTCGCGTAAACGGAGAGGAGCGGCAGCGCGGCTCCAGCGCGCAGATGGTGTTCTCGATCCCCGCCGTCCTGTCGTACATCTCGCACATCATGACGCTCGAGCCCGGCGACCTCGTCGCCACCGGTACGCCGTCCGGAGTCGGCCTCCTTGCGCCCGGGGATGTCGTCGAGATCGAGGTCGAAGGAGTCAGTAGAGTGAGCAACCCTGTCATCGAGACCCGATAATGCCTCCCTATACAAAGCGCGTCCTGAGCCTGCCGGAGTATCCGCTCGGCAAAATTCCAGCGCGGAAGCGCGAGCTCATCGCGCAGGGCGTCGACGTGATCGACCTCGGCGCGGGCGACGCGGACCTCGCCGCGCCTGAGGCCGCGGTGAAGCGAATTCAGAAAGAAGTGG
This sequence comes from Gemmatimonadaceae bacterium, assembly GCA_013817305.1. Classification (GTDB taxonomy): domain Bacteria; phylum Gemmatimonadota; class Gemmatimonadetes; order Gemmatimonadales; family Gemmatimonadaceae; genus JACDCY01. The sequence goes on along the minus strand of JACDCY010000056.1, from coordinate 3,300 downwards.
AGCGCCCCGAGATAAGCCGTTACGGCTTCGCGCTCGGACTGATGGAGTACCGCGAGGCGATCGTTCGCTTCATGCAGCGCCGATTCAACCAGAAGTTCGATCCGATGACGGAAGTGGTCCCGCTGATCGGATCCAAGGAAGGCATCGCGCATCTCGCCCTCGCGTACCTGGAACGCGGCGACGTCTCCATCATGCCGGAGCCCGGCTACCTCGCCTACCTCGGCGGAACACTGCTCGCGGAAGGCGAAGCGTACAGATACGCGCTCCGCCCGGACAACGATTTTCTCATCGATCTCGACGAAGTCCCGGTGGACGTCCTCGGGCGCGCGAAGATTCTCTATTTGAACTATCCAGGCAACCCTACGGGTGCCATCGCGCCTCCAACCTATTTGAAGTCGATCGTGGACCGGTGCAAGGAACTCGACATCCTGCTGGTGTATGACAATGCGTACTCCGAGCTCGCGTTCGACGGGTACGTGCCGCCGAGCATTTTCGAGATCGAGGGCGCGCGGGACGTGGCCATAGAATTCCACTCGATGTCCAAGACATACAACATGACCGGATGGCGCTGCGGTTGGGCGTGCGGCAATCCGGAGATCGTGTGGCCGCTCGCGAAGGTCAAATCGTTCGTCGACACAGGGGTCTTTTTGGGAATACAGGCGGCAGCAGCGTCAGCGCTCGATGGATGGGAAGACTGGGCACCGCGCAACGCCGCGGTGTTTCAGGAGCGGCGCGACGCGGCCGTGGAAAGCTTCACGGAGGCGGGCTTTCCGTGCGAATCTCCCAAGGCTTCGATGTACCTCTGGCTTCCGCTCCCGTCGACCATCCCCAGCGCCGAATTCTCCGGTCGTCTCATGGAAGAAGAGGGAGTGGTGGTGCTCCCCGGCTCTGCCTTCGGACCCGGCGGCGAGGGGTTCTTCCGTGTCTCGTTCATCACTTCACCCGCGAGAATTCGTGAAGCCGCGGCCCGGGCGGGCCGGGTGCTCGCGAGCTACGGAGCCGTTGTAGCGTGAAGCGTCGCTTCTCGCCCGCTTTTCTGATCTCGCTCGCCGGCCACGTACTGGTCGGCCTCGTGATCGTTCAGGTGCTGCTGGTGCCGAATCCGCTGAGCAGGCTATTGACGCCGCAGAAGTCGACGGCGATCCCCGTCGAGCGCATCGGATTCCTTGCGATACCGCGCGGCAGTGGTCCGGCTGTGAGCGGACGCAGGGGCGGGGATGGGGCGCCGGTGTCGTCCGTCCCGGCTCCGGCGCTGGCTGCGCCGAGCGTCGTGCCGGACCGAATCCCTCCGGTTGCGGCCGCGAGCGCCGCTGCGCCGGTCACGGGCACCGGCCCGCTCGTAGGCGGAGGCGGGCCCACGCGGGGCGTCCGCCCTTCGTTCACGAGCCCGCGCGTGTGGGCACCGCCGGGCAAGATTCTCAGTGCGCCAAGGACGACGGTTGAAGTCATCGATGACGCCATTCGCGCCGACGTCGGGCGCGTCACTGATTCCGTGTTGGCGCTGGGCCCGCGCCGCGCGCCGGGTGACTGGACTGTCGAGCGCAACGGGCGCAAATGGGGCATCGACCAGCGGGCGATACGGTTGGGCCCGGTGTCTATCCCGACCGCGGTACTCGCGCTGCTGCCGATAAATGCGCAGGCCAATCCCATCACCGGCCAGCGGGAGCGCCAGTTCGACCGCATGCACTCCGAAATCGCGTTCCACGCGCAGCGCGCGATCAACGAGAATCAGTTCAAGGACGCCGTTCGCAACCTCCGGCTGCGCAACGACCGCGAGCGCGCGCAACAAAAAGAGCGGGAGCCGTCGGCCCCCGCCCCTGAAAGCTCGCTCGCCAACTGACGGCTACGAAGTAAGCGTCGCCCTCGGCATCGGCGGGTTATCGCAGAAGGGCCGGAAGACGCCGCACACGGTTCCCAGCACCTTGAAGTCGGCGCCGGCGTCGAGAACGACGTCCTTCTCGGATATGTTCGCCGGCTGCAGCACGACGGTGCCATTCTTCCGGGTGAACGTCTTGACGCTCGTCTCGCCGCCGACTCTCACTGCGACAATGTCGCGCTCCGCGGGCGTGGCCGATGGATTGATGAGCAGGTAGTCGCTGTCGTTGATTCCGCGACCCACCATGCTATCGCCCTTCGCACGAATCATGAACGTGTCGTTGCTCGGCAGGAATCGCCGATCGATCGTTATGAATCCCTCGCGATTCTCCGGCGCCAGCGACGGCTCAGCGGCATTGACTCTCCCGTAGTACGGTACAGGCTGCGTATTGATCGCGCCTGCGAAACCGAGAAGGCGTACGCCGCGCGAGCGCGCGGGATCCCGCTCGATGTAACCCTTTTTGGTAAGCGACTGTAGCAGATCAGAGACGGTCTTGGTGGACTTTATCTTGAACCGTGCCCCGATGTCGCGGATGCTCGGCTGGTACGTGTTCTCAGCCGTGAAATCCAGTAGGTACTGGTACACTGAGGTTTCGAGGTTGGTCAACGGCTCGGACATATAATCTCCCTGCGGTGGCGGCACCTGCGACGAGCACGTCTCATCGGGGCCGGCAAACTGCGCATAATCTCGCCTCATGGGTGGCGGGGGTCAACACTAGGGCGTCGTAAGGCGCGCGATCGCGGCCCTCATGCGCCCCAGGGACTTCTCCCTCCCCAGCGTCACCAGCACGTCGAAAATGCTCGGGCTCACGCTCATACCCGTAAGCGCTACACGCATCGGCTGGAATATTTTGCCGGCCGTGGTGCCCCGCTCTTCGGCGAGCGCGCGCAGGGCCGCCTCGAGGCCGTCGACGGTCCAATCCCCGGCGGCGTCGAGCTTGTCGAGCACCGCCTGCAACAGCACCGCGGATTCGGCCGGATCCTTCCAGCCCTTGGCGACAGCATCCGCGTCGTACGCGATGCTGTCGCTCAGGTACGGGACCGCCTGTCGCACCACGTCGTGAATCGTGCGCGCCCGCACGCGCAGGAGCTCGAGCAGGGCGAGATAGCGCTCGCCGCGGAGCTGGTCAGGCGTCGCGACCCCGGCCGCAAGGATCGCGGGCGTGACCCGCGGCTCCAGCTTCTCGATCGGCATCGCCGACAGGTACTGGCCGTTCATCCATTCGAGCTTCTGCGTGTCGAACACGGCGGCCTTCTTCTGCAGGCCGGATGCGGAGAACAGCTCGATCATCTGCTCCAGCGGCATGATCTCCCGGTCTTCACCCGGCGACCATCCGAGCAGAACGAGAAAGTTCACCATCGCTTCCGGCACGATGCCGAGATGCTGATAGTCGCCGACCGCGGTCGCGCCGTGACGCTTGCTCA
>JACDCY010000055.1 GCA_013817305.1 Gemmatimonadaceae bacterium | reverse complement strand
GTGTTAATGCAGGGATCAGGCCTGATCCCTGCATTAACACGGGCCGACCGCGCGAGGATGCCCAGCCGCTCCAAACCCTCAGCGCTTCCGCGGTGTCCAACGTAGTGAACGATGTAGTCACCGCCGGGGTACTAATCAGTAGCCGGATGTTATCTTAATTCGGCAACTCACAATCATAGCAATACAGGAATGGCGAGAAAGACTTCCAACAGACCAAGCACGTTCTCGGCGGGGCCCAGCGTATTCGAGCGGGCGCGTGACGAGATGTTTCAGCAGATAATGCAGTGCGGCGTTGTTCAGGCCGATCCGCATCACCAGGAAGAGTGGTTCGACGATACGATGGCGTATTTCGAAGACCGGTACCATGAGCTGGATGCGGTGCAGCTGACCGAGCTGAGGATCCTGGGTGAGCGATTCGCCCGCCCGGCAAAGCGGAACGTGGAGCAGGAGTCCGCCAGCGCGGCCTGAGCTCGCACTATGCCGGACAGGAAAGCCCCGCCATTTTCTGGCGGGGCTTTCCTGCATCCGGGACCCGGGTCAGCGGCGTCGAGCGAACGCCTGCCGGAGGGCCAATCCCACCCGGAACGATCCGCCGAAGCCGGCTTCGATTGCCGGCGCGACCCGGCCCATCGGCGGGCCCTCGACGCCGGCCATCAGCACCATGCTCGTCCGCGTCCGGGCCCCGTACCGCGCCGATACTCCACCCACGCCGTATGGCGCCCACCGCTTGTCGCGGAATGGGTCGAGCGTGAACCTGGCAATCAGGTCGGTGCGGCCGGTCAGGCCATCGGCGCCCGGCCCGATGCCGCCCACAGCGCCAAACCGGACATACGTGCCCAGCGGTGCGCTGATCCCGGCGCCGGCCTGAATCGCCCATGCGTCCCCCGTGAAGGCATCCAGGCGCACTTCCCACTGGAGCGGCGGCGCCGGCGTCTGCGCGGGCAATGCTCGGCATGGTGCCGTGAGCGCGACGACCAGCAGCAGAACGAGAGCCGCTGTCGAAGGAATCAACTGGTTGCCGCTAAGGCCGGCGGCATCAGGACGGAGCAATGGGCGGACCGGAGTCTTCGCGGCTCTCGGCATTCGCGTCCCGCGCCCGGTTCCAGAGGGCCAGCGTGTAGTCGACTATGGACGCCGCCGAGAGCACGCCGATGGCAATCACCAGGAAGCGCACGGGCGCCGGCCAGAGCACGACGAGCACAAGGAGCGTGAGCTGCAGGACGGTGACGCTCTTCCCGAGCATCCTGGCCTGGAATACCGCAGGCCGAAGCCATGGAACGATGCGCGCCACGAAGAACCCGATCGCCGTGGCGAGGTCTCGGGAGAGGACGATGAAATACTCGGGGGTCGTGATCTTGCCATCATACAGGTACACCGACAGCGCAGTCAGCACGAACGCCCTGTCGGCGATCGGGTCGATGAGCGCCCCCATCGACGAAAAGGTGTTGTGACGCCGGGCGAGCCATCCATCGAGGAAATCAGTGAAGCCTGCCGCCACAATCAGCGCGACCCTGACGCCATCGTCGGCGATCGCCACGAAGGCCACCGCCAGCACGAGACGCGACAGGGAAACGAGGTTCGGCAAATTCATCGGAACGGAGCCCGGCATCCCTCAACCTACGCAGCACGTGAATCGCTTGCCAGCGGTGTTGATGTCATCTAGCCTTCTCACGTGATCCCCCGCCAATCATTGATGGTCCCGCTCTACATCATCCTCTCCGCGGTGATGTTCGCGTGGAACGTGCTCGTGGCAGGGCGGATAGCCCAGCTCCGACGGGCGCCGCGCAACTTCGCCGCCCTGACGGCGCTGTGCGGCCTCCTGCTCGCTCCCGCGCTGCTGATCGCCTTCGCGGCTTCGTCGATTCTGTACGGCCGGGCGATGCAGCCGCTGCTGTGGGTCTGGCCGGTAATCAGCGTCATGTTCCTGCTGCAGGTGCTGTACGCGCTGAGCAAGCGGCTGGTCACTCCCATGTTCGGCGTCCCAATCATGCTGTACAACACGGTGATAGCGGCCGTCGCGCTCAGCAAGTTCGTCGTGTCCCGCGGCGGCGAGCCCCCGGAATTCGTGCACGGCCTCGCAGCCGCGCAGGCCAGCGCGGCGGGAATCATATTCGGGGCTGCGGCCCTCTGGCGGACGGCGTACGCACAGATACCCCTGCTCGCACCAGCCCTTCCGGCGCACTGGAGGGCCAGCGCGTTCGCTCGCGGAGTGCTGGCCTTCACCGCCATGGCAATGACCGGCGTGGTTCTGGTAGAGGTTCCGGACGGGCTGGCGGCCGTGCGGAGCTACCCGCGTTACGCGGACCAGCGGCTGCAGGAGAGGCCTGGTGGCGACTTCGCGCTCGGCCTCAAGATTTTCCCGGACCTGTCCGGCCCCGTCTCCCGACTCGCGATGCGCAACGATACGGCGCTCGCGCACCAGCTCGAAGTCGACGTCGTGAGCGTCGTGCTCACTCCGGCGGCGATCGACGGCCCCATGCTCGATTCTCTCTCGCGCGCGCTCTCCGGCTTCCGCGAAGACAGCGTTCTGGTCGTGGTTGCGCTGGGGTACGGCTCGGCCGACAAGGGCGAGCTCGGCGAATCGGCCGCGAGCTTCAGCGAAAGCCGTCTTCGCATGCTGGACCAGATTACGCGGAGGCTGCGGCCAGACATCCTTCTGCCGGCCGTCGAGCCGTACGGAGCCGGGGCGCGCGCGGTGGGAACGCAACCAGTCCAGTTCTGGGTCGACTATCTGACGCTCGCGGCGCAGCTGGGACAGCGCCTCCGCCCCGCGATGAAGGTCGGCGTCTCGGCGTCCAGTTACGGTGCCCGCGACAGCGTGCTCTACTCGTGGGCTGCGCGCCCAGGATCACCCATGGGCGTCGTGGGATTCAGTCTCCTGCCAGGGTTCGATGGAGCTGCAACGCTGGACACGCGCATGAGAATCGCCCAGCGGTGGCTGTTGCAGAACCCGGGTCGTCAGAAGCCGCACTGGGTGTTCACCGCCGGCGGGTTCCCTGCCGTGCACGGCGAAAAAAGCCAGGAGCTTGCCATCTGGGGGGCGCTTGCGTGGGCGACCACCCAAACGCCCATCAAGGGACTCATCGTCGGCGAAGCGGGGGATTACAACTCCGAGAGGGGTCTGCGCGCGCCCAACGGACGCCTCCGGCCTGCGGTCGCCATGCTGACCCGGGCCCGCGCGGGACTCCGCGAGGCTGCGGCTCCTTAGCGGCCTCGCACCACGCCTTCCGCGCGCCGCGCGGGATCGAAGCAGGACGCGGCCAGTCTGCGGATCTGCTCGCGCGAGACAGACCGGATCTCGCTCTCGAGCTCCGCGGGCTCGGACAGGCTCCCGAACATCCACGCATCCAGCATCTCCGAGAGCACCGCACCGCTGCTCTCGCGCCGTATCATGTGCGCACCGACGGAGTACTCCTTCGCGCGCGACAGCTCGTCTTCGGTCACCAGCTCCTCGCGGAGCCGGTCGAGCTCACGAAGCAAGCCCGCGCGGGCCACATCTTCCTTTTCTGGAGCGGTGGCGATGTACGCCACGAACGTCCCGCCGAGCAGCCGGTCCAGCGCGTGAACGCTGACCGTGTATGCCAGCGACTGGCGCTCGCGCAGCTCGTCGAAGAAGCGTCCACCAAGCCCGCTGGCGATGACCGAGATCATGCGCGCGACGAACCTGTCCTTTTCGCGTCGTGACGGCGCCGGGAAGGCCATCGCCAGCGCCGTCTGTGCCTTGTCCCGCTCTTCGCCGGCGGTACGCATGGCATCCGGCCATTCCGGACGGGCGATCATGGAGCCCTCGTCGTATGTGAGATGCCCGAACACGCCCGTCGCAACCTCCGCCGCAAGGCCCGGGTCGACGTCGCCCACGATGCCGATCACGAGCCGACCGCGCGCGACCGATGCGCTGTGCCGCGCCCGCAAGTCAGAGACGGTAATGGACTCGAGCGAGCGCTCGCTTCCAAGAGTCGTCCGTCCGTACGGATGCTCGCCGTAAGCTGCTGCGCACGCGAGGTGGATCGGGTATGAGTGCATGTCGTCCCGAAACGATGCGAGATCGGACAGCGCCACCGACCGCTCAGTCTCCAACGAATCTTCGGAGAAGACGGGATTCTGCACGACATCGGACAGCAGCTCAGCTGCGGCCTCGAACCGGCCGGCGGGAACGGAGATGCTCCAGGCGATGGTCTCAGAGCTGGCACTGGCGCCGATGCTCCCTCCCAGCATCTCCGCTTGCACGGCGAGCTCGTCCGCCGTTCGCGTGGAGGTGCCCTTGAGCGCGGTGCGCGCCAGTAGCTGCGCAAGGCCCGCCCGGCTCGCGTCGTCGTGCGCCGCGCCGGCGGCGCTGACCACCGCGACGTGCACCATCGGCAGCGAAGCGCGACGCCGCACGAGCACGGGAACGGCTCTCCCTGTCCGATATACCTCGATCCCGTGCTGCAGACCTTCCGCGCGGGCCTTTCCCGTACGCACGGCGGGCCCGGCGGCTGGAGGGTCATGGCTGAGATCGGCCTTTGCACCCTCCAGCATCGCCCGAAACTCAGCCGATCCGGGGGCGACCGGAGCTGCCGCTTCTGGCCGGTAGATCAGGGCGCCGCAACGGTCGTCAGTGAGGAATCGCCCCGCAGCGTCGGCGACGTCCGCAGCAGCCGTCCCGAGGAACTGCTGGAAGTACTCTTCTCCCAGTTGCCATCCGCCTTGGGCCTCCCACTCCGCCAGATGATGCGCCTGGCCCTCCATCGTTTCCAGCCGCCGGATCCAGCGACTCTCGAATAGCCTGCGGACGCGCGCGATCTCCGTCGGCGCGATGTCGCCGCGCCGCAGCGATTCAATCTGGGCGCGCACCGCGCGGGCGGCGTCCACCGTCCTATCAGGCTCCGTCTCCGCGTGCACGACGAACACACCGATGTCCGTCGGCGTGTAGTTGTATGCCGATATCGACGAAGCCAGCCGCCGCTCGCGCACCGACCGATACAGTCGTGAAGCGCGCCCCGCGGAGAGCAGCATCGCGGCGAGATCGAGAGCCGGCGTCGCCGGATCGCTCAATGGCGCGGTGCGCCATCCCATCGCCAGCTGGGTCTGCGACACGTCGCCGGACTTCTCCGCGTAGCGGAAGCCTTCCTGTGCGGACTCGGACGGACCTCGATCGCGGATCGCGTCGCCGGGAGGCATGTCCCCGTACAGGCGATCCACCTGGGCCAGGACCGCGTCGGCGCTCACGCCGCCGGCGATCGCCAGCACCGTATTCGAAGGCCGATAGTAGGCGCGGTAGAACTCGAGCATGCGCTCGCGGGTCAACGCGCGCAGGCCCGCCTCCCGCCCGATTCGCCATCGTCGAACGCGATGCGTGTCGTGCAGCAACGCGTAGAGGCTCTCCGTAGCCACGACTGACGGGCTGTCCTCTTTGCGTTTTGCTTCCTGGATTACGACCTCCAGCTCCCGCTCGAGCTCCTGGGCGTCGATGAGCGAATTGCGGTAGGCGTCGGCCTGGATAGCGAGTCCCGCAGAAAACGCGCTGGCGGGCAGGACCGTGTAGTAGCTCGTGTGATCGTAAATCGTGTGGGCGTTGAGATACCCGCCGCTCGCCTTCGTCTCGCGCGCGATCCCACCCACGCCGCGGGTCGGGGTGCCCTTGAAATACATGTGCTCGAGCACGTGCGAGATCCCCGTGACTTCGTCGGGCTCGTCGAAGTATCCGGCCCTTACGTGAGTTACGATCGCGACGACTTCGGATTCCGGGTCGGACTTTACGAGCACCGTGAGGCCGTTTCCGAGCACTGCGCGCGTTACGCCTGAGATCACTCTGCTATCGCCTTCCGCTCGAGCACGACGAGCCCGGCGACGAAGAACAGCATCCCGTAGCCGACGAGCCACACTACGCCGCCGACGTCCACCGGCGTGCCGGCGAACAGCGCGCCGCGCAGCTTGTCGAGGTGGTGCATGGGCGGGAGCACCCACTTGGCCGCCTGGTACCACGCGCTGTCAGCGAAGATGGTGCGAGAGAGAGCGCTCGCCCCCCACAACAACACGAGCATCGCCCAGTCGAGCCGGGTGAATGTCGAGAAAAAGAAGATCGTGCCGCCAAGCGCGAGGTACGTCACTACGATCATCGCGAGCGGAACCGCGGGGGAGGCCCAGCCGACAAGGATCCAGAAAACGGACAACAGGATCAGTCCAATGCCCAACACGCCCGCAAGCGTGACGAAGAACTGCATTCCGTAATACACGGGTTGCCGCACGGGCTTCGAGAACAGGAACCTGTAGAAGCCGCCGACCCGGTCGTTGGCGACCATTCCACTGGCTGCGATGACGACCATAATGGAGACCGTCTGCGCCACCGCGACCTTGAGCAGCTCCAAGGTCACCGCTTCGGGCGGGATCATAGCGCTGAGCGCGATATGCCCCGGCCACACGATGGACATGGCCAACAACCCGGCCGTGAACAGCACGGCGATTCCCCGGTCGAGGGCGAAATCCCAGAGCTGCCATGGCATGTAGGCGATGATCTGGCTTCGCTTCATGACGACTCTCCTACCGCTTCCCGGAACTGCTGCTCGAGCACCGACCGCGTGGGCACGACCGCCGCAACCACGGCCCCTTCGGACATAAGCGCGCCCAGCTTCCGATTGAGCCCGGCCAAGTCCGCCACCACCACCTCGAACTCGCCGCGCCCCGTGGACACGGCCCCGGGAAATGCCTTCGCAAAATGGTCCGCCCCCGACGCCACGGAGATCCGGTACGTCAGCGCTCCGCTCGGAGTCTGATCGAGCGAGCCGGTGCCAACCACCCGCTGCAGCCTCCCGTGGTCGATGATCGCAACGCGGTCGGTGAGCCGCTGCAGCTCGTCGAGATTGTGCGAGGCGATGATCATCGTCCGGCCCGGATCGCGCAGGTCGTTTACGATGTCGCGGAACCGCTGCGTCCATACCGGATCCAGCCCATGGGTCGGCTCGTCCAGAATCAGCAGCTCTTCGTCGCGCAACAGTGCCTGCGCGAGGCCAAGCCGTTGGAGATTTCCCTTGGACAGGGCCTTTACCCGCTTGCGTCTGTGCTCACCAAGTCCGAGGGTGGCGATCACCTTCTCGACCGACTCGGACACTCGTTCGCGCGGAACGCCCGCGAGAATGGCGTATCGGGTCAGGGCCGCATCGGTCCGCCAGCGCTTGTTGATCGTCACGAGCTCCGACAGATAGCCGATCCCGTTCCGCTCAATGTAGGCCCGCGGCCGCATCCCGTTAACGCGCACGCTCCCATCCGACGGGTGCAGAAACCCGAGCAGGACACCGATCAGCGTGCTCTTCCCCGCGCCGTTGGGCCCCGCTATTCCGAAAACTTCGCCGCGCGGGATCTCGAGCGAGAAGTCATCGACAGCGCGAACGCTCTTGCCGGTGATCGAGCGGTACGTTTTGCCGACATGCGAGAACTCAATCACGCCATCGCACGGAAGCCCCGAAGTAGCCGCGGGGGAATCCAAGTTCGGAGTGCACCAGTAGCGAGTGCCCCAGTCGGAAGTGACTCGGAACTGGTCGACTCATCACTGGTGCACTCCGAACCTGGATTCCCCGTCCCTTGCTCGGAGCCTATTCGCGGTACCAGGCGGCGCTTTGAGAGGTACAGTCTTTCTGTTATCGGGCGCAGGCCGACCACGATCCTTGTCCGGCGCGGCTGATGAACTTCAATCCTTCATCACGCCGTCCGAGGCGGATGAGGGAGCATCCGAGCAGCCCCTGCGCCGCAGAATCGACGGGGTTGATGCGAACCGCGCGGATGAAGAAGCTGCGCGCCAGCTCGTACTGACCCTGCGATAGCAGCAGTGTCCCCATCTCCCGCTGCGCGACCGCGCTCTCGGGCTCCAATCGGATCGCGGTGTCCAGCTCGCGCCGCGCGGTCGTGAGATCGCCTTCATCACGGGCGATTCGCGCGAGGAAAACGTGCGGAGCTGCCACCTGCGGATTCTCTCGCGCGATCCTGTTCAGCTCGCCTCGTGCCGCCTCGCGCTTGCCGTCCGCCATCAAGCGGACAGCCCTGTCCATGTCGTCGCCGCGGTTCTTCATCGCCATGTTGGCAGCCACGCCCGCGAAGGCCAGCGCGACCACGGCGATCGCGATCCAGCCCCACGTGGGAAGTCCTGCGGCGCGATCCCGCATGGGCGGCTTGATCGCCGGGGCCGGCGCTACAACGGCCGGCTCCGGCGGCTCGGCGGCAGCGAGCTGCGCCGAGCTGTATCCCGTGCCAGCTGCCGGAGCTCCCGCCATCGCTGCCGCTGCGCCAGCGGTTGCGGCATCGCGCCCCGGCACGCCCATGGCCGTATCGAGCTGCACGAAAGCGTCCTTCGCGGACGCCACGTCGGCAGGAGTCGGCTTGTAGCTCACATTGTCGCACCGCTCGCGCGCCGCCAGGAATTGGAGCAGGGCGTGGGCCTGCGTCAACGTGATCATCTCACGCTGCCGGACCTCGCGCACTAGCGCCTGACCGCTCAGCGAGGACCCGCCGAGCATTTTGCGAAGGACGGTTTCCAGGCCGCCCCAGATCTCGATCAGATCAGCGGCAAGGTCTTCCCCGCTGCTCGCCGCGTCGATTCTTGCGACGACGGGCCGGACGTCGGACAGCGCGGAATCCGCGTTTCCGCCGTACGCGGGCGTCATTTTACGATCCGGACAAGTCCCGCATGCGCGATCGCGCGAACGAAGCTCTCTGCGTCCGATGTTGAAACCGTCAGGCCGGTCAGGGTGTGTGCGCGGCGTGCTTCCGTGGCCATGTATTCCTCAACTGTTCCGGTGCGTGCCGTTCCGCTCGCAAGGTGCATCTGGTCGACGATCTCGTCCCAGGTGCCCTCGAGCTGCCGGCGCTCGTCGAGCGCGACGGTGTGCAATTCCGGGTCCTCGGCGCGACCCGCGAGCGACGTCAGCAGCGCGCCGAAAAGCTCCAGCTGGCCGCGCGCCTGCTCCTGATCCGACTCGACCACCCTGGCCTCGATCTCCGCCAGCATCTCGTCGATGTCGTCGGGCTCACCCGCGAGGTCCTTGAGACGTTCCTGCCAGGGTTTGAGCTCGCCATCGTTGTCACGCAGTCGATAAACCGTCTTCTTCAGCTCGATGATCCGCCAGATCCCCAGCTCGTCCCAGTGATCGTCGGGCGACGACCTGTCGAGGTGGTACAAGGCCGCTTCGTAATCGCCCCGGTCGTACAGGATGTTGCCGAGGTAGATGCGGGCCTCGCTGTGATCGCTGTCGAGCTGGAGCGCGCGGCGTAGCGTCGTAATGGCCTCGTCGTTGTCGCCCAGACGGTGCTGCGCGTATCCCACGCACGCGACCGCCTCGGCCGATTCCGGCGCCTGCTCGACGGCTACCTCGAAGAACTGCTTGGCATCCTCGATGAGCCCTTCACGAAAGAGGGCCCGGCCGACTTGCAGCATCAGCTCCAGGTCATCGCTGTATCCGAGCTCGAGAATGCGGCGGAAGGACCGCAGGGCGGCGGGTCGCTGGCCGAACTTGAGCAACGTCTCGCCGAAGCCGGCGAGCGCGTCCTCGTGCTCCGAATCCAGAATCAGAGCTTCCTCGAAGCTGCGCCGGGCCCACGCGAATTCCTCCCGCGCGTGAAAGGCGTATCCGAGTCCTATGTGCAGCTCGACGGAATTGGGGTACACGTCGAGCCCTTCCCGCAACGTCTCTACCGCGTCGTCGTACCTCCCTTCGTTGTAGAACTGATGCGCACGCTCATCGTACTCTTCAGAACTAAGGAAAGGGGTAGCCATTTCGGTGCATTCCTCCGGCGCGAGAGAACCTTTGAAATTGTACCACCTATGCGCTCGTTAGTTCAACGCTTTTTTTTTGACGAGGAGAGTGCTACCACAATTCGCGCAGCCAGGCGGGCGTTGCTCTCGAGGAGAGCGATGTTCGTGGTGACCGAGTCGCCACCCGTGGCGCGCTCCACCGCGGCGAGCAGCGCGGGCGTCACTCCCTTGCCCGTGACGCCCGTGGCCTGAAGCTCGCCGAGCGCTGAGCGAACCGCGGCGCTTATGACCTCCTTCGACAGTCGGCACCCCTCGGGCGGAGGGTTGGCCACGAGGATCGCGCTGGACATTCCGAGCGCGAGATGCTGTTCGAATATCCGCGCCACCTGCTCGGGAGAATCGACGCGGAACCCCACCGGGATGCTGTCGCCTTCGGAATAGAACTCCGGAAGCCAGTCGGTCCCGAATCCGACTACCGGAATGCTCAGCGTCTCAAGGCGCTCGGCGGTCGCGCGCAGGTCGAGTATCGCCTTCGCCCCTGCGCAAACGCAGATGATCGGTATGCGCGAAAGCTCCGTGAGATCAGCCGATTCATCGAAGGGAGCGTCGCGGTGAACGCCACCGATCCCCCCGGTCGCGAATACCTTCACGCCCGCGCGCGCCGCGAGCACCAGGCTCGCGCTCACGGTGGTAGCGCCGTCCATCCCTAGCGTCGCGGCGGCGGCGAGGTCGCGCGCGGCCACTTTGCTGACGCCCTCGCGCGTCAGGAAACGCTCGAGGTCGGAGTCGGAGAGGCCCACGACGGGTTGGCCGCGGACTATCGCGGTGATCGCAGGGACGGCCCCCTCGCTCACGACCGCATGGATCATCCGCTCGCACGCTTCGCGGTTTGCGGGAACGGGAAGTCCCTGCGCGAGGACCGAGCTCTCGAGCGCTACGACCGGACGACCGGCGGATATGGCGTCCTCGATTTCCGCGGCAACGAGCACGCCGCCGGAGAGCTCGCGTCGCTGCGTCAGGTTACGACCGGCGTGGATCCGACGAACTTTTTCCAGCTCCCGGTGGCGAGGGACGCGTCAATCGCCTCGAACACCGTTTCGAGCTCGGCATCCTCGGTAAAGAAATGCGGCGCGATGCGAATCCCGGCCCCGACCCGATAATCGATCAGGATGTCCTGCGACAGAAGGTCCTGCGCGATCGATCCCGCGTTCGGCATGTCCACCGCCACGGTCCCTCCACGCCGCTCCGCGATCCTCGCAGCACACACGCCATAGCCGCGCTCGTCGGCCAGCGCCACCAACCTCGCGGTCTGTCGTTCGCTCTTCTCCCTGATGGCGCGCACCCCCGCGCGCTGCACGATCTTCGGCCCCTCGACCGCCGCGTACAGCGCTGGTATCGCGGGTGTGCCATTCAGCCACCGCGACGCGCCGGTCGCATACTTCATGTCAGGGGAAAAACCGAACGGTTGCTCGTGCGCCTGCCAGCCCGTGAGCGACGGCGCCAACCGGTCCCGCACGGAGGGCGAGACGTACAGAAAACATCCGCCCGGTCCGCCACACAGCCACTTCAGGACACCGCCCGTCAGGAAGTCGACGCTCAACGCCTTGACGTCCACCGGCAAAATGCCCACCGAGTGGAACGCGTCGAGACACACCAGCGCACCGACGTCGTGCGCGCGCTTGCAGATGCGCGCGGCATCGAGCACGAACGCTGACTTGAACAGGACGTGCGACACGGCGACCAGGCGCGTCCTCTCGTCGATCGCAGCGAGGAGCCGGTCTAGATCCACTCCTATTCCGTCATCCGATTGCACGCTTATCACTTCGGCGCCTGCGACGCGCGCCATCTCGTGCGTGCCGTAACGAATCGACGGAAAGTCGAGGTCAGTCATGACGATCCGGTTTCGGTCGGGCGGAAAATCCAGAGCGGAGAAAACCGCAGCCTGCGCGATGCTGACGTTCGGCATCATCACGACTTCGCTCTCACCGGCGCCCAGCAGCGGAGCGATGACGTTGCCCGCAGTAACCGGCATCTCCCACCAACCCCGGTTCCACGCCCCCACCCCGTGCTCGTCCCAGGCAGCGGCGTATTCGGCAAGCCGCGCCGGGACACTCCGCGGCATCGGACCGAGCGAGTTGGAGACGAGATAGGTTTTACGCTGGAGAATCGGGAACTCCGCGCGGAACTCCAGCAGCGGGTCCAGCGCCGTCACCGCCCTCCCGGCCGCAACGAGCGGAACTCCGCGTCCGGGTTCCACGTCGGCACGACGGGTGAATCGCCGAGCCACTTCCCGAATCGGGACACGATCGCCGCCAGCTGCGCCGCGCCCGTCAGGTCGAAGTCGGGCCGATACTCGTCCGAAGGCTGGTGATAGTCCTGCGAAGTGTATCGCTCCGCTTGCTGCGTTCCCCAGCCCGCCGGACGCCCGACGAACTCCACCCCCGCGGCGATCGAAGCCGACGGGACGCCGACTTTCGCAAAGGAGAAATGATCGGAGCGGTAGAAGTAGCCGCGCTCCGGGTGCGTGTCGGGCGCGATCGTGAGGGTGTCGGCGCGCACCATCGCTGCGAGCATGGGCCCGAGCGAGCTCTTGGTATCTCCGAGCACGCGCAGAGTCGAAACACGGCCGAGGATATTGCCCCCGTCCACGTTGAGATTGGCCACGATCTTCCCGATCGGCACAGTCGGGTGGGCAGCGAAGTACTCGGAACCGAGCAGTCCGGATTCCTCCGCATCCACGAAGACGAACAGCTGTGACCTCGCCGGACGCGGCGAATGCGCCGCAGTGTGCGCAACCCCGAGCATGACAGCCACCCCCGAGGCGTTATCGAGCGCGCCGTTGTAAATGGAGTCGCCATTCACCGGCGGACCGATCCCGAGGTGGTCGAAGTGCGCGCTGTACGCGACGTACTCCTCGCTCTTGGCCGCATCCGTGCCGCGCACCATGCCTACGACGTTTACCGCCTGTAGCCTCTGAACAGAATTCGAGAACGAGATCGCCAAGTTGATTCCCGTGGGAACGGGACGGAAATCCCGCGACCCGGCAGCGCGGATCAGCTGCGGCAGATCTACTCCCGCTTGCGCCAGCAGCGCGGTCGCGGCGCTGTCGGTGATCCAGCCGCGAACGCCGATCGGCGCCGGCCCCGTCGCCGGACGTGGCAGCATCCGCTGCTCCTTCGCCCACGAGCCGACCACGGTATGCCACGGATAGCCCGCGCGCTCAGTGGTATGCACGATGAGCATCCCCGCCGCGCCCCGCCGCTCCGCCTCCTCGAACTTGTACGTCCACCGGCCGTAGTACGTCATCGCGCGCCCGCCGAAAAGATTCGGCTCTGCCGTCGTCGCCGGCGCGTCGTTCACGAGAACGAGGAGAATCTTGCCCCGAACGTCCACGCCTTTGAAGTCATCCCAGCGGAACTCTTGCGCGGTTGTCCCATATCCCACGAATACCAGCTCGCCGGACGCCTGGCTCCGCGTGCCGGCCGAGCCAGCCCAGACCACTACGTCCTCAGGGTAACGCAGTCGTGATGTCGCCCGGCCGCTTGCCGTTGCCGTTAAGCTCGACCGGTCTGCGCCGACCACTTCTATCGGGAACTCCTGGAAGTACGAGCCGTTCGCGGCACCCGGCTCCACGCCGAACAGCCTCAGCTGCGACGCGATGTACTCGGCGGCAATCCGCCCGCCCCGCGTCGCTGGCGCCCTTCCTTCGAGAAGATCCGAGGACAGGAAGCGCAGGTGCGCGTCTATCTCGTGGGGTGTGACCACGTGCCCCCGGCCCTGGTCCCTGGCTGCGGGCGTCGCGGCGTGCTCGGCATGGCTTTGCGCGGAAAGCGGGAGGGCGCCAAGTAACCCGAGGCACACGGAAAGGGACAGGGTCGAGCGTAGTCTGGACATGGCAGTGGTCAGGGTCAGAGGTTTCGAATCCAATATACGGCTGGATGATGCCGGGCATCACTCTCCTGATTACGCTTGCACGATGACCGCACTGCTCCCAAAACGGATCGCGCTCGTACTTGGCGGCGGAGGGCTGAAAGGGTTTGCGCATATCGGCGTTCTGCGCGCGCTCGAGGAGCGGGGCATCCAGCCCAGCCTACTCGCCGGGACGAGCATCGGAGCGCTGATCGCCGCAGCAGCGGCGGGTGGCATCGGCGTCAGTGCGATGGAAGAGCGCGCCCTGGCGCTGCGCAGGAGGGACGTGTTTCGGCTCAACCGACTGGGGATGATCCGTGATCGGCAGCGCGCGGTGTCGATTTATCTCGAAGAGCCGCTGCGCGAGCTGTGCGAGTCCGTGGCCCCTGCCGCCTCGTTTGATCAGTTGGGGACTCCCGTCCTGGTCAACACCGTCGACTTGGAGCAGGCGGCGCAGGTGGTCTGGGGGCTGCCGGGCCTACGCAACGTGCACGTTCCCGATGCGGTTTACGCGTCGTGCGCGCTCCCCGGCTTCTTCCCGCCCGGAAACGTCGGGGGCCGCGTCTGCTCCGACGGCGGAATCATCGACAACCTGCCGGTCACGATTGCCGCACAGGGAATGGACGCGGTGATCGCGGTGGACGTCGGCAGCGCGGAGATCATCCGCCGCGAGGA
>JACDCY010000006.1 GCA_013817305.1 Gemmatimonadaceae bacterium | reverse complement strand
GGGCGAAGGTCGTGTCCATCCCGATCATCGCACTCACCGTGCGCGAAGACACGACCGATCGCACAGCCGACACGGTCATGACCCTCGGCCGTCCGCAGCCCAAGGTGCAAGTCGGCAAGCGGGACATCGAGGGCGTGTTCGTGGTGGGGACGGACAACAAGGTCACATTCCGCCCCGTGCGGGTCGGCATCGCCGGCGAGAAGTACTTCGAGGTGTTGTCGGGTCTCCGCGCGAACGAGCGGATCGTCGGCGGAACCTACCAGGCCATTCGTGATCTGAAGGACGGCGGCTCGGTGCGCGAAGAAGAGAAGAAGGACGAGCCCAAGAAATCGTGACGCCCGGAGCCACTGAAATTTCCGGCCCGGGCGATCCAGGCCTCAGCACGACCGCTGAGCGGAGGATCGTCATCGGCGACGCCGGCGGCGCGCCCGACAAGGAATGGGTCATCGTCGCACGCGGGCTCACGCGCGAGTATGACATGGGCGGCGAGATCGTGCGCGCGCTCCGGGGCGTGGACATCGCGATCCGCCGCAACGAGTACGTCGCCATCATGGGCCCGTCGGGCTCGGGCAAGTCCACGCTCATGAACCTGGTCGGCTGCCTCGACACGCCGACCGCTGGCGAGTACTGGCTCAACGGGATGCTTGTCTCGGAGATGAACGATGACGAGCTCGCGCGGATCAGGAACCGCGAGATCGGCTTCGTGTTCCAGACCTTCAACCTTCTGCCCCGCGCAAGCGCACTGCACAATGTCGAGCTACCGCTGGTGTATGGCGGCGTTCCCGCGACCGAGCGGCGCAAGCGCGCGGCCGAGGCGCTGGACAGCGTCGGACTTGCCGACAGGAAGAATCACCGGCCCAACGAGCTCTCGGGCGGACAGCGCCAGCGCGTCGCCATCGCGCGGGCGCTCGTCAATCGCCCGTCCATCCTCCTGGCGGACGAGCCCACCGGAAATCTCGACTCGACCACTTCGGCCGAGATCATGAACGTGTTCGAGCAGCTCGCCGCGTCGGGACAGACCGTGATCATGGTCACGCACGAGGCCGACATCGCCGCGCACGCCAAGCGGGTAGTGGTGCTGCGCGACGGGATGGTGGAGAGCGACGATCGACGCGAGAAGTTCGCGACGCGAATGAACGGGTAAGCTGATGCATCTGCTCGACGCCGTGCGTCTGGCGTTCCAGACCCTGCGCGTCCAGAAGTTGAAGAGCTTCTTCACGCTCGCCGGTGTCACCATTGGAGTCATGTTCCTGATCGCCGTCGTCTCGATCGTCGAGGGGATGAGCAGCTACATGGAGAACGACTTCGTCGCGAAGCTGATCGGAGTGAACACGTTCCAGCTGCGACGCTTCCCGATGATCAGCGACGCGAGCGAGTCCGAGTGGCGCGAGTGGGTTCGCAGGCCGCGCATAACCTTCGACGACGCCAGGGAAGTCGCGGCGGCTCTCCCGGAGGAAGCGCTCTGGTCCGTCGAGAGCTCGGACAACATCCCCATCGAGTCACGCTTCTCGCGTCCGCGCGCGCTCGAGGCGACAGCCATCGACGGCGATTACTTCCGCATCAGGAACATGGAGATCTCGCTGGGCCGCCTCATCAGCCCGCAGGAGCTCACGCTCGGCACGCGGGTGGCAGTGATCGGAGAGGAGATCGCGACGCGATTCTTCCCGCGGCTCAACCCGATCGGCCGCACTCTCAAAGTCGGCGGGACCAGCTACGAGGTCATCGGCGTGGCCGCCAAACAGGGATCGATCTTTGGAATGTCGATGGACCGCTTCGTGATCACGTCGGCCAACGCTCCGCTGCAGCGGCTGGTCAATCCGCACAACCTGATCGACGGCATGAAGATCAAGATGCCGACGACGGACGGGATGTTCGAAGCCCGGGAGACGGTTCGTCAGGTGATGCGTGGCCGGCACAAGCTCCGTCCTTCGCAAAAGGACAACTTCGTGATGGAGACGTCGGAGTCGGCGCTGGAGTTCTGGAGGAAGATCGAAGGGAACCTGGTGATCGCCGGCGTGATCCTGCCCGCCATCGCGCTCATAGTGGGCGCGATGGTGATCATGAACATCATGCTGGTCGCCGTCAGCGAGCGCACACGCGAGATCGGGATTCGCAAGGCGATCGGAGCCAAGTACCGCGACATCCTGGCGCAGTTCCTCGTCGAAGCGACCACGCTCAGCATCATGGGTGCCGCAATCGGCGTCGCGCTCGGCATCATCCTCTCGCAGACCATCGCCGCGTTGTCGCCACTGCCGGCGGCCGTTGCGCCGTGGTCGATCGTCGCCGGGATTCTCGTGGGCGCGGGTGTCGGCGTGATCGCCGGCGTCTATCCGGCGAGCCGGGCCGCGCGCCTCGACCCGATCGTCGCGCTGAGGGCCGAGTAAATGAGACTCTCCTCCGCATGGTTCAACATCGTCGAGGGCGTCGGAATCGCCTTCGACGCAATTCGCTCCAACAAGGTGCGCGCCGCGCTCACGATGATGGGAGTAGCGGTCGGCGTGTTCGTGGTCGTGGCGCTGTCGGCCGCCGTACATGGGATCAACCAGAGCGTGGCCAAGGACCTGGCGTCGGCCGGACCGACGAGCTTCATGGTCTTCCGCCGGCCGGTCAGCCTCAACGAGATGTGCGACGGTACCGACGACACGTGCCCGTGGCGGCGTAATCCCCCGCTCACTGCCGCGGAGGCGCACGGAATTGAAGCGCTTCCCTCCATCGCGGGCGTCACGTCCCACATCGGCGACGGCGGCAGTTTCAGGTACAAGGACAAGACGCTCAACGCGGGCCGGGACGCCTTCTCGCACCGCTGGCTCGAGGTCGACGGCGGGGACATCGTCGCGGGCCGCGACTTCACGTATGCCGAAGCGCTCACCGGGGCGCGGGTCCTCGTAGTCAACTCTTCCCTCGCGGATCGCCTGTTCGGAGACTCGGACCCCATCGGGAAGGAGGTCCTCGTCGCAGGCGTCCCGTTCATGGTCATCGGGGTGCACCACAACGTGGGCAGCTTCCTCGGCAAACCGAGCTCCTCGGCTGACGGCGGCGACCCGCGGGGCATCGTTCCTCTCGAAGCGGCGCGACGGCATCTCGATACCTCACCGCGGCGCCTGGACCTCACGATCAAGCCCCGCTCTGCCGTGTCGCAGGCGGAGGCGATCGACGAAGTGACGGCATACCTGCGCGGCACGCGCGGGCTCCGCCCGAGCGAGCCGAGCAATTTCGCCATCGTCACGTCCGATCAGCTGATGGAGATATACAACGGATTCTTCGGCGTCTTCTTCGTGATCATGCTCGCGCTGTCGGCCGTCGGACTGCTCGTCGGGGGAGTCGGCGTCATCGCGATCATGATGATCAGCGTCACCGAGCGAACGCGGGAAATCGGCGTTCGCAAAGCGCTCGGCGCCACGCGGCTCACCATCCTCTGGCAGTTCCTGGTCGAGGCCGCGACGCTGACGAGCATTGGAGCCGGTATCGGATTGTTCGCGGGCACTTTCGCCGCGATGCTGGTGAGCGAGATGACGCCGATCCCGGCAGAGACGCCGCCGGGCGCCATCATCGCCGCGTTGGGCGTGAGCGCGCTCACCGGCATGGTCTTCGGATTGTGGCCTGCGATGAAGGCCTCACGACTCGACCCTGTCGAGGCCCTCCGCTTCGAGTAGCTCCCTTGTGGCGCACGGCGTCGCGGGATTGGTTTGGCGAATGCCGAGACCGTTTGCATGACCGCAGCCGACACCGCCGAAGAAGCCGTAGAGTACGCGGCGCCCTGGATCGAGAGACTTGCCCGCGTGGGCTTCGCCGCGAAGGCGCTCCTGTACGGCACCATCGGAGTGCTGGCGGCGCGAATTCCGTTCGCCGACCCCGGGAGCACGACGAACACCAACGGTGCGATGCACGCGGTCCAGGAAGCGCCGTTTGGTCGCTTGCTGATAGGGTTGGTCGCGGTCGGCTTGATCGGTTACGCGATATGGCGAGTTGTCGAAGCCATCATCGACCCGGAGCGGCGCGGCACGGGCATGAAGGGCCTGGCCTTGCGATCGAGCTTCGCGTTTCGCGGGCTCCTGCATGCCGGGTTCGCGATCACCGCGCTGCAGCTGGCGATCGGCAACCCCGCTGAGAGCGACGGAAACGACGCCGAGCGCTGGGCTGCGCGCGCGCTGGGGATCGCGGGCGGCAGATGGGTACTGTGGGCAATAGCTCTCTCGATCGGAGCATACGGCGCGTACCAGATCTACCGCGCGTTTGCGGCCAAGCTCAGCAAGCAGCTCCAGTTCGGCCGCATCTCGCAGGAAGTCGGGCGCTGGATCATCGTTGTCAGCCGGGTCGGAATCGCTGCGCGCGGCATCGTATTCGGGACGATCGCCGTCCTCTTCGCTGGCTCCGCGTCGCGCCAGTCGGCCGCTACGGCCGGAGGTTCGAATGACGCTCTGGAATCGCTCGCCCGGCTCGGCCGCTGGCCGTTGCTCGCGATTGCCGCGGGGCTCATCGCGTACGGCGCGTACGAGCTGCTCAACGCACGGTATCGGAGGATATGTGTGCGATAGCCACTTTCTTCCAACGGAGAACGCGACGAAGAAATAGAACACCGTCGGCAAACCGCGAGTTGGTTACCGGTTACTGGTTACCGGTTAACTGCCAACTGCGTTGAGTGCCTTTATTTGGAATGGGTATGGGTTAACAGTTTTTGGTCGTAGGTCATGGTTAACTGATGGGTTGATGGTTGATGGTTGATGGTTGATGGTTGATGGTTGATGGTTGATGGTTGATGGTTTTTAGAGCGCGAAGGAGGCCGGGGGCTTGCCGCAAAGGGTGCCGTTCCCGGTCGGGGCTCGGCGGCGGGGCCCGCCGGCGGGCGCGTCTTAGCGAGCGCAGCGAGCGTAGCGCCCAAGGCGGGCCCCACCGCCGAGCCCCGGCCCCGACCAGCATATTTGCGGCATGAGCTTCGCCGACGTACTGGCCACGGCGCTCGCGCAGATCCGCGCCAATAAGCTGCGCTCGTTCTTCACCACGCTCGGGATCATCGTCTCGGTCACGTTCCTGGTCGCCGTGATCGCGATCATCCAGGGGATGAACGCGTACGTGACGGAGAACATCTCCAACGCTCTGATCGGTCAGAACACCTTCCAGGTAAGGCGCACGCCGATAAACCTCGGGCTCTTCGACGACGAGGAGATGCGGAGGCTCCAGCGACGCCCGCGCATCAACGAGAGTGACGCGGCGGCGGTGGCTGCGGCACTCCCCGGTGCGTCCGCTGTCAGCCGCCAATCCGGCTGGCCGACCCCCATCAACGATGTCGCATGGCGCAACCGGAAGATCGGGGACGTGACGATCTTCGGGGTGACCGCGCCATACCAGTTAGTGCAGGACTACGCCTTCACGAGCGGCCGCCCGCTGAGCGATCTGGACATCCGCGACAAGCGCCGCGTGGCCGTGATCGGCGCCGACGTAGCCGAGAAGCTGTTCGAGAGCGTGGACGCGGTAGGCCAGCAGATACGCGTTCAGAACCATCGCTTCGAGGTTGTCGGGGTAATTGCCAAAAAAGGTCGCGTGCTCGGGCAATCGTTCGACGGATTCGTGCTGCTTCCGCTACCCGTGTTCGAGATGATCTACGGGCGGCGGTTGACTACCACTGTCTCCGTGAAAATGCCGACCGCCGATCTCGTGAGGCCTGGAATGCAGCGCGCTGAGGCCGCGATGCGGATTGCACATCGCCTCCGCCCCGGTGACGAAAACGACTTCAACGTGGAGACGAGCGACGCGCTCGTGTCCTTCTGGCAGAACCTCACCAGGGTTCTGTTCGCCGTGGTGCCGGCGCTGGTGACCATCGGAGTCGTGGTGGGCGGGATCGTGATCATGAACATCATGCTCGTCGCGGTGAACGAGCGCACGCGCGAGATCGGGATCCGAAAATCGTCTGGCGCCAGGGCGCGTGACATCCGGCGGCAGTTCCTCGCCGAGGCGATCATGCTCTCCACCCTGGGGGGCGCGGGGGGAATCTTCGTGGGCTGGATGCTGGCCGCGACGATCAGCGCGCTGTCTCCCCTGCCAGCCCGCGTCACGCTCTGGTCGGTAATCGCATCGTTGTCGCTCGGAGCTGGAGTTGGGATCATCTTCGGCGTGTATCCCGCCGCGCGCGCGGCGAAGCTCGATCCAATCACCGCGCTGCGCGCCGAATGACGAGAAAGAAGAGAGATACCGCCACGCAGGGCTGGTTCGCGGACCTCGTCGTAGACAACTTCGCTCTCGCCTTCGACACGCTTCGCGCCAACAAGCTGCGCTCCGGCCTGACGATTCTGGGCGTTGTGATCGGCGTGGGCACCGTGATGGCGATGGCCACGATCGTCAAAGGGATCGGCGATCAGATAGTGCGCACGGTGGAGATCGCGGGGCCGTCGACTTTCTATGTCGTGAAGGTTTTCTCGCAGACCCCGGTCAATCCCGACAGGCTCCCGGCGTGGATCCGGATCCGCCCCGACCTGAGCGAGCGCGAGGCGCAGCGCATCAGGCAGATCCCGGGCGTGCATTACGCGGCGATCTGGGGGCAGGCATTCGGACGCATCGAGTTTCAGGGGGTGCGCACGCAGAACGGAGTTATCACCGGCGCCGACGATGGATTCACGGAGATCCAGGGCGGCGAGCTGACCGCGGGGCGCTGGTTCGCGCGCAGCGAGCTTACGCGCGGATCGGCTGTGGTGGTGCTGCACGAGGATTATGCCGGGAAGGTGTTCGGGCAGATCGATCCCATCGGGCGTACGGTCAGGCTGAGCGGCAGGCCGGCTGAGGTGATCGGGATCTACCACCCGCCCGGCAATATCTTCGCGCCCCCCGGGTCGGCCAACGTCGCGATCATTCCCTTTCGGATGCTCGACCACCAGTTCACGTACGACAAGACCAACGCGCTCTTTATCCCTGTGAAGCCGAAGGAAGGCGCGAGCGTCGCCGCGATTCAGGAAGAAGTGATCGTTGCCATGCGTGAGATGCGCGGCCTCAGGCCCGGCGCGCAGAACTCCTTCGACGTGATCACGCAGGATCAGGTGCTCGACGTGTTCAACAAGCTGACCGGCGCGTTCTTCCTCGTCATGATCGTGCTGTCCAGCGTCGCGCTTCTGGTCGGCGGCATCGGCGTCATGGCGATCATGATGGTGTCGGTGACCAACCGCACGCGCGAGATCGGGGTGCGCAAAGCCATCGGCGCAACGAGGCGCGAGATCCTGCTCCAGTTTCTTATCGAGGCGGCCACCCTCACCGGAATCGGCGGAGTACTCGGCATACTCATGGGATTGGGGCTCGCCAAGCTCGTGACCGCCATCCTCAAGGTGGATTCGCCGGTGCCGTTCGGAATCACGATGATCGCGGTCGCGGTGTCCGTCGGGATTGGGATCGTGTTCGGATTGCTCCCCGCGAGACGGGCAGCGAGGCTGGATCCCATCGAAGCGCTGCGATACGAATGACGGCGAGGCGCGGCGATCCGCTGGCGCGCGTACGCGCGCTTTGCCTCGCACTTCCCGAAGCACACGAGGCCGTCGCGTGGGGGGAGCCGACGTTCCGCGTCCGAAACAAGCTGTTCGCCATGTACGCGAGCGCGGGAAATCACCACGGGGCAGGCCGCGCCGCCGTCTGGATAAAGGCCGCGCGCAGCAGCCAAGCGCTGATGGTGCAGCATGACGCGGATCGCTTTTTCGTTCCTCCGTATGTCGGGGTGAGCGGCTGGGTTGGCATGTGGCTCGATAAGCGGCCGGCCTGGACCGAGGTTAACGAGCTGCTGCGCGATGCTTACCGCCGTACTGCTCCGAAGCGGCTGCTGGCTCAACTGGACGCCCAGGGGTAAATGCCCAGATTCGGACCGCTCCTGCCGCGAACCTCATCGCATCATCTACATTCCCCGCGTGCCTGAAATAGACATCCTTGCCATTGCCGCCCACCGCGACGACGTGGAGCTCTCATGCGCCGGTGCGCTCATGAAGGCGAAATCGATGGGCCGTACCATCGCGGTGATCGACCTCACGGCCGGCGAGCTCGGCACCCGAGGCTCGGCCGAAACGCGCGCGGCGGAAGCCGAGCAGGCAGCGATGGTGATGGGCCTCGCCGCTCGCGAGAATCTTGGTTTGCCTGACGCGGGAATAGTGAACACTCCCGAGACACGCGCGCGATTGGCGGTGGCGATCAGAAAGTTCAAGCCGTCCATCGTGATCGCGCCAGCGCTGGGAGGGCGCCATCCCGATCACCACGTGAGCGCTCAGCTCATACGCGATGCCTGCTTCGTGGCCGGCCTTGCCAAGGTCGAGCCGGGAACCCCGGCACACCGACCGCGGAAAATTATACACGCCGTGACGCACCGCGAGGATTTCGCCAAGCCGACGTTCGTGGTCGATATCACAGACGTGTTCGAGCGGAAGCTGGATGCGATCCGCTGCTACGCGTCGCAGTTCGAGGGCGTGACGCAGGCGGGCGAGGTGTACCCCAATGGCGACTCGCTGTACGACATCGTGCGGCACCACGCGGCGCACTACGGCTCGATGATCCGCTGTCGGTACGGTGAGGCGTACTATACGACGGAGACGATGCGGGCGGACGACATCGGCGCGCTCGAGGTCCCAACGTTTTGAGCGAAGCCACGCCCGACGGTGTGAGTTACCCGTCGTATCTCGCGCTCGACGAGCTGCTCTCGCTCCAGCGCCCGCGCTCGCAGCCGGTCCATCCGGACGAGCTGCTGTTCATCATCGTGCACCAGGCCAGCGAGCTCTGGTTCAAGGTGATCCTGCACGAGCTGGACGCGGTGGTGGCCTCGCTGGCGAAGTTTGATGCTCAGCGCGCGCTCTGGCACGTGGGCAGGCTCAACGCGATGATGCGGATCGTCTCGAGCCAGCTCTCGTCGCTCGAATTGTTGCCCCCGCAGCACTTTCTCCAGTTCCGCAGCTTCCTCGGCACTTCCAGCGGATCGCAGAGCGTGCAGTTCCGCGCGATCGAAGCCGCATCAGGGCTGCGCGAGCCGCACTTCATCGCGGCGCTCGAGGCGCACGGCCCGGTTCCCGAGCAGGTGAAGAAATATCTCGATCAGCCAACGTTGCAGGATCACCTGCTCGGCTTGATCGAGCATGAAGGGACCAGCGTGAAGCAGCTATACGTCGGGCCAGGTCCGACCACGCTTTTCTTTCTGGCGGAAGCGTTTCTCGAGTACGAGCAGGGCTTCGCCGAGTGGCGGTTCAAGCACGTGCAGCTTGTGGAGCGTGTCATCGGGCTGGGCACGGGCGGCACCGGCGGAACTCTCGGGGCGCGCTACCTCGCCAAGACGGTGAGCCAGAGATTTTTCCCGAAGCTGTGGGAAGCGCGCGGAGAGATGTTCGTCAGCGGCTGAGCGGCCGCGAGCGCGTCTGAATCGACGAGTTTTAGCGTCCAACAGACAAAAAAAGGCGCCCGCCGAAGCGGGCGCCTTCTTCAATCGCTGGTAAGCCGGTTACCGACCCGTACTACCCTACTGGTCGAAGCAGACCTCGGAGCAATCTATACCCCCGCCATTGGGCCCTACAGCGCCACCCTGGCGGATGGATCCGCCCGAGAACGAGATCGATCTCGATGGCGTGCGATACGTCTGGTACGTGAACGTCTCGATGTCGCGGAGGTAGATCGTGTTGCCTCCGATCGCGATGGTTCCGGTACCCGACACCTTGCCGTTCACGCTCTGGATTCGTGCGTTGGAGCTGAAAGTCACGCCCTCGGTCGTGGTGCTCTGGAACTGGAGCCACGCGACGTTACCGGGCTTGTTCGCAAAGAAATGCCCGGTGAACGAAAAAGTGCCGTGCTCCGTGGACGCGGAGCCATCAACAACCGCGAACGGCGGCGGCGGATAATCAGGAGCGGGAGCCCGATCGAAGCTCGCGTCCGCTGCGGTGAGCAACGGCGTAGTCGGCATGTCTGCACAAGCCATCGCGAAAACAGCGGCCAGCAGGGTGATCAACGAGCGTCGCATCAGGCTCTCCATAAGGGTACGAGGTTAGAGGCGGGAACCCGGTAGACGAGCCACCAGAGTTACCGACGAACAAACATACGTGGCTTGGGAAAGGCTCGCAACTCAGGATCGAGGACGACAACCCCCCTAATTGGGTTACGTGACTGCCGCGCGGAAAGTTTCCGGGGCGGTGAATCGAGAGTTAAGGCCTCGCCCATGCGGCGAAGTCCGGCCTGGCCGGCCGCGGCAAGCGCCCGCGCAGCCGGATCCCCGCGCGCCCACGCGCCAGCCACGACCCTGTACCCGGCCGCAGCTCTCTCCTTCGCCGCCGCGTCGCTCGAACGCTCGAGCAATCTTCCCCGCTCCGCCGCGACCCAGACTTCCATGGGGGACAGCCAAGAGTACAGCCGGACGTTCAGCAGCTTCCCCGCTTCCTCAGCAAAGCCGCGCGCCTCCAGGAGCTGTGCCGTCACCGCCCGATCGATCTTGCAGCTGGCACAGAGCGAGTCACCCAGCGCGCGGAACTGCTCGAGCGCGCGGGCGGTGTCGCGTCTCGCCAGCGACAGGTACGCATCGGCAGCGGAGCGCGCGTACGACGACGCGCGCGCACTCACCCCGGGAACGGCCCCGGCGACGGCTCGAGAGAACGTGCGGATGGAGGTCGTGTCGCCCATACGGGCCCAGAACGGCAGCGCGGAGGACGCGCCGGCAGGATTCTCCCGCAGCAGCCGGGCGTAGGCGGTCCGCGCGGCGTCAACGGGAACGGCGTTCAGCCAAACCAGCTCCGCGTACAGCGGCGTCGGGCGATCGCCCAGTGCGTCGTAAGCGTCGCGAAACCTGCCGAGGTAGGCGAGCTGCGCGGGCAGATAGGTGCTGCGCGCGACTTCAATCGCCGGATGGTCGCCGAACTTCGAGGAGAGCGCGGTGATTATTCGCAGCGGCGAGTCGCTCGCGCCGGCCCAGCGCCTAATCTTCGACCAGGCGTCGAACAGGGCCACGGGCGTTGCCTCGGCTAACAGCCGCTCGATGTCGCTGGCCGATCGCCGCGGATCGGTGACCGCCTCGAGCAAAAGCACCGCGTCGGCCTCGGCCTCGGTCGGGCGCCGCGCCAGATAAGTGCGCGCGTACCGCAGTCCTGTCTCACGACCATACAGCTGGAAAGCGTATTCGATGGCGTGCAGATAAGCGGGACTGAACGACGAGTCGAGCGCGATGGCGCGATCGAACGTCGCGAAAATGTCCGCCTCGCCGACGTTCGCCACCGAGCCGTAGCCATGATGCTCGCGAGCTTCGCCGGCCTCGTACCACACTTCGGGATCGTTTGGGTATCGCAGCAGCGCCTGATCGATCGTCGCGAATAGCCGCTTCGCCAGCGAGTAGTTGATGTCCGCCGACTGCGAGTTGGCAGCCATGATCGAATCCGCAGTTATCAGCAAGCTGTCGCGCGGGGCGAGCCCGTGGTTGAGCGCGCCTGCGCGGAACCTGTGCGCCCGTGTCAGGGAGTCCGCGCCGTTCGTCGTCCAACCGAGTACCCAGCTCAGCCGTCGGAACGGAAGGGCGAAGGTCGAGTCCAGAGATGCCGCGCGCGAGTAGGCGACGAGCGCCGAGTCCCACGCCGTGCGCCTGTAATGCCGCTCACCCTGGAGAAAGGCCTTGAGCGCCAGCGGCGACGCGCGGGCCATGGGACTGTCACGCACCGCCCCGATGTGATGCCTGGTACCGAGCTTCGTGAGCACCGCGACGGTGAGCGATTCGGCGAGCTGGTCCACCTGGGGCCCACGCCACTCGTACTCGGTGAGCTCGCCGGACGCGAGATGCAGCAAGGATCCGCTCAGCGTCGAAGATCCCGGCGCGCCGTCCAGCATGCCGAAGATCACGTACTCCGCCCGCGTGCGCTCGCCGAACTCGCGCGCGGACATGCTGTCCGGGCGGCCGTTACCCCACGACCGGATCGCGACCGTCGGCGGCACGCCTTGCAATGGTCCAGCGCCATCGAGGTTGCGGTACATGACGTCAACCATACCTTCGCGCCAGAGCTCGAGATCCTGGTCGCGGATTGCGAACGGGGCGATGGCGATCAGCACGACTTCCGGCGCGAGCGCCCGCTCGCGCGCCGCGTTCTTGTACAAAACCACGCCCCACGCGGCAGCAGCGAGAAGGAGTCCGCCGACGGCGATGCGCCCGACCTTTCGCGGCACGCGCGGAGCAGCGGGCAGCGTAAGGTGTCTTACTCGTGTGCCCGGTCCCTCCAGGGCGTCGCGAAACTCGGCGGCCGTCTGGAATCGCTCCTCCGGCTTGATGCAGAGCGCCTTCTCCACGGCCTGCGCGAGTCCGCGCGGAACCTCGGGGCGCAGCTTGCCGAGCTTGGGCGGCTCGCCGGTGAGCTGCGCGGTAAGGATCGCCTGCGTGGTTGACCCGCCGAACGGCGACGCACCGGCGAGCAGCTCGAAGGCGACGACTCCCAGCGAGTAAATGTCCGCGCGCGCGTCGATGTTGGACTCGAACGACTGCTCCGGGGCCATGTACCCAACCGTGCCGATCGACATGCCGGTGCGCGTGATCCTCTCGCCGCTGCCGGGTCCGCCACCCCCGAGCGCCGCCGCGATGCCGAAATCGGCGAGCACGGCGTGCTCGCCCTGCAGGAGAATGTTCTCCGGCTTGATGTCGCGGTGGATGACCTCGTGCGAGTGCGCGTACGCGAGCGCGTCGGCAATCTCATGGATGACCCGAAGCGAGTCTCTGACGGAGAGGGACCCCTCGCGCTTCATCCGCATGCGGAGCGATTCCCCGCGCACGTACGGCATCACGTAGTACAGGAGCTGGCCGCGCTGGCCGCCGCCGATGATCGGCAGAATGTGCGGGTGCTGCAGGTGGGCGGTGACCTCTACTTCGCGCTTGAACCGCGCGGCGGTCATCTCGCTCGTAAGGTCGGGCGGCAGGATCTTTATGACGACTTGCCGCTTGAGCACGATGTCCCGGGCGAGGAACAGCCGGCTCATGCCGCCGCCGCCGAGCTCTTCCCCAATCTCATACTCGTCGACGAAGAGCTCGCCGACCAGCGTCCGAAGGTCGCTCACCCGCCCCGCACGCCAAAGGTAAACATGTTGCCCAAACTTATGGCGTGGCCCCGGCATGGCCAAAGATTCCCGTGGTAAGTTTCATCGATGCCCGCGAGCGCCCACGACCCCATTTATCTGGACCACGCCGCCACGACTCCCATCAGGGAAGAAGTGCTCGAGGCAATGACTCCGTTCCTGGGTCGGCGATTCGGCAATCCATCGAGCACGCACCGGTGGGGGCGCGAGGCCCGCGCCGCCCTCGATGGAGCGCGGGAGCGCCTCGCACGGACGATCGGGGCAAAGACCGACGAGATCTGTTTCACATCGGGTGGGACCGAAGCCGACAACATGGCGGTGCTCGGCATCTGGCGGGCGATGCAGAAGAAGGGGCGCCCCGCCTGCGTGAGCACACCGATCGAGCACAAGGCGGTGCTGGGCGCCGTGCACCAGGTGGAGGCCGAAGGCGGCGAAGTGCGCATGCTGAGCGTTTCCGGCGACGGATCCGTCGACGTCGCGTCGGCGCGCGGAGTGCTGCGCGACGACGTAGCCGTGTGCTCGATGATGTGGGTGAACAACGAGACTGGCGTCATCCAGCCGGTCGCGGAAGTCTCCCGGCTTGCCAAGGAAGCCGGCGCGATCTTTCACACCGACGCCGTGCAGGCGTTCGGAAAGGTGGAGATAGATGCGTCCAGGCAGCAGTTCGATGTGCTGTCGCTATCCGGCCACAAGATCTGCGCGCCGAAGGGGATCGGGGCGCTGTTCATTCGCCGCGGAACGCCGATCGATCCGTTGATGCATGGGGGATCCCAGGACCGGGGCCGCCGGCCGGGCACTGAAAACGTCGCGGCCGCCGTCGGCCTCGCGCGGGCAGCGGAACTGATCGTGGCCGAGCGCGGGCACGAAAACGAGCGGTTGCGCCGGCTACGCGATGAACTTGAGCGGGCGATTCTGGAGCGCGTGCCGGACGCGGTAGTGCACGGCCGCAACAGCGCGCGCGCCCCGCACATTCTCAGCATCTCGGTTCCCGGCACCGACAGCGAGTCGCTGCTCATGGCGCTCGACCTCAAGGGAGTCGCCGCGTCAGGCGGCTCGGCGTGTCAGAGCGGCAGCGTCTCCGGCTCGCACGTGCTCAAGGCGATGCGCGTGCGCCCCGATCTCGCAGGCGCGGTAGTGCGAATGAGCCTCGGCTGCCTGACGACCGACGATTGCGTGCGAAGAGTCACCGAGGTATTTCCCGCGCTCGTGGCCAAGGCGCGATCGATGGCGGGCTCCGCGGCGAGCTAGTGCGCGCGCCGCCGTATCAGAATGGCGCCGTACTCGTGGTTCGTGCCGAACCGCTGCGTGGCTGAGGCCGCATCGAGATACTCGATCGACTCGACGGCGCTCGTCGACATCGTCCGAAGTATTTCCTGTGAGCCGGCCTTTACCTCATCGAAATACACGGCAATTTCCGCCTCCGTCTGGAAGACCGTGGGCTGCCCCATTATGTCCTTGCCGGCTACCGTCCGCAGCGTGGATGAACCGCGTACCGACAGCCAGCGGGGCCGTTTGGAGCGCAGCAACTCGTAAACCGTGGCGGCTGGTGCGGCGCTTATCTCCTGCGCTGTCAGCACGTTCCGATCCCGTGGGCGCCTGGTCGCGCCCTGGGCATCTGCTGTCGCTTGGAGTCCGGCAAGCGCCACAAACGTCGCGATCGCGGTGCGAGTTAGTGCGCTCACCCTGGTGCCCCGTTGCCTAGTTGGAGACCCGGCGACGAATCAGGATGGCGCCGTGACCGTGCCCGGTGCCGAACCTCTGAGTCGCGGCCTGGGCGTTGAGATACTCCAGGGAATCCACCTCGTCCGTGTTAATCGAGCGCAGCGACTCCTGCGATCCGACTCTCGTGTTGTCCACGTACACGATTATCTCGGGGGTAAGGCTTGCGGTCGTGGTTTCCAGCACTGGATCCAACGTCGAACGCGTCTGCAGCGTGGACAGGCCGCGAGTCGTAAGCCAATGCCCCCGCCGCGCGCGTATCAACTGGTACACGGAGCCCGGGGGTTGCGCGCGCACTTCCTCGGTCGCGATCCGATTTCGATCCTGCAGCGTTTTCGGCTTTTCCTGTGCCCCGGCCGTGGCTTGGACGCCGGCCAGCGCCAGGACCAGGAGCAGCGACGTGCGGGAAAATATTTTCATCTCTTCCTCATTTGCGGACGTTTCGTCCGGTGGTCCCACACTATGCGGTAGGCCAGCCGCCACCGCAAGGTTCCCCTCGGCCCTCCCGCTATTTGCGCAACGGCCGGCCGTATTTAGCCATGGCTGTCCGAAGCCTGTCCAGCGGCAGCGCGTGAATGCGAAGCCCATTGGCTCCCTCCATCGTCTCGGCCGCAAGCATGGCGTTCAATATGGCTTCTTCGGTGGCCGCGACGGTGGCGTGAAACAACGGATTCATGAGATCGTTCGGGAGCATCTGCACCGTGCGCACACCGTCGGATTCGGCCGCACGCGCATTCGCCGTGGAGAACGCGATGAAGATGTCCCCGGAGCCGTTCTCGCCGACGCCGCCAGCCCTGGCGACGCCTAGTGAAGCGCGCGTGGCGATGCGCTTGAGCTGATGCGGGAGCAGCGGGGCGTCGGTGGCGACAACGACGATTATAGACCCCGCCCCATCTTCCCCTGCCCCGGCCGATGGCGATGGACGGGCATCAGCGCAGGAACGGGCGCGCGCCTGCGGGGGAATCGCGACGTCGCTCAAGGCGAAGCACGGCATGAAATCGGTGATCTCCTGCCCTACAGGCACCCCGGCGACCTGGAACGTCGGGCGCCCGCCAAAGTTGCATTGGACGAGTACTCCTACGGTGTAGCTGCGACCGCCAATGTCGACAGTGCGGGAGGCGGTGCCGATTCCGCCCTTGAACTGGAGACACACCATGCCGGTCCCGCCGCCGACGTTTCCTTCCTGGACGGCGCCGGAGCGCGCCCCGTCGAGTGCCGTAAAGACGTGCTCGGGCTTCACGTGAAAGCCGTTGATGTCGCTCACGAATCCGTCGTACGTCTCGGCGACGATCGGCAGCGCCCACGGCTGCGAGCCGGGCCGGCGCATCTGCCAGGCGATGATTGCGTCGCGCACGACCCCGACGCTGTGCGTGTTGGTGATCGCGATCGGTCCTTCGACGACGCCCGATTCTTCCACCCACGTCGTTCCTGTCATTTCACCGTTCCCGTTGAGCGTAAACCACGCGCCCAGGACGGGATCGCCATTCGCCCTGCCGCGTGGATGAATCACGGTGACGCCGGTCCGCACAGGCCCCGTCCCAACGATCAGTTGGCCAGTACCTGAAATCAGAGTCGTGTGGCCGACTTCGACGCCTGCAACGTCAGTGATCCCGTTCAACGGGGCGCGGGTGCCGGCGATGGGAACGCCAAGGTCGTGCGCTCTCGGTCTGGCCTGCGCGGACGCGGTGGCGGCCAGAAGCAGTCCCATGGCAACGTGGCAAAAACGCATATCGAGGACCCGGTGGGAGGATCGAAGTACCGCAGCGGATGGCCCGCGAATCTACGACACGGGCGATGCAGCGGCATGGCGCGGAACGCGATCGGGCCGTACATCCAGCGGAACGCCGTTGGCCGGTCGCGAGCCTCGTTCGGTTCGGCGGAATCCGGTAGATTTGGAAGATGTCCGCCGCGCCTGCCGAATCCACTACGCGTGTCCTCGTCGCCATGTCCGGCGGCGTCGACTCCTCGGTTGCGGCCGCCATGCTCGTCGAGCAGGGCTACGACGTGGTCGGCGCGACGATGAAGCTGTTCTGCCACGGAAGCGACGTCCCCGACCGTCCTTGCTGCTCGCTGGATTCGGTTAACGACGCGCGGCGGGTGTGCGAGCAGCTCGGGATTCCGCACTACGTGATCAATCTCGAGGACCGGTTCGGCACGGATGTGATCGACAACTTCGTGGACGAGTACTCGCGGGGGCGCACGCCCATTCCGTGTGTGCGGTGCAACACGTTCACCAAATTCCGCGACCTGGTCCGCAGGGCCGACGGGATCGACGCGAAGTTCATCGCGACCGGCCATTACGCGCGCATGATCGACGGCGAGCTGCACCGCGGCGTGGACGAGAACAAGGACCAGACGTACTTCATGTGGGGCATCGATCGCGCGGTGCTGTCGCGGATGCTGCTTCCGATCGGCGAGATGACCAAGGCCGAGACTCGCGCGATGGCGCACGAGCTCGGGCTCGAGGTGATCGCGGACAAGGCGGAGAGCCAGGAGATCTGCTTCGTGCCCGACGGCGATTACATGAAGATTCTGCGCGAGCGGCTGCCGGCCGATGCGCCCGCGCTGTCGAGAGGCCCGATAGTCATGACGGACGGCGCGGTGATCGGTGAGCACGATGGGTACGCGCGATACACGATCGGCCAGCGGCGCGGCTTACCGGGCGGCTTCGCGGAGCCTGTGTACGTCGTTGCGATCAGGCCGGAAGAGCGCGCTGTCGTCGTCGGGTCGCGCGAAGAGCTGCTCGGCAACGGCGTCATCGCCCGCGAGACGAATTGGATCTCCGATCCCCCTGCTCCCGGCGCCAGCGTTCAGGTGCGGGTGCGCCACCGCGCGCCGCTCGTGACCGGAGAGCTGCTGCGGGTCGAAGACGGAGAAATCGAGATAGCGCTCGACGCCCCAGTTGCCGCGATCACACCAGGCCAGAGTCTGGCTGTGTACAATGAATCAGGCAGGCTGCTTGGTGGCGCGTTCATTGATTGCGCTCGGCAGTCTACCCGAGTGCTACGAACCATCGCTGCGTAAATCACGTCGACCCATCACGGCCCGAACCCAATGCCTGTCATGAACCGAGTCGCCCTTGTCGCATTCGCCGCCCTCGCCTGCTCTCCGACTGATGACACCGTGACCGACACCGGCAATCAGCGGACGCTTCCGCGGGACGTGCACTCGTACGCGCAGCCCGATAGCGCTCGCGTCACGCACGTCTCGCTGGATCTTACCCCGGACTTCGCGGCAAAACGCCTGCGGGGCACGGCCCGCCTCACGATCGCGCGAGCAGCGAGCGCCGACAGCGTCGTTCTCGATGTTCGCGATCTCACAATCACGAGCATCACTAGTTCCCGCGGCGATACGCTCGGCTTCAAAATCGGAGCGGCCAGGGAGTTCCTCGGCTCCCGGCTCGCCATAGCGCTGCCCGCACGCGACTCCACGCAGGCGCAATCTGACACGATCGTGATCGCGTACGAGACCGCGCCGACCGCCGCAGCCGTGCAATGGCTCGCGCCCCAGCAGACGGCCGGCAAGAAGCTGCCCTTCCTGTTCACGCAGGGTCAGGCCGTTCTGACGCGCACCTGGGTGCCCACGCAGGACAGCCCCGGCATCCGCCAGACGTACGACGCCACGATCCACGCTCCCGCAGGGATGCGCGCGGTGATGAGCGCCGAGAATCTCAGCAAAGCCGACGAGAAGGACTCGGCGGGACTGTCGGTGTTCCGCTTCAGGATGGCGAACCCGATCCCGCCGTATCTGTTCGCGCTTGCCGTGGGCGACATCGCCTTCCGCTCGATCGGCAGCAACACGGGAGTGTACGCCGAGCCGTCGGTGGTCGAACGCGCGGCGGCGGAATTCTCCGAAGTGGACGCGATGATGGCCGCCGCCGAGAAGCTGTACGGACCGTACCGGTGGAAGCGCTACGACATACTCGTGCTTCCGCCCTCCTTCCCCTTCGGCGGGATGGAGAATCCGATGCTGACCTTCGCGACGCCAACGATCCTCGCCGGCGATCGCTCGCTCGTGAGCCTCGTCGCGCACGAGCTCGCGCACTCCTGGTCCGGGAACCTCGTGACCAACGCGACGTGGGACGATTTCTGGATCAATGAAGGGTTCACCACCTACATCGAAGCGCGGATCATGGAAGAGCTCCGCGGCAAGCCGTACGCGGACATGCTACGGCAGCTGGGGCAGCAGGACATGCAGGACGCCGTAACCGAGCTGGACAGCGCGGACACCCACCTCAAGCTCAATCTTGCAGGACGCGACCCGGACGATGGACTGACCGACATCGCCTACGAGAAAGGCTCGGCGTTCCTCCAGA
Source organism: Gemmatimonadaceae bacterium (assembly GCA_013817305.1). Lineage (GTDB taxonomy): Bacteria > Gemmatimonadota > Gemmatimonadetes > Gemmatimonadales > Gemmatimonadaceae > JACDCY01. The sequence goes on along the minus strand of JACDCY010000006.1, from coordinate 38,743 downwards.
CGATCGAATCCGTGGTTGGCCGCACGCGGCTCGACCAGTACCTGCGCGGCTACTTCGATCGGAATGCGTTCAAGCCCATGACCACCGAGTGGCTGCTGGAGGACATCAAGGCCAGCTTGCTGACTCCTGCCGAAATCGAGCGGGTGAAACCCGATGCGTGGATAAACGGCGCGGGAATTCCGACGAACGCGCCAGTCGTGCGATCGAACGCATTGGCCGCCGTGGACAGCCAGGTCGCCCGCTGGAACGGGGGCACGGCAGCTTCCGCACTGCAAGCGGCGAAATGGTCGACGCAGGAATGGCTGCACTTTCTCCGCGCGCTGCCCGACACGGTGCCGAACGCAAGACTGGCTGAGCTCGATTCGCAGTTCCGACTGTCGTCGAGCGGGAACGCCGAGATCCTGGGTCAGTGGCTGCTCATCGCGATCAGGAACAAATACGAGCCCGCGTTCCCGGCGCTCGCCCGGTTCCTGACGTCGCAGGGGCGGCGGAAGTTCCTGACTCCGCTGTATACGGAGATGATGAAGACGCCGTGGGGGACCACCATGGCGCGCGACATCTATCGGCGCGCGCGTCCGACGTACCACTCGGTCGCTACGGGGACGATCGACAAGATCGTGCTCGCGCCCGGAGGGTGACTCTCGGCACAAGCTCTGGCAAGCGATCAAGCTGACTGGCGTCACGCGCGTCCAACCGGCGCGCTTGCTTCCAAGATCATCCGCGCGCTGCGCCGTATGCTCCTCGAAACCACATCGAGGAGGAAGTATGGTCCCAGCATTTCGTTCGTGGCGGCTCGCTGTAGCGGTCGTGGCGTCTCTGGCCTGCGGCGGAGGCGGTGGCGGAGGCGGCAGCCCGACCGCCCCAACTCCCCCGGGCCCAGGCTCACCTTCCACCAGCGCGTCGGTCGCGATGGGCGGCGGTCTCGACTCGTACGGGTACGAGGTGAATGCCTTTGCCCCGTCAACTGTCATTATCGCTCGAAACGGCACCGTAACGTGGAGCAATCCGACGGGCCGGATGCATAACGTCACGTTCTCGACCGCCGGCGCTCCGGCTAATATCGCGGACCACGGCTCCGGTACAAACGCGCGCACCTTCGCCACCGCTGGAACGTTCGGCTTCCAGTGCACCAATCACAGCAGCATGACGGGCTCCGTAACGGTTCAGTAGCAGCAAAGGCCGGCAAGACTCCCTGTCTTGCCGGCCTTCGATTTACCCCCGCGTCGATTCCCTCTCAGCTCACGCGACGATGGGCTGCGAGACGATACTGCGCCGGCGTCACGCCGAATCGTCGTCGAAAGAGATTCGTAAAATGGCTCTGATCGTAGAACCCCGCACGCAGGGCGATCAGTGACAGCGAATCGTCGCTCTCGAGCAGGTCGCGCACCGCACGCTCGAGACGCAGCTTCCGGATCCTCTCGCCAACCGTGATCCTGAACGCCGAGCGGTAGCTCCTCGCGAGAGTCGCGGGCGCGACTCCGACAGCGCGGGCCACCGCGCTGAGGGCGATCGACGACGGGTACAACTCGCGAATCATCTCGTCGGCCTCGCGCAGCCAGCGCGAAACGACGGCGGAGCTTGCCGGCGCCACCTCACGCGCGAGCGTCGCCAGCAGCTCGAGCAGCAATCCCTCGACCGCGATCGCGGCCGTGTCGTCTCCCGAATCAAACTCGGACAGCAGGCGGTTGACGATGCCGCCGGCATGTGCGCCGGAAACGTGGATCCGCTCGTTGAGCAGGCGGTGAATCTCCCGGGAGTCGGCGAACCGCTCGCGATCCACGTCGATGCGAAGTCCGTGAGTCTCGCTGGCGTCGAACCGGTTCCAGTGCGTTTCGCCGGCGGGCGTGACCTTTAGCGAGTCGGACAAACAATCCACCGCCCCGCCGCCGACGTACTCCGTGAACCGTCCGCGCAGCACATAGCACAACGTGGGATCCTGGTGCATGTGCTTGGGCAGCTCGGTCCCCTGCGGATGCATGCCCCGGTACAGCGAGAAGCCGGGCACACTCATCATCCGCGAGCGGTAGCGCAACGCGCGATCCAGCTCTGAGCTGTTCATAGGCACTCCCAACTTTGCAGCACCTCTCATGCCCGCGCAACCACAAAACACGCAATGTCACGCTCGTCCAAGGGCTGCGCCCACCTACAAGACGATCGCGCGGCCGCTTGGCATCCTCCTCCGGTCAATCCAACCACAGAGGACATCTTGCCACCAGCGCTTCGTCTACGGTCAGTCAATGCGGTTCTTTTTGCCGGCATGCTCGCGTGCGGGGGTGGAGACGGAGGAGGAGGCGGCGGAATCACCAACCCGCTGCCGGGGCCGGGAACGCCGTCAGCAACCGGTACTGTAACAATGGGGGCCACCTCATTCCTGCCTTCCAGCGTCTCGATTACGCGCAGTGGCACGGTGACGTGGAACAACACCAGCGGTGTCACGCACAACGTCACGTTCGCCGCGACCACCGGAGCGCCGGCCAACATCGGCGATCACACCAGCGGCAGCAATGCGCGCACGTTCAACACGTCCGGAACGTTCAGCTACAACTGCACCCTGCACTTGGGAATGGCCGGATCAGTCGCGGTCCAATGATCGCCATTCGATTCGCCGGGCGCTGCGTGAAACGCGGCGTCCAGCTCGCGGCCATGATCGCGCTCGCCGTGAGCGCTCCGCATGCGCTCGCGGCACAACGGCTCATCGAGTACACGCCGAACACTCGCGCGGCGTGGACGATGGACAAATGGCAGCCCGCCATGATCCTCGCGCATCGATTCGAGCTCGTCGAGGGCGGCGACGAGCTCATCTGCATCCCTACGATGACGTTCGGCACCGCCATCGGAAAGCGGATCGCGCTCGGCCTTGACTTCACATCCAACAGTGAAGTCAGCGTGGAAAGCCTCGGTGGAAACGAGACGCAGTGGTGGGCGGCTTTCCGGGGGCCGGGCGGCGAGCGCGCCGGGCTGAGTGGACTGTTCGCATACAACACGGCGGCCGGTAGCGTCGACGGCGCGATCACCGCACGGGCACGCGCGGGCTTTGTCTCTCTCATCAGCGAGGCGCGGGCGTTTTCCGATGCGTTCGGGACGGGCGACGGCGGCTTCGCCGGCGCCGCCGGCGCGGTTTTCCATCTGACCGAGTATCTGGCGCTCGCGGGCGACGTGGGGCGGGCCTTCACTCCGGATACGATGGGAACCGCGTGGACCGTCGCGATCGCATTCGCGTTCCCTGGTACCCGCCACCACTTCTCCTTCCAGGCGACGAACGGAGGAGCGACCACGCTCCAGGGCACATCGCGCAAGAAGGCTTACGGACCCGAGTCGGTCAGATACGGGTTCGCGTTCGTTGCGCCGCTTGGCACGGCATCGCAGTGGTCGCGCATATTCCGCCGCGCGGGCGCCGAGCCGGCAGCTGTCGCAGTCGAGGCAGACAGCGGGAGAGTGCGGGTGAACATCAAGGACCTCGCTTTCTCACCGGCAACGCTGCGGATCAAAGTCGGTCAAACGGTCGAGTGGGTGAACGGCGATCCGCTCGCGCACACCGTGACGGCGGACGACAAGAGCTGGGGGAGCGCCTTCCTCAACCAGGGCGGCGGGTACGTCCGCCGCTTCACCGCCGTAGGGTCGTTCCCGTATCACTGCGAGCCACACCCGCAGATGCAAGCAACCGTAATAGTTGAGCCGTAGCGCCGCGCGCGGCGGCGAACCGCTAGTACTTCATCCCCCCCGCGGCCGCGAACTCCTCCATCGCCTTCTTCTGCTCATCCGACAGCTCATCCGGTACCGCAACACTTACCTCCACTATTAAATCCCCGCGAGCCTCGGCCTTCTGCACCCCCAACCCCCTCACCCGAAACCTCTTCCCCGTCGGCGTCCCCGCCGGGATCCGCAGGCTCACCTTTTTCCCATCGATCGACTTCACGTTGATCTTCGAGCCGAGCGTCGCCTGCGCGATGTTGATCGGAACCTTCGCAATGAGATCGAGGCCCTCGCGCGTGTAGAATCTGTCGGGCTTCACGTTGAAGACGATCACGAGATCCCCGGCGGGCCCGCCGTTTCTTCCACGCCCGCCCTGACCTTTCATTCTGATCTTCCCGGCCGAGTCGGTCCCGGGGGGAACGTTGATCAGAACTTTCTTCCTGCTGCTGATCTCGCCGCGGCCCGCGCACGTCTTGCATGGCTCCGACGGAACCTGGCCCTTTCCGAGACACACCGGGCACGGGCGGTTCACCGCGAACCCGCCCTGCGCGAAAGACAGGACGCCGCGACCGTTGCATTCGGCACAGACTTTTGCCGAGCTGCCGGGAGTGCCGCCGGAGCCACTGCACGTAGCGCACTGCTCGCTTACCTCCATCTCGACAGGCACCTTCCCGCCGAGCACAGCGGTACGAAAGGGGACGTCGAGGGTCGTTTCCACCGACTGCCCCTGCTCCGGCCCGCGCGATTTCTGCCTGGCCGCGCCGCCGCCGAACATCGATCCGAATAGGTCGCCGAGCCCGCCGAGCCCGCCGATGTCAAAGTCCTCGAGGTTGACCGTCGAGCCGCCGCGCTGCTGCGATCCGCCCCGCCCGCCGCGCGTGAATCCATCGAACGCGCCCAGGCTGCGCATCTCGTCGTACTTCTTTCTCTTCTCGGCGTCGCCAAGGACGTTGTGCGCCTCGGAGATCTCCTTGAAGCGCTCGGTGCTCTTCGGGTCGCTGCTGTTGGCGTCGGGATGGTACTGCTTGGCGAGCTTGCGGTATGCCTTCTTGATCTCGTCGGCGGTCGCTTTCGAGGTCAGGCCAAGGACAGCGTAAAAATCCTTCTGCGCCATTTTACCGTGACAGCCGGGTCAGCCGTTCCACTGGCGCACGGCCACTCGCGCGGGACGCAGCAGCTGGCCGTTGAAGACGTATCCCGGTTGGTACACACGCGCGACCGTGTGGTCGTCTTCCTGCGCGACAGCGGGCTCAGTCGAGACTGCCTCGTGCCGCGCGGGATCGAACTGTTCGTCGACCGGATTCACGATCTCAAGGCCGGCGCTCGTCAGAGTCTTGAGCGCCTTCCGCTCGACCATCTGCACCCCCTCGACAATCGTGGCGGAGTCGGTGGCCGCCGGATCGACGTGGGCGAAGCGAGCGAGATCATCCAGCGCCTCTATCATCTGCTTCACCAGCTCGCGCTGTCCACGCGCCTCCGCCTCCTCGCGCTCCTTGAGGCTGCGCTTCCTGTAGTTGTCGTACTCGGCGGCGAGCCGCAGGTACTTCTCGCGCTGCTCCTCCAGCGCGCCCGAAGGACTCGCTGATGCCGCCGATTCCACCGCGAGCGGCGGCTCGACGTCCGCCGCGCTCCCTCCGGAGCGCCACTCGTTGGGCGGTTGTCCGGCGTCATTGTCCGACTGCTCGTGAGCGGGCTGAGGGGGCGGCGTTTCGCCGAACGTTTCGCTCTCGACCATCGCGGCCTCCCCTTCTTCCTGCTTCCTTCGCGAGTTTTTACGTGTCATGAAATTCAAGTTAACCGGCTAGAGAACGTCGTACCAAGTCGAGCGCTGCCTGCGTGGCGCGGCGGCGAACTTCCTCTCGATTCCCGAACAACCTCAGCTGTCGCGGCACCAGTTCGTCGGGCGTCGCAACGGCTATCCAGACAGTGCCTACCGGCTTCTCCGCCGACCCTCCACCGGGGCCGGCGATTCCGGTTATCCCGATACCCACGTCCACGCCAAAGCGGCGCCTCGCCGCCGTCGCCATCGCCGTGACGACCTGCTCGCTCACCGCGCCGTGCCGCTGCAGATCTTCCCTGTCCACTCCCAGCAACTCGATCTTTACCTCGTCGTCGTATGCGATGACCCCGCCCGCAAACACATCGCTCGACCCTGCCACCGCGGTGAGGCGTTCGCCCAGCATCCCGCCGGTGCAGCTCTCGGCGATCGCGACTCTTTGGCCTGCGCGTCGCAGCAGGGTGAGTACAACATCAGCCAGATCCGTCGTTCCTTCTGCATATGCGTACGGCTCCAGGCGAGACGAAAGTTTCCGCGCGGCCACGCGCAGTTTCTCGCCAGCCTCTCCAACCTGCAATCCCGTGGCCGTGAGTCTCAGATCGACCCCGTCGAGGCCCGGGAGATAAGCGAGCGAAAGTCCGTCTACTCCATCGGCGAGCTCACCGAGCATGGCGGGAAGGCGCGACTCGGGCACGCCCGTCGTTCGAACAGCCCACGAAGCGACCACGCTCCCCTGTGGCGCACGGGCGCGGATCAGATCGCGGACACTCTCGTTGAACATCTCCTTCATTTCACGAGGCACTCCAGGGAGCACCGCGACCCAGCGCCTATCCTCGCGCTCCGCGAAAATTCCCGGCGCGGTTCCGTGGTTGTTGGCCAGAATCCTGGCGCCGCGCGGGAGCATTGCCTGCGAAAGGTTGGCCGGGGGCAGCGGCTCCGCCCTGCCGCGCGACCGCCATATCTCCTCCAGGCGGGCGACGACTCCGTCGTTCCGCTCCAGCTCCAACTCGAGGGCTCCGGCCACGGCGGGCATGGTGACATCATCGCTCGTCGGCCCAAGACCACCCGTCGTGATTACGCCATCGGCGCGGTTCAGCGACTCACGGACCGCACCAGCAATCGCTGCGTGGTCGTCCCCTACCGTGGTGCGGCGGTGGATCTCGACGCCGAGCGCGGCCAGCTCGCGGCCGAGGAATACGGAGTTCGTGTCTATGGTAAAGCCAAGCAGGAGCTCGTCACCGATGGTGATCAGCTCTACCAGCATCTCACCGCGTCGTCGTAGGCTGCCGGGCGAACACGTAGGAGTATCGACGGATGTACAGCGCGAGTGAATACATCGTGAGCACGACCGCGCCAGTCATGGACACAAGCCCGACCATCCCGTTGAAGAGCGCGAACGCGTGCCAGCCCGCGCCGCCCCACTGGGCTTCCGTCGCGAGCGTCGACGCGAACAACCAGAAGTACGCGGCGCCGATCCATGTCGCCTGGAAGCCGGTCTTCCACTTCGCCGGACCGATCGCGGCGATGATCACCCCTCGCCTCGCAGCCGCGGATCGGAACAGGGTCATGAACAGCTCGCGTCCGAGCACCGCCGCGAGGATCCACCACGGAAGTCCGATCGAGCCAAAGAACGTCTCGAAAGGATAGGCGCGGGGATCGGCCTCGACCCCGAGAAAGCGCGCGAGCCAATGATAGCGGTGCTGCATGAGCAGATACACGGGGACCAGCGTCGCGACCAGGAGGATCTTGTCCGCCAGAGGATCCAGCATGCGTCCCAGATTCGTCTCCAGCTTGCGCGTGCGGGCGAGCCTCCCGTCCCAGTAATCGGTGACGGCGGCCGCGATGTAGAGCAGGAACCCGAGCAGCCGCATCGCAACGGATGGAACGAACGGCAAAATCAGAAGAAACGGAGCGGTAGCGATCCGCGCCGCGGTCAGTGAGTTCGGCAGGTTCATCGCGGCGCTCTCATGCCAGAGACTTGAGTACCAGCTTGCTGACTGCCTTCAGCGTCTCGAACACGCCGCCCCCTTTGATGGCGATCGCCTCGAAGTGCGGAGCCCGCTCGATCCACTGCCCGTCCCCCTGCTGGTCCACCAGGTTCTGGCCGGCATGGTACGGGTCCGGCGCAACGCGCTGCCGCACGCTCTCGGTTACTTCCCAGCCGGGATTGAGGGCCGCCTGCATTTCGTCGACGCTCGCGATGTTCGGCAGGTCGCGTTTGTTGTACTGCACCACGAACGGCATCTTGGTTATGTCGTATCCGTATTCGGCCATGTTGTCGTACAGGTTCTGCATCGACTCCTGGTTGGCTTCGAGCCTCTCGCGCTGCGAGTCGCCGACGAACACGATGCCGTCGACATTCTTGAGAATCAGCTTACGGCTCGCGTTGTAATAGACCTGGCCAGGCACCGTGTACAAGTGAAAGCGCGTCTTGAACCCGCGGATGGTGCCGAGGTCGACCGGGAGAAAATCGAAAAACAGCGTGCGCTCGGTCTCGGTCGCGAGGGAGATGAGCTTGCCGCGCGTCTCCGGCTTTACCTTGCCGTAAACGTGCTCGAGGTTCGTGGTCTTGCCGCCCAACCCGGGACCGTAGTACACGATCTTGCAGTTGATCTCGCGCGACGCGTAGTTGATCATCGACATCGCGTTAGCCCTCCGCCCGGGCAGTCACGCGACACGAGCCTCGACGCCGCGGAGAATCCGCTGCGCGCGCTTCTTCAGCGTCACATTGGATTCCCACCGCACGTACTCATGAAGCAGGCGCGCCGTCTCGACGTCGCTGCGCGTGCGCATATACGTGAGCGCCATGTACCGGCGGAAAGGACGCCCGCTGAACAGCTCGCGGCGGGAGTTGTGCTGGATCATGCTGGAGAGCAGCGTACCTAGCGCGGCTCCTCCCAGAAACCCGGCGATGGTCATCTTCGCGCGCTTTGCCATTACATCGCCCTGCGCGCCGTCAGCGCCTGCGCGATGGTCACACCATCCGCATACTCGAGGTCGCCGCCTACGGGAAGCCCGCGGGCTATTCGCGACACCGTCAGCTCGTAGCCGGCCAGCCGCCGCTGTACATACAGCGCGGTGGCTTCGCCTTCCATGCTCGGGTTCGTGGCGATGATCACCTCGCGAACGACTCCGCCTGAGACGCGCTGCTCGAGCTGCGGGATCGTGAGATCGTCGGGGCCGATCCCGTCCAGAGGCGACAGCCTGCCTCCGAGCACGTGATAGGTGCCGCGGAATTCGCCCGCACGCTCTATCGCGCCGATATCCGACGCCTCTTCCACCGCGCAGATGATCGCCGCGTCGCGGCGCGCGTCAGCGCAGATCGTGCAGATCGCGTCTTCGGTGAGGTTGAAGCAGCGATCGCAGCGGCGGACCTTGTCGGCGAGTGTAGTGAGTGCGTGCGCCAGCTTGCGGCTCTGGTCGGGCGACTGCTTGAGCAGGTGGTAGGTGAGACGTTGCGCTGTCTTGCGACCGATCCCCGGAAGCCTGGCAAGCTCCGACGTGAGGTCGTCGATTACGGACATCAGCCGGGGAAGCTGAACGGAAGGTTCATCCCGCCGGCGAGCTTGCTCATTTCTTCCTTGGCCAGGTCCGCGGCTTTCTTCTGCGCTTCCGTCACGGCGACGGTGATCAGGTCCTCCAGCATCTCGACTTCGCCCGGATCGATGATCGAGGGATCGATCTTGATGCGCGTCACCTGCCCCTTGCCGTCGGCGTCGACGGTGACCATGCCTCCGCCTGAGCTGGCAGACACGGTCCGTGAGGACAGCTCTTCCTGGATTTGCTGAAGCTTGCCCTGCATCTGCTGGGCCTGCTGCATGAGCTTTATGAAATCCGCCATTTCCGACCCTTGAGGATTGCGGGTTAATCTACCGGCGACACGCCGCAACCGCACGCCGCGCGCCGCACAAAATCAATCGATGAGCTCGAGATCGAGAGCGTCGATCGTGGCACCGAGAACGGGGTCCTTCTGGCGCAGCGAAGCGAGGCGTTGCTGTGTTACGGATTCATTTGTCATGCGCCCCTTCGACGCGTCGAGAAAACCGGCTTCCACCGCCGGGTTGATGGCAGCGCTTCGCTCCACGGATGGCGCGGTTGGCCCATTCGGCGCTGACGCGCCGCGGGCGTGGACAGGAGCCGATGCCTTCGGCGCGCCCTTGGCCGACCCCGAAGCGGGGGCCGGAACACGCGACGGTGACTGGGCCGGTGACTGCGACGATCCCCCGCCCCGCAGCTCGTCCAGGAGCTCCTCGATCCTGACGGACCGGTCGATGAGCGCGAATCTCACGAGCAGCATCTCCACAAGCAGCTGCTGCTGCCCGCTCTTCCGGAAGCGCGGCTCCATCTCGCTGAGCGCGCCGAGCATGCGAAGCAGCTCGCCGGGCGCAAACGTTTGCGCGTGCGCTGCGAGCGCTTCCCTGGTCCGCGCCGCGACGCCCGGGGCCTCACCGCCAAGGGACACCGCCAGCTGGGCGCGAAGCACGTCCGCGAGGCCTGAGAGGAATACGCCGAAGTCGATTCCGGCGTCGGCCAGACGCTGCACCACGGGGAACACGTCAGCCGCGCGCTTCTCCGCGATCATCTGCAGCACGGCGATGAATTCGTCTTCCGCGACGAGGCCCAGCGCTTCACGCACGGAATCGGCTGTGATGCCGGAATCGCTGACGGCCACGACCTGATCCGCAAAGCTGAGCGCATCCCGCATCGAGCCGTCGGCCGCGCGCGCGATCATCGCGACCGCCTCCGCGCTCCCTTCGATTCCTTCGCTCGATAGAACGTGGCGCAGCCGCTCGGAGATCTCGCTCTGGCCGATGCGCTTGAGGTCGAACCTCTGGAGCCTGCTCAGCACCGGGGCCGCCGCCTGAGCGATTTTCTGCGGCTCCGTTGTCGCGAACACGAACACCACGCGCGGCGGCGGCTCCTCGAGAATCTTGAGGAGCGCGTTCCAGGCCTCACGCGTCAGCATGTGCGCTTCGTCGACGATGTACACCTTGTAGCTCTCGTCGCCGCTGGGCGCGTACATCGCTCGCTCGCGCAGCTCGCGGGCGTCGTCGACACCACGATTCGAGGCCGCGTCGATCTCTACTACGTCGAGACTTGAGGAGCCTGCCCAGATCCGCGTGCAGGAAAGGCACTTCCCGCACGGCTCGCCCTCCGGCGAACGCGCTTCGCAGTTGAGCGCCATCGCGAGCACACGCGCGAGCGTAGTCTTGCCTACGCCGCGGGGCCCGCAGAGTAGATAGCCGTGGGCGACCCGCCCTCTCGCGATCGCTCCCCGCAGCGTGTTGGACACGTGCGACTGGACGGCGACTTCGGCGAAGTTTCGCGGACGGTACTTCCGGGCGAGTGCGAGAGCCATCGGGGTGTCCGGGCGGCGGAAAAAAATCAGGGGAGCCCGGCGGTGAACCGGATCTGCGCTACGCTAGCACGCGACCCAACCGTCCACCTTCACCATGCCCCCCGGTAGTGGTACTCCAGGCCTTACGGAGCAACGTTGAACACCGCATGCCGCTGCTACCTTCGGGGTCCTGACGGAGTTAGTGGGCCTACGCCCTCCGGGACCTGGAGCACCACCCCAAATATACCAGTTTTTCCGCTCTCGAAAAACCTCGGCGCCGCGCAAAAAAAACGCCACCCGGTTGGGCGGCGCTTCTTTTCCGTCAACCTAAACCTACTCGTTGCCAGGCGATTTTACGGTCGGAACCTTGACCTGCTGCGTGTCCATCCCGACCGTGGGGACGAGTACCGTAGCGGTATCCATTCCGATGGACGGGGTGTTGAGCGTGTCAGTCACCGTGCCGACGACCGGCCGCTCGACCTCAAACTCACCTTCGCCCGTCTTCTTGCATCCAGCAACCGACGCGACCAATAGGGCCGCAGCTAATACCACCTTGCGCACGGAAATCCTCCCAGAGTGTGATGTATGCTCTCTCTGAAGTTAGTGGCAAGCTTCGTTCCACACAAACCCCGCCGCAAGAAACTTTTGCGCCCCGCGCGGTAACCCGCGCCGAGGGCGGGATAAGGCTGCTCCGTCAGTCCTCGAAAACCTCTCTCTGGAGCTTTCGAACGCGCCTGAGCTCGAAGACCTGCCCAACCTCCCCGCCCAGAACGAATATCAGAGCGCCGTAGTACACCCAGATCACGACGATCACAGCGGCCGCCACTGTCCCGCTATACATGCTCCCGGGCGAGAACGAAATGATCACAAAACCGAAGACGTTCTTCGCCACTTCGAACATCACGCTCGCGAACAGAGCCGCCACCAGCGCCATCTGCCACCGGATACGACGCTTGGGGAGGAACTTGTAGAGCGAGAAGAACAGGATGGTGATCGAGGTAAATGCGATGAGGCGGCCGATCGTGTACTCGACGTTGCCCATCACGTCGCTGCGCAGCCCCAGCTCTACCAGCAGGGTGGAGCCCTGCGATGTAGCCAGCGCCAGATAAGCGCTGAGGACTGTGTACACTAAGAGAAGGATCGTCGCGACTATCGTGACCTTGACGTCGAAGATCTTCCCCGCGATGATGCCGCGATCAGCCTCGATGTCGAAAATGGAAGCGAGTACGCTCCGCACCGACCCGAACAGGCGGGTAGAGAACCACACGAATCCGATCGCGCTCACGAGCTGCACCTTTGCCCTGCTTTCGAGAATCTGCATGAGGAGCCGGACGATGGGCTCGCCGGCGTCGGTGGATTCCGCCGGGAGCATTGTCCCCACCAGCGCGGCGATCTCGCGAGCCCGCAGCTCGGGCGAATGGTCGAGGAAGTAGCCGAGTCCGCCGGCTAGAAGGAGAAAGAAGGGAACGATCGCGAGGAGCAGGTTGAAAGCGATGCCGCCTGCGAGAAAGAAGATGTTGTCCTCGGCGCTGTTGTCCCACACGCGCCTGGAGTAATCGCGGAGCATCCACCCGACGCGGAGATAAAGGGCACGCTTCCTCCGGGGCGCGGGGACCCGCTCCGCGACTACGCCTGGTTGATCGATCCGCTCCTCGCCCGCGCGGTCTGCGCCTTGTTTTCGGCGATGCGCTCCTCTAGATCCACGCGCGCCTGACGCGCCGCTTCCCTGCCGGCGTCGATCGCCTGCGAAACCTGCGACCGCTTGACTTCCACGGCGCCACGCGCGGACTCGACCTTGCGCTCGACCGCGGTGCGCGCAGTCTCGATCGATTCACCGAGCGACTCCGCGACATCGTCTACCATGTCGCGGGCGCTCTCCTGCGTGCGGCGAGCCGCCCTGGCCAGCTCGGCCCGGGTCTCGGCTCCGGATCTGGGCGCGAACAGAAGCGCTATCGCCGCTCCTGCGAGGACGCCCAGAAGGAACGAGCCAGCCCCACCCTCGTGCTTCTCGATCACCACGTACGGCTCGTCGTCTTCGAATTCGTAGTATGACATAACGGACTCCTAGCGTCGCTTCGTGGACTTCGCCTTTGCCTTCGGCTTTTCCTGTTTCTTGGCGCCCTTCGGGCGGGCGCCAGCTTCTTCGCGGCTCCCGTTCGTGTTTTTTCGGGCAGACTCCGCGCCATTTCTGCCTGCCAGCATCGCACCAAGCTCCGCCCGCACGTCTTCGGGGGAAAGCCCGACGATCTTCGCGGTGCGAAGATGATCCCCGCCCGTTGACGCAAACGTTCGCAAAACCAGCTGGCGTCGCGCGTCGGCAACGGTCGCTCCAGCCGGCAGTGAGACCATCGAGCTGGAGTCGGACGAGACTCTGAGGTGCCGGGGCATGATGTCCACGGCCGAAACAATGTCGGCACGCGCCATTATCACAGCGCGCTCGACGGCGTTCTTCAGCTCGCGCACGTTCCCGGGCCAGCTGTACGATACGATCCAGTCCCACGCGTCGTCGGCGAACCCCTTGATCTTCTTTCCGTTCTGCTGGGAGAAGCGCCCCAGAAACTCGTTGGCGAGAAGCTTGATGTCTCCGACGCGCTCGCGGAGCGGGGGCAAAAACAGCTCGACGACCGCGAGGCGGTAATAGAGATCCTCGCGTAACTCTCCCCCGTCCAGCGCCTTCTGCAGATCCCTGTTGGTCGCGGCAAGAATCCGGATATCGACGGCGATCTCCTTCTTTCCGCCGAGACGACGAATCGTGCGCGTCTCCAGCGCGCGCAGGATTTTGACCTGGATGTCCGTGGGCATTTCCGCCACTTCGTCCAGGAAGAGCGTGCCGCCGTCGGCCATCTCGAAAGCTCCGGCCTTCTCGTTGGTCGATCCCGTGAAGGCCCCCTTCTCGTGCCCGAACAGCTCGTTCTCGAGGATGTCCTTTGGAAGCGCGGCGCAGTTCAACGCCAGGAAAGGTCCCTTGTCGCGCTCGCTCTTCGTATGCAGAGCCCTGGCCACCAGCTCCTTCCCCGTCCCCGACTCTCCGAGAATCAGAACGTTCGCAGTAGAGGGCGCTACCGCGTGGATCACCTGATACACGGAGCGCATTTCCTCCGACTTGCCCGTGAGCTCACCGTAGTGCGTCAACCCCTGCAACTGCGACGTCAGCTCCCGGTTCTGCTGCTGCACCGAATGCTTCTCGAGTGCCTTGGGAATGAGCGCCTTCAACCGGTTGAGCTTCTCGGCGGTCAGCGGCTTCTCGATGTAGTCGTACGCACCCTCACGCATGGCCTGCACAGCGGAGTCGACGGACGCCTGGCCGGTGATGATGATGCACTCGGTGGGGATGCCCTCGGTCTGGAGCTGCTTCATCAGCGCGAGCCCGTCCATCTTGGGCATTTTCAGATCAGCCAGGACGACGCCGAATCCGTCCGCTTGAAGCTTCTGGAATGCCTGCTGGCCGTCCGCGGCGACGGCTACGTCGTAGCCTTCGTCGGTCAGGATGGCGCTCAAACCCTCGGTGATGGATCGCTCGTCGTCAGCGATCAGAATTCGCGGCTTCTTCGTGGCCAATTTATTCGCTGCTGGGGGAGTTACGCGGGACGCTTAATATAACGCCGTGAGGGCTGTTCCTCAGCCGTATGGGCGCCCTTTCCGCGCGCCCTGCAGGCAGCGGACGCGCTATCACGGCGCCTGGAAAAGTGATCTCGAACGCATCACCCGAGGACGAGAGCCCGCAGCTCAACCTGTCATCGTCGATCGAATCGATGGTCAGCTGGATCAACGATCGGAGCATGTCCTGGAGCTCCGTCAACGCATCCAGCTGCGCTGCCGCACGCTCCGCGAAGGGGGCGATCGAATTGGTCGTCTCGGGGCCCAGGCGGCTCCGCACCACTTCGAGGTTGACCGCAACACCATTGGCGGCGTTGTTGACCTCGTGCGTCAGCCTGCGACTCACATCGCGCAGCAGCGAAACGCAGCCACTCGTCCCGGGAGGGCTAGTCACTGAGGTCAGCGTCGTCGGGGGCTGCCTCTATCACCGCCATCCCCTCGTGCGGGGCCGGCCGGTGACGCTCGACCGGGGTGACGTGCGTCCGTACGATGCCCGCGGTGCCGGCGACGCCGAGCTGGCGGAAGAGAAACTCGAATTTTTTGTCGTACGCGCTCGCCAGCGTCTGCTTCGTATCGGCAGCCAGGTCCCATAGCCGCCGCTTAAACGGACCAATGGCCTTCTTCCGCGTCTTGTAGAAGAACTGCTCGTCCGAGTCCGACGCTTTGCGCTCGTCCTTCGCGCTGGTAGACAGCCAGGCGTAGATCTCCTGTCGCAGCTCCGGCGGCATGTGGTCGTACAGCATGTTCTGAAAGTTCGTCGCGAGATGGATCTCTGCTGTCTCCGTCTTGGGGAAGTTGTTGAATGCCCCGTCGGGGAGAGTCGAGGCGCCGTGCTGCACGGCGCCCGACAGACCGTATTCCTCGCGCGCGACCCGCGACAGGCGGGCGAGCGTATCCAGGTCGATCTTCACGTCCGCGATCGACCCGTCCGCCATAACGACGCCGCCGTGAGTCGTGCCCGATTGCACGCTGATCTTCGACAGTCCTTCCGCCCCCGGCACGCGCTCGCGGAGCATGCGATTGAAGCCGTCCATGAACGCGCGCAGCTCGGGCTCCGTGCTGTTCTCGGTTCCGACCTCCCCGATCTCCCCGCCTACCGAGATCGTCACGCCATCCGGCTCCATTTCGCGGACGTAGCGCGTGAGCTCGACTGCCTGCTCGTAGTTGACCCGCTGCTGCTCGTCGAGACCCGGCTTCGAGAGGTCCACGAGCGTCGACGTATCGACGTCGATATTGTAGAAGCCGGCGTCCACGGCCTCCGTGATCAGCTGCTTGACCGCAGCCACCTCCGTGACGGGATCGACGGCAAACTTCTTGGCGTTCACCTGAAAATGATCGCCCTGGATGAAAACCGGTCCGCGAAATCCCTCGCGCAGCGCAGCCGCCAGGATGACGGCCACGTACTCGGCCGGCCGCTGCTCCGTGTAAGCGATCTCCGACCGCGCGATTTCGCAGATGAACGCGCCGGCATCGAGCCTGATGGCGGTGCGGAAGATCGACCGCGCGGTGTCGTACACCATACCGCGAACGTTCATCGCGGGGACGGTGAAACCCGATACTTCGCCTCGCCCGCGCGCCAGGTACAGCTCGTGTATCGACGCGCACCGTACTCCCAGCTGCTGTCCGATCTCCCAGATCAGCCAGCGAGCGTCGTCCCTGGCCGCGCCATTCCCAAAAACGGCCGTGCGGGCGATCTCGTCGAATCGTTCGGACGCGATCACGCTGTCGTCACGTATCACGACTCGGCCGTCTGCAATCTCTATGGCCCCGCCCAGCGAGGCTCGCTGCTTCGTGCTTGATGTCATAGGGAAAAAAGTGTTGGCTATACCTGCCACCGCGCGTCCGGTCGCGGGAGCGTCTCCCACTCCTTGACCGCCGCCTCGGAGCCCGGACGGCCAAGCATTGCGTAAGCAAACTGCTTGCCCAACTCGACGCCGGGCTGGTCGAAGGCGTCCACACCGTACAGCTGACCGGCATACGCGGTGGCCAGCTCCAACAGCATAATGAGCCCGCCGAGGTGCCACGGATCCACACGGTCGATGGCTATCGTGAGGTTCGGCCGGCCTCGCTTGGCAAGCGCACCCGCCGTCGCACGCAGTTCGACGTCGATCAGCTCCGCCAGCGAGTGGCCGGCCAGATAAGCCACGCCAGTGACATCGGGGAACTGCCCGGAGATCTCGAGGTCCACGCCGCGCTCCTTCACGCTCACGAACGTGAGGGTCTTGTTCTCCGGGCCTTCCATGAAAAGCTGAACCTGGCTGTGCTGATCCGTAGCGCCGAGCGCGGGAAGCGGAGTCTGTCCCACGAACTCGCCGTCGCGCCGCACCTTGCCCAGGCTCTCCGCCCAGAGCTGGACGAACCAGTCGGCCAGGTCGCGCAGCTGATCGGAGTAAGGCATGAAGACGTTCATGGTCCTGCCGTGCCCGGTGTCGCTCAGCCATTGGGACACGGCGTACACTCCAGCGGGATTCCTGCCCAGCTCCGCTGTCTCGCAGCGACGCGCCATGTCGGCCGCGCCCTCCAGCAAAGCGCGAACGTCGATGCCCGAGAGCGCCGTGGGGAGAACGCCAACCGGCGTCAACACGCTGAATCTGCCGCCGATGTTGGACGGGATATCAAGAGCGCGCACGCCGAGGCTCTGCGCGAGCGGACGTAGCGCCCCCTGGGTAGGGTCGGTGACGAAAACGAAATTGCGTGCGGGCTCGAGGCCCGCCTCGATGTACCGCGAGTGGACGATCAAAAACTGCGACATCGTCTCCGCAGTGCCGCCCGATTTCGAGATCACGATCCATAGTGTGCGAGCGAGGTCGACCCTCCCCAAAAGGCCCGCGATCGTCACCGGGTCGACGTTGTCGAGAACATGGAGCCGCGGGAAGCCTCGCCTCGCGGCCGCATCCAGTGCGTTCCAGCCGTAGGCCAGCAGCGCCGTACGGAGAGCGATCGTACCGAGCGCGGATCCGCCGATGCCGAGAACCACGACGTCATCGAAGTTGCCGCGCGCGGACTCGGCGAACTCCACCGACTGACTCAGCAGCTTCTCGTCGGTCGCCGCACCGACGAATCCAACGACTTCGCTCGCTGCCAGCTCGCGAAAACGCGCGTGCGCGGCTTCGAAGGTCGCGACCGACCCCGCCCATTCGGTGTCGGAGATGCCGCCTGCCACCGCCGTGGACATCATGTTGGTGTAGTCGATCGAGATCGTCATCAGTCAACTCTAACAGTGAGCCCGTCGAAGGCGGGAGCGATGCCGCGCGGAAGCTCCGCTTCCAGATCGGCGTGCAGATTGTCGTGGGTGAGGTGCGTCAGGTAAGTGCGCTCTGCGCCAATGGTCTGAGCCGCCCGCACCGCCTCGGGCAGGCTCATCTGCGTGGGATGCTCGGTGCGGAACAGGGCGTTGAGGACGAGCACTCGAACACCGCGAAACACTTCAATCGCTGCATCGGGCACCCGCTGAGCGTCGGTGATATAGCCGAGATCTCCTACCCGGTACCCGAACACGGTGCTAGGGCCGTGCGGCAGCGCGACCGGAGTCACGTCCACGTCACCGATCGCCACGGTTTCGCCCGGTGTGAGCGCGCGCGCGATGCCTTCGGGCTTGGACGTTCCCGGAATCGGTCGTACTCCGGGATCGAATATGTACGCGAACCTACGGGCCAGCCTGTCGAGCGAGTCTGCCGGCCCGTACATAGTCAGCGGTCCGTCCCGCTTGACGGTCATGGCGCGTATGTCATCCAGACCGTGGGTGTGATCGGCGTGATCATGCGTGAACAGCACGGCGTCCACGCGATCGATTCCGGCGGTGATGAGCTGCATGCGGAGCTCCGGGGGCGTATCGACGAGCAGCCTCGTGCCACGCTCCGTCTCGATCACCGCGCCGACTCTGGTCCTCTTGTCGCGGGGGTCGCTCGAGCGACATACCGCGCAATGACATCCTACCTGTGGAACGCCGAAGCTCGTGCCCGTCCCCAGGAAGGTGAGCTTCACACGCGCTCCACCTTGAGCAGGTTGGTCGTGCCGGGAACGTCGAATGGAACGCCGGCGGTGACGACCAGGCGGTCTCCCTCCGACGCGAGGTGCCGCCGGATCACCACCTCGCGTGCAACCTTCATCATCTGGTCGTACGTATCGCAGTGCGGCACGAGCTCGGGGACCACGCCCCACACAAGTGCGAGCTGCCGGTACGTGCGCGGCTGGTCAGTGAGAGCGAGGATGGGAACTCCGGGTCGGTAAGACGCCACGACCCGCGCGGAGAACCCGCCCTTGGTGAAGACGACCACGAGCGGAGTAGCGAGCAGCTGCACCGCGACGACGGTCGCCGCCGCGATCGCCAGCTCGGTCGGCACCACGCCCTCGAACGCCAGCGGGCCATCCCTGCCACGGCCCGGCTGAGGATGCTTTTCCGTCTCGGTGATGATCCGGCGCATCGCTTCCGCGGCAAGCCGCGGGTAAGAGCCGGCCGCCGTCTCGGCTGACAGCATTACTGCATCCGTCCCGTCGAGAATCGCGTTCGCGACATCGCTGGCCTCGGCGCGCGTGGGCCTTGGATGCTCTATCATGGATTCCAGCATCTGGGTCGCCGTTATCACGGGCTTGCCGATGCGGTTGGCGAGCGCGATGATCCGCTTCTGCGCCATCGGGACCTCTTCATATGGAAGCTCGACCCCGAGGTCGCCGCGCGCGACCATGACCGCGTCGGCCGCGCGGATGATGCTCTCGATGTTGCTGAGCGCGACGTCCTTCTCGATCTTCGCTACGATCAGCACGTGACCCGGCATCCTCACCCGCAGCGACTCGATGTCCTCCGCGCGGCGGACGAAGCTGAGCGCGAGATAGTCGAGATCGTGCGCGATCGCGAAGTCGATGTCCATCGCGTCCTTCGCAGTGATCGACGGCGCGGACACGTGGATTCCGGGGAGATTCAGGCCCTTGTGGCTGCGCAGCTCTCCGCCGTGAATCACGCGCGCGCGCACGCGAATTCCATCGATGTCGAGCACGACAAGCTCGATCAGCCCGTCGTCGACGAGAATTCGATCACCCACATGCACGTCCGTCGAGAGATTCTCGTACGTGACCGGGAACTCGTCCGGCGCCTCTTCGCCCTCGTGGACGAGGACGATGTCGTCACCCTGATTGAGCACGACGGTCTGCCTGAGATCACCGATGCGGATGCGAGGGCCCTGCAGATCGCCAAGGATCGCGACCGGCAGGCTGAAGCTTTCGGCCGCAGCCCGCACGAGCCTGATCGTTTCCTCGTGCTCCGCCACGGTGCCGTGCGAGAAGTTGATGCGCGCGACGTTCATCCCCGCCTGGACCAATCCTCGAATGGAGTCGAGGGTTGAGGTCGCGGGGCCCAGCGTACAGACGATTTTTGTACGGAGGGTGTGTTGCGTTATCACGTAGTCAAGTAGAGGGTACGAGCAGACTCATCTTCTTTTCGAGTCCGGCCGTCAGCTGGTCGAAGGATTTCTGGAAGCTGGCGAGCCCGTCTGCGAGGAGCTTGTCGGTGACCTCCTCCATCGAGATGCCGGCGGCCTCGAGCTCAGCCAGGCATAGCTGTGCCTGATCGAGGCCCTCCGTGATGGACTGACGGACTTCGCCGTGATCGCGGAAGGCGTCGAGCGTCGCGGGAGGGAGGGTGTTCACGCTGTTGGGGCCGATCAGCTCTTCGACGTATATCGTGTCGCCGTACTCCGGATTCTTGGTGCCGGTGCTTGCCCATAGCGGCCGCTGGAGACGCGCGCCCTTCGCCGCGAGCCGCTCCCAGCGCTCCCCCGAGAACTTCGCCTCGAAGAGGCGGTACGCGAGCTTTGCGTTCGAGATCGCCGCCCTTCCGCGCAATCGCAGAATCTGGCCGCGCTCCGCCTCAGGCTTCGTGGCAGCAATCTCGTCGAGACGCTTGTCCACCTCGCTGTCTACGCGGCTCACGAAGAAGCTCGCCACGGAGGCGACCCGGTCGATCGGGTTGCCGCCGCGGAGCCTGTCCTCGAGCCCGGCGATGTACGCGTCGATGACGCGCGCGTGGGCGTTGATCGCGAAGAGCAGCGTGATGTTGACGTTGATTCCCTGGCCGATCAACTGCCGCACCGCGATCGCGCCCTCCGCGGTGCCGGGCACCTTCACCATGAGATTCGGCCGGTCCACTGTGTGCCACAGCCGCTGCGCCTCGCGCACCGTAGCATCGGCGTCGTTCGCGGCGGCAGGCGAGACCTCGATCGAGACGTAACCGTCGCCGCCACCTGTGCGGTCGTATACCCCGGCGAAAATATCGCATGCTGCGCGAACATCCTCCGTCTCCACCAGCTCAAACAGCTCCGCCGGCGAAAGCTCGCGCCCGGCGCCGCTGAGCTGGTCGTCGTAGGCGCTTCCCTCGGCTAGCGCCTTCTCGAAAATCGTCGGGTTGGTGGTCTCGCCGGTTACGAAGTCCTCCTCTATCATCCGGCGCAGGCGACCGCTGGAAAGGAGATCTCGATCGATGAAGTCGAGCCAGATCGACACGCCGGCGTCGTGGAGTTGCTGCAGGCGGTTTGTGGACATGAGATTGCCTCTTTGCGTCGTCGTGCGTTGACCCTCAAACTTAACTTGCCGGCAGGGTGGCGGCTTCCCCCAACGGAACTGACGGATGCGAGCTCTCCTGTATGTTTGCGTAGCGATCGTCGCGGCCAGCGATTCGTCCGCCGCCCAGGACCGTCCCCGGGCCAGGGACGTTGGAATTCGCGTGGGACTCTTTCCTCCGGGCGCGCACAACGCGATCACTGACGTTCCGGGGGTGCTCGTCGGAAGCCTCACGCTCCGTGAAGGCGACAGCGTCGCCACCGGGCTCACCGCGATCCTGCCACACGCGGGGAGCCTCTACCGGAGCCGCGTCCCAGCCGCCGTGCACGTGCTGAATGGATTCGGCAAAATGCTCGGCATCGCCCAGGTGGAGGAGCTGGGCGAGCTGGAGACGCCGATCCTGCTGACGTGCACGCTGTGCGTCTGGCGCGCGGCCGACGGACTCGTCGAGTACCTCCTCGAGCAGCCGGGAATGGAACCGGTCCGCTCCATCAATCCCGTCGTGGCAGAGACGAACGACGGACGGCTGAACGACATCCGTTCGCGACCGATCCGCGCCGATCATGTGCGCGCAGTGTTGCAGAGCGCCCGAACCGGCCCGGTCGAGGAAGGCAGCGTCGGCGCGGGCACCGGCACCGTGGCATTCGGCTGGAAAGGAGGAATCGGCACCAGCTCCCGACGCATTCCCGGGGTCCTCGGCGTTGGCGACTATAGCGTCGGCGTTCTGGTGCAATCGAATTTCGGCGGCATCCTGACGATCAACGGTGCGCCGGTAGGCCGGGAGCTCGGCAAATATTCCTTCGCCGATCGGCTCGCGTCGGGAGCTGGCGACGCGGACGGCCGCGGGTCGATCATCATCGTGATCGCGACCGACGCGCCGCTGGACGCGTTCGCTCTCGAGACATTGGCCCGCCGCGCCACGATGGGTCTGGCGCGCACGGGGTCCTTCTCGTCCTTCGGCTCCGGCGATTTCATTCTGGCCTTCTCGACCGCGGAATCCGTTCGCCGTAGCAACGTCGTGCCCACCGACGGCCGCGAGCCTTCCCCGCTCGTTACCACGACGCAGGTGCGTCAGGACCGGATGTCGCCGTTGTACGAAGCGGTGGTGGAGGCGACGGAAGAGGCGATCTACAACTCGCTCCTGCGGGCGACAGCTGTCCGCTACCGCGGAACGACCGTGGAACCCATGCCGATCGACCGCACTCTGGAAGTTCTACGAAAGTACAACGTATTGGGCCCGCGTCAGTGAGCTAAACCCAACGGCCGGAACAGGCATGAAGACCCACACGACGTACCACACGTTCAACACCAAGAAGCGGCAAGAGATCATCGACATCACGGATCTCGTGGAAGAGTGCCGCGCCAAAGCAGCAATCACGGAGGGCATGGTGCTAGTGTCCGCGATGCACATCTCCGCATCGGTCTTCGTGAACGATCACGAGCCGGGGCTGTGGCACGATATCCTCAAATGGCTGGAGGACCGCGTCGCTCCCTGGGAGCCCGACGCCTACAAACACAACACCGGAACGGGCGAAGACAACGCGGCCGCGCACCTTCGCTCGCTTACGATCGGGCACGAGGTCATCGTGCCGGTGACCAAAGGCGTGCTCGATTTCGGACCCTGGCAGCGGGTCTTTTATGGAGAGTGGGACGGGCAGCGGCCGAAGCGTGTCGTCATAAAGGCGATGGGCGATTAGCGCCGGTACGTAATCCTCCACACCCGCCCACCCACATCGTCCGTGACGTACAGCGCGCCGTCCGGCCCCTGCGCGACGCCAGCCGGCCGGTGCGGAGCAGTCGCCGGCTGTACGTCTGCAGGAACGAACCCATTCGCGAAAACTTCCCAGGCGCCGCTGCTCGCGCCACCGGGGAAAGGCAGAAAAACAACGTTGTATCCGCCCTGCGGGAGCGGCGCACGATTCCAGGAGCCGTGAAATGCGATGAACGCGCCGCCGCGATACTTGGCCGGGAACATCGAGCCCGTGTAGAACATCAGCGCGTTCGGCGCCCAGTGTGCGGGCATCGCCGACACGTTCGCCTTCTTCGTCGAGCATCGTCCGACCGTGGTTCCGTTTCCACCGTATTCGGGGGCCAGCACCCGCATCCTGCGCTGGCCATCCCAGTAACAGTACGGCCAGCCGAAATCATCGCCGCTCGTCACGCGCAGCAGCTCCTCGGCGGGGAGCTCGGCGTTCTGCTGCTCGGTGAATAGCGCCGGCCAGTTGCTCGAGAGGTTGTCGCGGCCGTGGCTGGCGGCATACAGCGATCCGTCCGCCGGGTTGATCGCGAGGCCCGTCGCATTGCGGATTCCCGTCGCGAACCGGGCAGCAGGCGTGAACTCCTGTCCGAGTCTGTTCGCGTCGAACCGCCAGATTCCCGCCCTTCGCTCGAGCTCGGCGCACGCATCGATGCCGGTCGATCCTGCCTGCCGGTCGCGCTCCTGGCACGCGTTCGTCTGCGAGCCAACGTTGACGTACAGATTGCCGTCGCGCGCGATCGCGAAGTTCCTTGACGCGTGGCCGGGCATGCCCGGTATCCCCTTTATCACGGTGTCCGGCGCGCCGATCGGGATTAGCGCCTCCGCAGGCTTCGGGTAACGCACGATGGCGGTGCCGACATCTGCGTACAGGAAATCACCGTGGAGCGCGATGCCGGTTCCGCCGGCCGAGCCGAATCGTTGCTGAAGATCCGCGACGCCGTCGCCGTTCGTGTCGCGCAATCCGACCGCGCCGGCGGGGATGCCGGCCACCCGCGAGCTGCGCCGCGCGTTCTGCAGCGCGACGAACACGTCGCCGTTTGCCGCGATGACGAGATGTCGCGCGGCGCCGATCGAATCGGCAAAGACCGTCGCGCAAAAACCAGGTGGCAGTGTCAGTCCGGCGGTACCGCATGACTGCGTGGCATTGGTCGTACCGGCGACGCCCTGGTCCGCCGAAGGCACGGCCTGAGTCGCGCAGCCGGTTAGGCTGAGGATGGCGGCGGAAACGCAGGAGACGAACTTGACGGCGGAGTGGCGCATGATCACATGCCTCGGTAGATGACTGGAAACGATCGCGAGCTCCTTGCCGAAACCGGCGCGGGAGCGACATTCGATTGTAGCAAGGGAGACGCCATGAAACGGATGAGTCGCTGCCAGCGGGCCGCCATCGTGCTCGCGACGTGCCTGGGAGTGGGCGGATGCGCCGCGCGAACCGCGCCCGTTCCGCTGTCCGACCGCGGGGTCCTCTTTCTTTCTCTCGGACCCGATACGCTGTTAGTCGAGAGGTTCGAGCTGTCTCCGGAGCGGTTGTACGTCGAATCGGTCGTGCGCGCGCCCCGCGCCATGTTTCGCACGATAGACGCGCCGCTGTACCCGGATGGCTCTTTCGCAACTGTGCGCGTCGCCGCGTTCGATGCCGCTGCGCCGCGCTCGAGCGCGGCGCGCGACAGCACCATCATCACGTTCTCCGCAGACAGCACGTTTTATGAATTTGGTCTCGGTGCAGCGAAGCAATTTCTCAGATTGCAGGGCCGTGGCGACGTCGTCATCTCGTTCGCAGGCAACTACTCTTTTCCGCAGTACCTGTTGCTCGCCGCGCGTACGCCTCCCGCGGGCGACACACTCCGGGGAGTCTTCGCGAGCAGGCTCGGCTCCTTCCCTCTCGTTGCCCGGCGAACCCGCGACACCGTAGCGATATGGAGCCAGGTGGCCGGCGCGATGCGAGTCATCGTGGCTCCGGACGGTCGCGGCGCCCGCCTCGACGGCACGTCGTCGTCGCTCGGGTACGTCGGCACGCGGCGAGACTGGATAGACATCGATTCCGTTTCGCGCGCGTTCGCCGAGCGCGAGCGGATGGCCGGTGCCGTCGGTGTGCTATCCGTTCGAGATACGGCGAGAGCGAGCGTGGACGGCGCTCAGATCGCCATCGATTACGGCAGACCTACTCAACGCGGACGCACCATCTTCGGAAACGTCGTG
Source organism: Gemmatimonadaceae bacterium (assembly GCA_013817305.1). Lineage (GTDB taxonomy): Bacteria > Gemmatimonadota > Gemmatimonadetes > Gemmatimonadales > Gemmatimonadaceae > JACDCY01. Next base: position 13,828 of record JACDCY010000006.1, on the reverse strand, counting down.
CCGTGGAATCGGGTATGGCGGACGGGTGCGAACCTGGCGACGCACATGACGACAAATCGCGCTCTCGAGCTGGAAGGCTTTGTCTTGCCCGCCGGGCGCTATACGCTTTACGCGATTCCGGCGCCGGAGAGCTGGACGCTGCTGATCAGCACAGAGACCGGTCAATGGGGCTCGGCCGCGATTGACGAGGCCCGCATTGTCGCGCGGCTTCCGATGCGGGTCGTTCAACTTGATGAGCCGGTGGAGACTTTTACCATCGCGGTCGATCGGAGCGGTACCGGCGGCGTGCTCCGAATGGCGTGGGACCGCACGGCAGCCGAGATCGGTATACTGGTGCGATAAAAAAAGGGCGCCCTGCGGCGCCCTCTTGTGAACCGTTTCAACGAAATCAAAACGACAATCCGATCCCCAGCCTGCCGGTAAAGGTGGCTTCGGGTGCGTCCGGATACTTGTCCGAATCTGCGATCAGCCGCTTGGCGCCCAGCCCCGTCGCGATGGCCAACCGCTGACTCCTGCCGAGCAGCCAGTTGTACCCGCCGATGAAGCCGATGGCGGGCCCCTTCCCCTTGTCTGACCCGTCGTCGTTCTCAGTGCTGAGATAGCCGATGCTCGCGCCGACGGAAAATCCTTTCGGGTTGATCTCGCCGGGGTAGTAGCGAAAGGTGAAATCGACGGCCGTGTAGTTCAGGTCATCAGGGAACCACGTCGCGCTTATGGCGCCGGTGGTTCCGACTCCAATGTTCATCTCGACATCGCCGTTGAATCCGCCGAAGATGATAGCAAAGGGATTGATCGTAGCAATGCCGCGATGCCCGGTGACGACTGCAGGCTGCTCGAAGCTGAGACGCACCGGCGCCGGCTGCGTTTCCTGCGCCGATACCACGGGAGCAGCGACCGCCGCGGTGAGGACGTACAGGATCGTGGAACGATGCGGGAGTTTCATCCGGGAGATCCGGTCATGGGTTTGATGTTATCTGACCAGCTCATTACACCGGGGCGCCGGAGTTGCTCCGCCGGCGGTTAGAACTCCCGCTTGCGCATTTCCTTGAAAAAGCGCTCATGGTCCTGCCGCTCCTTGAGCGTCGCCTGATCCGTGGGCTCATCCTTGAGGTTGGCGTCGTACTTCTTGCCGAACCCTTTCCGGCCGGATGAATTCGCCGCCTTGGCGGCGTTTTTCCGTGCGAGCGCTTCGATCGCTTTCTTATCCATGCTGCAATACCATATGTTGGAGGCGAATGGTCAAGGCTTGGTGGTCACACCAGGGTCTATTCCTGCCGCACCTGGACCGATGCGTCCCCCATCGCCAACGCCCGGACGAGCACTCCCTCCGGCGTGATATACACGCCTCGCACCGCTACCGAGTCTACGGTCGCGGAGAGCGTCAGGACGTCACCAAGCTTGCGGTTCAGGCCGGCGAGAAGCAGGCTTCGTCCGCGCTCCAACGCAGGATCTGCCGAGAGCTGCGCCCGCGATCTGAATACGTCCCTGAGCTCGTCAGTGCGAAGCCAAACGTATGCGCTGACGAGCCGGCTGTCCGTCTCGATCTCATAGTCCAGATCGGGAACCGAAATCTCGCGCTTCGCGGCGTCGTACCGCGGAATTCCGGTAAATTGGAGCATGCCCGATGCGTCCCCCGTAAAGCCGACCGCCAATCGAAGCCGGCCGCCGGGCGACGGTGTGGCCACGACAGTTTGGATTGTTACGCTCCGCCCGGCGCGCGTAATGTTCATTCCAGTCAACCTCTCGGTCAGCTGTTGCGACGCCGCTGCGTAGCCGATTCGCCCCTCGACATATATTTGAAACCCCTCTGCAGACGAGCCGCGCGCCAGGGGCGGCAGCACTGTCGCGCCCACCGTCGGCTGCCGAACGCTGGCGATCACGCGCGGACGCGCATCAAGTCCCGCCTGTACAGTAAGAATCGATCCTGACCCGGAGACTCCGCCTAACCGCAGCTGTTCGGGCTCGAGCAGCAACCAGACACCGTCCGTCAGCCGGATCGGGCGGTTGAGGAGCTCCCACCACCGCGAGAAGCGATCTTCGAGTTTCACCTGCGAAACACGGCGGTTGATTTCAGGGAGTTTTTCTTGAATCGCAGAGCGCGCCGCTGACACGACGCGCTGGGTAATATCGTAATTGATGAGACTCACCGTACACTTGTCGCGGTCCGTATCGCTGAAGGGCGCAACGCGTACTATCCGTGCGCGCGGCGACAGCCTCCATTCGTCGGTGAGCGTCAGCGGCGTCGCAAGCTCCACGGCGAGCCGCGGTCCGCTCGTCTCTCCGCCGCAACCGGCACTCAGCGTGGGGCTCAGCGGGGGCTTGTAGAAGCCCCGCGCGGCGTACGTGAAAGTCGACCGCAGGTGAACTTCGCCTCCCCGCACGAACCCCGTGAATCGCCCTCGCGTGACGACGTAGGCGTACGACCGGCGTCCATCCTCCCGCTTGACGCTATCCAGCGAACCGAACGTCCTCGGGACTGCTCGCTCAACCGTGCGGAGGACGGGCGTCAAGTCGTAGTCGAGTGGGACATCGAATCGCGAGAGCGGAAGCGGAGGCGGGACCGGCGCTCGCGAGAGGAGAACGGTAGAAGGTTCGGGGCTTCGGTCCCCGCCGCAGCCGACAGCAAACACGGCGCTCGCGGCAATGACCATTAGGTAGCGAGCGTGGCATGAGTCGAGCTTGCCTACGTCGAGATGCATGCAAGAAGTTAAACCGGGAGCGAGATGAGCCCATACACCGAGGTTCGTGTCAACTGGCTCATGACACTCGGTTGAAGCCCTCCCTCTCCATCACGCCCCAGCGCACGTCCCCGCGAACGTACTTCCAGTACGACTGGAGCCGAAACCAGAGGGTGACCTGACGGTATCCGAACGCCTCGATCACGGAGAACCAGATAAGCAGGAAGAAGTCACGGATCGATGGATACCGCCTGAAGCTGACCTCCTCGAGCACGGTCGCCCAGAGCGACAACAAAAAGCCGAAGCCGACCGAGACGAGCAGGAACAGGAGGGCAAATTCCAGGTCCGCCACGCCAAGATAGAGACTGACGCCGAAGGCGAGGTATCCAACGACCTCTATCAACGGGGCCAGCATCTCGCCAAACAGGAAAAAGGGATAGGCTATGAAGCCAAGTCGTCCGTACCGCGGATTGAAGCACACGCTCCGATGGCTAACTAAGGTGGAGATAAGCCCGCGATGCCACCGCTCGCGCTGGCGGTAGAGGCTGCGGAGCGTGACCGGCACCTCGGTCCAGGCGACAGGATCGGGAATGAACTGAATCGTGTCGCGGGAGCCCTCCGTCCGCAGGTGCTTGTGCAGGCGGATCACGATGTCCATGTCTTCGGTCACGCTTCCGGCATTGTAGCCCCCGATCGCCTGCAGGTGCTCCTGCTTGAACAGCCCGAACGCTCCCGAGATGATCAGGCTCCCACCAAGGCGGTTCCATCCCAGCCTGCCGAACAGAAACGCGCGGAGGTATTCAACTGTCTGAATCCCGGGCAGCCATCGTCCGTCGACACGCGGGTGAGTAACTATCCCGTGCACGACCGTCGACCCGTTGACTACCCTCACCGTCGCTCCGACGGCGGCGACCGGCTCGCCAAGCAGGAATGGCCGGGCGAGCCTCAGTAGTGCATCCCGCTCGACGAGCGTGTCCGCGTCGACGGCGAGGACGTAGCTGAACCGCGCGGCATTCACCGCCGCGTTGAGCGAGTCACCCTTCCCCCCGTTTTCCTTGTCGATGCAGGTGAGCTTGGAGTAGACCTTGGATCGATAGTACGCCCGGACGCGCGCAGTGGGCACGACATCCGGATACGCGGCCGGCGCTTCATACAGCTCGTAAAACGAGATCAGTGCTTCCATCGTTCCGTCGGTAGAGCCGTCGTTCACCACCACCACTTCGTGGCTCGGATATTCGAGCGTGAGAAACGAAAGCACGCTGGCGACGATCGTGGCCTGCTCGTTGAACGCTGGCACGAGCACCGAGATGGGGGGAACCACCTCCGATCCTCGCAGCAAACGGAGGTTCTCGTCATCCGCGATGCGCCAGTGCTCCATCAGCTCGGGAATCGCGAGCAGTAGAAGCAGCGCGTAGAAGGAATTGAGCAGCAGGAAATACGCGACGATTCCGTTATCTATCCAGAACAGCGCCGCGAGGAATGCCGCGCGCAGCTGCTCGGCCTCCATCAAGCCGACGTCAGATCGAGACGGCTTCCATCGGATAGACCCTTGACCAGCGTGGCCATGTCGCGCGCGAACGGGTCGGGAGACCCCTGCGCCTCCTCGAGCGCTGCGCGACCTGCCATCGACAGGTCTGCCAGCGCCAGCCCGGCGCGGAAGCGCACCCACCACGATTCGTCATGCATCGACTCGCTGAGCATGGGGATTGCGCCGCGCACGTTGAGCGCCCCCACCGCCCTGGCGGCCGCGGCGCGAACTCGCCAGTCCTCGTCTTTCAACAGTCCGCTCACGGCTTCCGCGCCCTCCGCGGAGAAACAGGAGCGAAGCGCCCTGGCTGCGCTCGTGCGCACGTCACGGTCGGCGTGCGAAGCCAGCGGGACTACGGCCGCGAGGGCGTCCGGTGTCGCGAGCACCTCCGCAAGCTGTATCCACGCGCGTAGCTGGGCGACCGACGCCGGCCGTGAAAGCGCGACTACGACGGCATCATTCGCCAGAGCCGAATGGCTTCGAAGCGCGTTGCACTGCTGCAGCCGGACGGAACCCGGGCGAAATGGAAGTCCCCCGACAATCGCTGAGACGAGCGACGGGTTGGCGCAGCCCCCGATGGCACCCGTCGCGGCGCTCGCGACGGCAGCATGGCCGTCCGTCACCAGACGCTCCACGAGGTCTACGTCACGCTCTTCGCAGACCATGACCAGCAAGCGCGCCGCTTCCATCCGCTTCCACCACTTTCTCGATGGTGCCTGGCCCAACGTCTGTTCGACCCATGGGGCGTGCCGAACCAGCAGCGCGAGCCCAGCACGCTGCTCGGGGGACAGGCGGGTCCCCCCGATGGAGATCATCTCCCGGGTGGCAGCGTCCCGGCGAAGCCGGCCGAGCGCGGCGGCGAGTGCCTCTCCGCGATCATCTCCCAGCATTATCCGTTGCAACGGCTCGGCGAGAGCGATCTGCGCGTCGTCCTCGCGCGCTCTCCATCGACTCCCGCGCAACCTGGTCACAAACAGCAGCACCAACGTCATTATGATGAATGCCAGTTGCAACGCCGCGATCAAGACCAGCACTGCGAAGCGGGTCATCCCTCAGTCATGACTTAGTGACAGCCAGGCACTGATCTTCTCCACCAGAACGTGGATGCTGACGGGCTTCACCAGGTAATCCACTGCTCCGGCGCGCAGAGCCCTGACCTGGTCGGCCTCGCTCGCCCTCGTGCTCATGAAGGCAACCAGAAAGAAATTCGGGCGGAGCGTCTGCAAGCGTTCATGCAGCGTGTGCCCGTCTATGCCAGAGAGATCGATGGACAGCAGCACCACTCTGCGCGCGCCGATGTCGGGAAGTTCCACGAGCTGCCGCAGCGCTTCGACGCCATCGTAGTAAACCGTGACAAGCCGGCCCGTGGACTCGAGCGCGTACGCGATCATGTCCGCGAGAGCCCGGTCGTCCTCGACCACGATCACCTCGTCCCGGAACCACGCTTCCTTCGACGAAGTCGTGCGGACAGCACGGCGCTCCACCGCCGTATTCGAGCGTCTCTCGATCGGCTTCCTGGCCACTGGCTCTCAGTCGTGCAGGTAGATCAATGGCCGGGCCAGCGGAGACCGCGACCGTCCGTCCGCGCTGCTCACTGCAGTGGCCACGAGCGCCGCGATTAACGCCAACAAGGGCGTGAGCAGGCAACGGCGAGCATGAATGGTGACTAAGTGCGACGTAATGAGCTCCTGACGGATGGGCGAATAAATCGCCAGCGACGTGGAGATCGCACTCCCCCTGAATACGAAAAAATACGCGCGGTCACCCCGGAGGGCAATCGCGCGATCTTCGCAGGCCTGGTCCGAATGCCGGGTCTTTTACTGGCTCTTCGTCCTACCCCGCCGGCAGGAAAATGTGTGGCTTCAGCTCACCCGCACTCGCTGAAGCCGCAGACGTGGCACTTCGCGCACCCTTCGGCGTACTCTAGCGACGAGCCGCAGTCGGGACACGTCCCAAACGAAGCCTGATCGTGCGCCAGAGCGTCGAAAGCGTACTGCGCCTGCTCTCCCTCCGACGACGCGAGCGGAGCGGCCACGGTTATGGGGGTGCCGAGCGGCGGCGTCATGCCCGAGCTCAGAAGATCCTGCTGCACACCCTGCTTCTCCCGCAGCCACTCTTCGAGCGCGATGCCTATCGCGTCGGGCACGGACAGCACCTTGTTCGCGCCAATGCCGACGGCGCGGTCCGAGCTGATGCCGCGCAACTGCCTGTGGACTTCGCGAAGCGGAATGCCCGACCGGAGAGCGAGCGAGATCAGTCTTCCCATGGCCTCGACATCCGCCATCGCTGCGCCGCCGGCCTTGCCCAGATTTATGAACACCTCAAACGGCTGGCCGCGGTCGTCTTCCGTGATGTGGACGAACATGGTTCCAAGCGGCGTTTCCTTTCTGATCGAAGTGCCGCGGAGCTTGTCGGGGCGCGCGCGCTTCGTACGGCGCTGGAGATTCTCCGCTTCGGACTCGAACAGCGCGCCCTTCACCCGCTCGAGCTCAGCCGTCAGCTCTGCGATCGTTCCGTGCAGATCCCCGGTAGCCGCGCGACTCGACTTGTCCGCGTCACGCTCGGCCTTGGCCTTCTCCGTCGCGCCCGTCGACAGCACCTGGTTGTCGCGCGAGCCGTCGCGGTAGACAGTGACGCCCTTGCACTTGAGCTCGTACGCCAGCTCGTAGATCGCGCGGACGTCCGAAGCGGTCGCAATGTGCGGGAAGTTCGTGGTCTTGGAGATGGCGGAGTCGCAATTCTCCTGGAAGGCCGCCTGCATCCTCACATGCCACTCGGGCGTGATGTCGTGCGCGGTGACGAACACGCCCTGCCATTTCTCCGGCACCTCGTCGAAATGGATGTGTCCCTCTTTCGCGATCTTTTCCATAAGCGCGTCCGAGTGCCACCCCTCTTTCTTCGCGATCGCGAGGAAATCCTCGTTCACGTCCGGCATCATCGCGCCGGCCTGGTTGCGCATGAACGCAACGGCGAACAGGGGCTCGATGCCCGAGGAGCAACCTGCGATGATCGAGATCGTCCCGGTGGGAGCGATCGTGTTGACGTTGCAGTTGCGCAGCATCTGCATCGGACGGATCCGCGCACCGCGCTCGTCCCGGGCGCAAGTCTCGTCCGGTCCCCAGATCGAGCGAGCCCATTCGGGAAACGGACCGCGATCGTTGGCTAGCCGCTCGCTCTCGCGCTTCGACTCGACATCGACGAAAGCCTGCAGCTTGCGCCCGAAGTGGATCCCCTCTTCAGTGTTGTACGCCACACCCATGCGGACGAGCGCGTCCGCGAAGCCCATAACTCCGAAGCCGATGCGCCTGATGCGCTTTGACAGCGCGTCTATCTCGGGGAGCGGGTACTTGTTGACGTCGATGATGTTATCGAGGAAATGCACCGACAGATGGATGTCGCGACGCAGCGAATCCCAGTCCATCTTGCCGTCGCGAACGTAGAAGCCCGCGTTGATCGAGCCCAGGTTGCAGACATCGTAAGGGAGCAGCGGCTGCTCGCCGCACGGATTCGTCGCCTCGTACGGGCCCACGTGAGGCACCGGGTTGTACCGGTTCGCCTCGTCGATGAAGAAGCACCCGGGCTCGCCTGTTCTCCACGCGCCGGCGATCATCTTGTCCCACACGGTCCGCGCGTCGAGCTGGCCCACGATGTCGCCGCTGCCCGGATCCACCAGATCATACTCGGCCCCGCTCCTGACCGCGTCCATGAACCGGTCCGTCACGGCCACGGAAATATTGAAATTCGTGATCTGCGACAGATCTTCCTTGCAGTCGATGAAGTGCAGGATGTCGGGATGGTCGACGCGCAGAATGCCCATGTTCGCACCGCGGCGCGTGCCTCCCTGCTTCACCGCGTCGGTGGACGCGTCGTACAGCTTCATGAAGGACACGGGACCGGATGCAACGCCCGTCGTCGACCGCACCATCGATCCGCTCCCACGCAGCTTCGAGAACGAGAAGCCGGTGCCTCCCCCGGACTGATGGATCAGCGCCATCGAGCGCAGCGTGTCGTAGATCCCGTTGTGGCCGTTTGAAAGCGCATCCTCCACCGGGAGCACGAAGCAGGCGGACAGCTGCCCCAAGGGACGGCCCGCGTTCATGAGCGTCGGCGAATTCGGCACGAACCGCCTGCGGGTCATCAGACCGTAAAACTCCTCCGCCAACGCCGTCACCGCTCCCTCGCTCGCCCCGTATCGCCTGTCAGCCTCGGCGACGACGGTCGAAACGCGCCAGAACATGTCCTCGGGTCGCTCAGTTGGCTTCCCTGAAGCGTCCTTAACCAGATACCGCTTTTCGATGACGGTTCTCGCGTTCTGATTCAGCTCGGCGGACGCCGAAGGAGGGGTTGGTACGATGGCCATCTTCACTAGTCTCCGCTCTCGGTAAGCTTTTGCGCCTTGCTGGCTCGCTCGGCACGAAAAGGACTAAAGTCGTCGGACTGCAATCTTTTCGCGCCGGAAATCGACCACTTTTTGCGCGGGGGGTGAACGTATCGGAGTACGTGTATCCGCGCCAGTTGAATTTAAAGCATTACGTGGCAAACAGTTAGCTGCTGCGCATCACGAATGTCCGCACGGGGTCCGGTTTTCAACGGCGCTTGGCCATCTCTCCACATCCTCCCCGTAAAAACCGTTGTCCCGCGCCCCGCGCGCGCCGTAAGTGTTCCTTTTTTAACGACTTACAGTGTTGACATTTGCATCAGTGAACGTCAGCCACCACGCCTCTGGCCCGGCGCCCCGAGCTAACCCTCCCGGCCTCCTTGCTTGGAATCACGCGGGTCTACTGGCTCCCCCCTACTTCCCGAAAGAACTGCTCCAGCCCCTCTACAATACTGCGCGCATACGCGTCCTGATATTCAGCGGTTTTCAGCGCATGCTCCTGGTCCGGCATCATGATGAACGCGCCTTCAGTGAGTATGGCCGGGAACCACGATGGCCTCACCACCGCGAAGTTCGCCCGGCGGGCGCCGAGATCGCGCAGATGCATGTTGCGGATCATCGCCGCCTGGGTGAGCTCGCTGAGCCGGCCGGAATGGATGTGAAAGGAGTAGGTGCTCGTGCCGTTGTTCAGGAATGGATTCACTCCGTCAGGCAACGCGTTGTAATGGATGGAAACGAGCGCATGAACGTTCGCGCGGCGCGCCATCGTCGGACGCAGGTTGAGGTCGACGGCTTCCTCTGCCTCGGTCTTGGTCATGAAGACAGTGGCGCCGCGCTCGATCAGCAGCTCCCGGGCGCGTAAGGCGACGGGGATGACTGCTGCGCGCTCCTTCAACGCCGTTGGACCTGTCGCGCCCGGCGCCTGTCCCTGGATGCCGGGATGACCCGGGTCCAGCCCGATCGTCAAGCCACGCAGAGGCATGGCAGGGTCGATCGTCGGCGGGCGTCGCACCTTGAGAACAAAATTGCCGTTCTCGAACAGCGGCTGGTACGCGAACACCGGTCGCGCGAGATCCAGGATGTACTCGGTTCGCGCAGGACTGTGCGCGACGCTTACGCTCTTCAGGAGCGGGTCTGCGACAGAGCGACTACCCTCCCTGCGCGGCGCAGCCGTGACGCCGAATAACGTGACCGTCAGGCGCGAGCCGGCGACGCTCACGTAGTACGCCGGTGGGCCGGTAGCCGGGACGATGAGATCGACCGATTCGGAGTTCGCTACGATCGTATCGCGCCCGATGTTCAGCAGTGGCGGCGTAAATCCGGCGGGCTGGGCCTGTATCTGATTGTTGGCGACGCGAAATCGTACTGCGGGCTCGAGTTCGACCACCGTCTCTCCGCCTGCCAGCCCCGCCGTTCGCACCACCGTCCCGGGGAACAGGAAGTAGCGAACGATGTTCGGATCCGGCGAAGGCTGGCCGGTGATCACGCGGTCCGTGTCATTCGACACGGTTGAAGGACCGATCAGAATCCCGTACCTGTCTGCCGTGGCCGCCGGCGTGACGGGCGGCGTGACCGCCGGAGTCACCGGAGGCAGCATCTCCTCGAGTCGCACCGGATGCGAGAGCGTCGTGCTGTCTCGGCCGAGGACCGCCACGAGATCGTAGCGGGAGAGGTCGCGCGACGGGACCGGGAGGTACGCCATGAACGAGCCGTTGGGCCATACAGGCGCCGCCATCCCGTTGATGTACAGCGCCGCGTTCCCGTTGCCTATGGAGCCGAATATGAAATTCGAGTCGCGTGACGCGATCTCCGAGTTCGCCGTCGGATAGACGACATCGATTGCCACGGGACCGGTCGCCAGGGGAATCGCCGGGAGTGCGGTATTGGTGGGTGGCGCTGGCCGGCCGGGCATAGGACCGGTCGGGGTCGGCGCTGTGACGCGCGAAGCAGGCGCGCAGGCGGTCACGAGAGCGAGCAGCGAAAGGAGTCGTAGATTGAGCATTGCTTGCCTTTGGAACGGAATGAGCGGAGTGGTTTAGCTTTCAAAGGGTGAGCAAATATCCGGCCTCTGGAGGTTCACGTGGAGCGCGTCATGTTCGTTCGAACGAAGGGCCTTTGCATCGTCGCCGGCATCTCAATGCTAGGAGGGTGCACGAGCGGTGAGGGCGACGCGGCCCGGTTACCGGACTCGGCCGCGCTCGAGGCGCCAGCGGAACCAGCCCCCGCCGCGCTCCCCGTTCAGGCAGAGTCAGTCAGCACGACGCGCGCTGAGCCATCACGCTCAACCACGACGCCACCCGCTCGCCCCGCCACGACCCAACCCGGCCGTAACACGGCGCCCGTGCTCAGAGAGCCGCCGCCGCCACGTGATACGCGACCGTCGATCCCGTACCCGCCGGACACGCTGTAAAGACTGCTGCGCGGTGCGCGGTGCGCCCCCCCAGTGCTAGTCCGTTGTCTCGCCTGAGTGCTCGGCAGCGCCACGCGGAGCCTCGCCATTCCAGGGAGCGATCCACGGCAGCATGACGAAGGCCGGGATCGCCATGGAGATCGTGAAGAGAAAGAACATCGGCCAGCCCATCATTTCCGCCCATTTCCCGGCGGGCGCCACGATGATGCTGCGGCTCGCGGCAGCGAGGCTCGACAGCAGCGCGAACTGCGTCGCCGAGAACCGCTTATTGCACACGCTCATGAGATAGCCGAGCAGCGACGCGGTGACGAAGCCATAGGCGAGATTCTCAATTACGATGGCCGACGTGAGAAGGGCAGTGCTCTTTCCCTGAATGGCGAGCAGGTAATACATGAGGTTGGTGATAGCCTGCACGCCGAGCGCCGCCCACAGGGACTTGTTGAGCCCGATTTTGGCGATGATCACGCCACCGACGAGGACGCCCACGATCGTCGCGGCGAGTCCGATCCCGCCGACCACGACGCCCACTTCCGTCTGCGAGAATCCCGTCTTGAGGAAAAAGGGCGTCGCCATCGTCTGCGCCAGCCAGTCCGCGTACCGGTACAGCACGATGAACAGAAGCATGAACAGTCCGGTGGCCAGGCCGGACCGCTGGAAAAACTCCCTGAACGGCAACACGACCGCGTCCGTCAGCGACTGCGGCGGAGCGTCCCGCAGAACCGGCTCCGGCGCATAGAAATCCGCGGCGATTCCGATCAGCATCAATCCCGACAGCGCCATGTATACGGCGGGCCAGCCGATCCGGTCGGCAAATATGAACGCGAACGAGCCGGTAACGATCAGCGCCACGCGGTAACCCACCACCCACATCGCTGCGCCCGCGCCCATCTCGCGCTCCCGCAATACATCGGTGCGGTACGCATCGCCGACTATGTCCTGCGAGGCGCTGAAGAAAGCGATCATCACTGCGTTGAACGCGAGCAGCTGCAGCCCCTTCGTCGGATCGTGCAGCGACATCGCGAAGATCGAGATCAGCAGCAGCACCTGCGTGATCAGCAGCCAGCCGCGCCGTCGCCCTAAAATCGGGGGGACGTACCTGTCCATGAACGGCGCCCAGAGGAACTTGAGCGTGTACGGCAGCGTCACCAGCGCGAACAGTCCGATCGTCGTGAGGTCGACGTTGGACTTGGTCATCCATGCCTGCAGCGTCCGCTCCGTCAGGAAAAGCGGCAGTCCTGAAGCGAATCCCAACAAGGCAAGCGCTGCCATTTTTCGCTGCCCGAACAGGCCGAGTATCGAGTACCCTTTCGCTGGCGCAGGTGGGGGATTCGTCATTTTGGATCTCTGGTGAGCCATCGCGCGGCCGCGCGCTGCATGGCGGACTCGCCGCCCCAGGCGCACACGACCGACGCATCAGCTACGATGGATGCCGCAAGTCTCGGATGACTGAACTGCACGATTACCGTCTCCTGTCTCGTCTCTCGCGCGTGGGTTACGGCCGCGCGCACCGCCTCCAGCGACGCAGCGGAGTAACCTGGCCTTCCCTTCCATGACCGGATGTCGCCGAACAGCGCAATCACCGCCGTGTCTCCGGCTTTGGCCGCGGCGCCAGCTTCGCGCACCGCGGCGCCACGCGCGCGCAGCTCGGCCGCGAACGGCTCACGTGAGGGCGGCGGATAGGGACCGCCGACGTCGTCGTCGATTACGGTCAGTGCGACTGCGGCAAGTGGACCGGGCATTCGTCCACGCACTTCATGAATGACTCGCTCCGCCAGCTCCTCGGCCCACGCGCAGTCTTCGCCGAGCTTCGAGACGTCCGGCTTGCCCTGCCACGCGGATTTCGCGCTCGCGGTCCGTCTCCTCACCGACTCGCCAATCCGCGCGCTGTCGAGCACACCCGTCTCGACCGCTTCCTCCACCGCCGCCGCAACCGCTCCCAGGTCGGTCGGATACAGGAGCAGATCGCACCCCGCGCGCAGCGCGCGGACGGCAGCTCGCGCTTCACCTTCGCCCAGAACGCCTTCCATGATCATCGCGTCCGTCACGACCAGCCCGTCGAAGCCCAGCTCGTCCCGAAGTATCCCGCCCAGAATCGCCTGCGACAGCGTGGCGGGGTCGCCGGAAGGATCCAGCGCCGGATACGAGATGTGCGCGGACATCACGCTCGCGACGTTGGCCGCGATCGCGGACCGGAACGGCTCCAGGTCCGTCGCGCGAAGCTGGTCCGCGTCGAGCGTCACCGTCGGCAGCGTCGCATGGGAGTCCGAAGTGGTCCTTCCGTGCCCCGGGAAATGCTTGGCGCATGCGAGAACTCCTTCGCGCTGGCAGGCTTCGATCCACGCGGCAACGTCCCGCGCGACTTTAGCGACGTCCGCGCCGAAGGCGCGCGTACCGATGATGGGGTTATCCGGCTCGAGGTCGACGTCCGCCACGGGCGCGTAAATCCAATTCACTCCCAGCGCACGCGCTTCTCGCGCGCTGATGGCCGCGGCGCGGCGGACGGCCTCCAGGTCGTCGAGGTATCCGATCGCAGCCAGCGGCGGCAGGCCCGTCGCTCCGAGAAACTGCTGGCCGGCGCCACGCTCGAGATCAGATCCGATCAGCAGCGGAACCGTGGAACGGTCGCGCAGCTCGCTGGTCAGCGTGGCTACGTCCTGGGCGTCCCCGCCGAAGAGGGCGAACCCTCCTACCCCAAGCTCGAGCGCCTGCTCTATGAGCGGCCGCTCTTTCTCGTAACCCGCGGTTGCATCCCATCGGATGGCGGGGAGCAATAGCTGCCGTACATCGCTCACGCGGGCGTGAGCTTGCCCAGGACGCGCCTGCCTCGGGCTCCT
>JACDCY010000054.1 GCA_013817305.1 Gemmatimonadaceae bacterium | reverse complement strand
AGCTTCCTGAGGGGATGGAGATGGTGATGCCCGGGGACAACGTGCAGATGACGATCGAGCTGATCACGCCGATCGCGATGGACGAGGGTCTCCGGTTCGCGATCAGAGAAGGCGGCCGTACCGTGGGTGCTGGCGTAGTCACCAAGATCATCAAGTAAAAACAGGTCAATAGATCACATGGCAAGAGACAAGATCATCCTGGCTTGCAGCGACTGCAAAAGCCGCAACTACTTCACCTCGAAGAACAAGCGCCTGCACCCCGAGCGCGTCGAGTGGAAGAAGTATTGCCCGCGTTGCAACGTCCACAAGCTGCATAAGGAAACGAAGTAACCGATGGCAGTCGCGATAGTGGAGCGCACGACCAACTGGTATCAGGAAGTCGTGGCCGAGATGCGGAAGGTCACGTGGCCCGACCAGGCGCAGCTCAAGGACACCACGATCAAGATTCTGATCTTCGTGCTGCTCGTCGCGGCCGTGATCGGACTGCTGGACGTGATTCTTCAGGGAGTTCTGGTTCGCGGGATTCCTTCCCTGTTCGCGAGGTGACGGTGTCGCTGGAGCAGACGCACAGGTGGTACGCGATCCAGACGACATCGGGTCACGAGAACAAGGTGAAGTCGCTCGTCGAGCGGAAGATCCAGGCCGATCCGCGTCCCGTGGAAGATCGTCCGATCCGTCAGGCGCTCGTCCCTACGCAGGACTCGGTCGAGATCAAGAACGGCAAGAAGGTCAACGTCGAACGGAAGATCTACCCCGGCTACGTGCTCGTGGAGATGGTGATGGACCAGGAAACACTTCACACCATCAACGGCATTCAGGGAGTGATCAAGTTCGTTGGACAGGACAGGGCGCCGCAGCCGCTGCGCCCGGACGAAGTGAACCGCCTGCTCGGCATGGGCGGAGAAGAGGAGAAGCACGAAGAGCGTGACGAGATCCCGTTCATGGTCGGCCAGGCGGTGGCGATCACGGAAGGACCCTTCACGGACTTCAATGGAACGGTGGAAGAGGTGATGCCGGACAAGGGCAAGGTGAGAGTCAGCGTGTCGTTGTTCGGCAGGCCCACGTCAGTCGAGCTGGATTACCTGCAGCTGAAGTCGTACTGAGAGAAGGAAGCTCGTAGCTCGCAGCTACCCGCTGGTAGCTACCAGCTTGGCAGTTCTAGGTGGCAGTTGTAGTTGCAGTTGGCCCTTGCGCGGGGCGGCCGGAAACGGCGAGGAGCGCACGGTCGGATACCACCACGACCTTAAATACACCGTGGGAGTTCGGAACCGCAGCGCGCAAAGCGCACGCCGCGGAATAGACGCTAAGGAGTTTTATGGCTAAAAAGATCACTGGCTTCGTCAAGCTGCAGATACCTGCAGGCAAGGCGAACCCGGCTCCTCCGGTCGGCACGGCGCTCGGCCCGCAGGGGATCAACATCATGTCGTTCTGCAAAGAGTTCAACGCTCGGACGCAGGGACAGGATTCGATCCTCCCGGTCGAAGTCACCATCTTCGCCGACAAATCCTTCACCTTCATCCTCAAGACGCCGCCGACGGCGTTCCTGCTGAAGAAGGAAGCGGGGATCGAGAAGGGTTCGGGCTCACCCAACAAGAACAAGGTCGGAGCGGTCACGCAGGCCCAGGTCCGCAAGATCGCCGAGATGAAGATGCCGGACCTCAACTGCGAGTCCGTCGAAGCCGCCATCAAGATGGTCGCGGGCGCTGCGCGCTCGATGGGCGTCGAGGTACGCGGCTGATGCGCGCTCACGGCAAGAAGTACAACGAAGCGGCCAAGGGCCGCGACATCGCGCTCAGGTACGAGCCGAAGAAGGCGATCGAGCTCGTCAAGCAGGCGTCGTTCGCCAAGTTCGACGAGACGGTGGAAGTAGCCGTCCGTCTCGGCGTCGATCCCCGACACGCGGACCAGGTCGTGCGCGGCACGGTCGTGCTGCCGGCCGGTACGGGTAAGACCGTGCGGGTGCTCGTCATCGCCGCCGGTGAAAAGGCGCGCGAGGCCGAGACCGCTGGCGCTGATTTCGTCGGAACCGAGTACGTCCAGAAGATCAAGGACGGCTGGCTCGACTTCGACGTGCTCGTGGCGACTCCGGATCAGATGGGTCAGCTCGGACAGCTCGGTCGCGTGCTCGGACCGCGCGGTCTCATGCCGAACCCGAAGGCCGGAACGGTCACGTTCGACATCGCGCGCGCGGTGCGCGAGGTGAAGGCCGGAAAGATCGAGTTCCGCGTGGACAAGGGCGGCAACGTGCACGCCGCGATCGGCAAGGTCTCGTTTCCGGCGGAAGCGCTCGAAACGAACTTCGCCGCGTTCATGGATCAGATCGTCCGCTCCAAGCCGTCCGCGGCGAAGGGCGTGTACGTGCGCAACGTCGCCATCTCGAGCACGATGGGCCCCGGCGTCGCGATCGATACCACTCCCTACCGGTAACCGGCGATGAAGAGAAACGAGAAGGAACGCCTGGTCGCCGAGCTGAAAGAAAAGCTCGAAGGCGCGACAGCGCTCTACTACACCGACTTCACGGGACTCAACGTGAAGAAGATGACCGACCTGCGCCGCCGCTTCAGGCGCGCCGGCGTGGAGTACGTCGTCATCAAGAACACGCTCGCTCTGCGGGCGGTGAACGAGAGCGGTCTCACCGGCGAGCGCCTGCGCGGACCCACGGGAATCGTTGTCGGGAAGGACGCGGTCGCGGCCGCGAAAGTGCTGGCCGATTTCGCCAAGGAGTTTGAGCAGAAGCCCGAGGTGAAGGGCGGAATGCTGGACGGCAAGTCGATCAATACCGCGCAGATCAAGAAGCTGGCGTCGCTCCCGTCACGGGACCAGATGCTGGCCGAGCTCGGCGCGGGCATGCAGTCGCCGATCGCGTCGCTCATCGGCGCGATGAACGGAATGTTGGGAATGTTTGCGGGAGCGCTCGAGGCGCTCAAAACTCAGCGCGAAGGCGCATAACCAGCGCCATCGGCGCACTTTCACAGGGTACAGAACAATGGCTAACGCTACCATGAGCAAGGACGAGATTCTCGACGCGATCGGCAACATGTCGGTATTCGAGCTCGCCGAGCTGGTCGAAGCATTCAAGACGAAGTTCAACGTGACGATCGCCGCGGCTCCGGTCGGTGGCGCTCCCGCCGCCGGCGGTGGTGCAGGCGCGGCCGCTCCGGCCGCCGAAGAGCAGACCGAGTTCACGGTCACGCTCAAGGAAGCCGGCGCCAAGAAGATCCAGGTCATCAAGGTCGTGCGCGAGCTCACCGGCCTGGGCCTCAAGGAAGCCAAGGATCTCGTCGACGGCGCGCCGCAGGCTGTGAAGTCGGGCGTTACGAAGGACGAGGCCGCCGCGGTCAAGGCGAAGCTCGAAGAGCAGGGCGCGACGGTAGAGGTCAAGTAGTCCTCCACTCCCGGAGCGGCGCGCAGCCGCTCCGGGTTGGACGGGTTTCTTGAACCTCTAACGACGCGTACATGATCAAGCACTTCGCTAAAAAGCACGACAAAAATCAAGCTGAACGCGCTTTCCCCGCCGCCGCGAAAATCTCGCAGGCCGGCGGGGCGGAGCCGCTTTTCGCCTATTGTGGGTTGGTGAACAATGCCTGAACTGGCCAAGCAGATTTCCTTCGCGAAGCTGGAGAAGGGGATGCACATGCCCCATCTCCTCGACATTCAGACTCGCGCGTTCGAGTCGCTGCTCCAGCTGGACGCAGCGTCGCTCGAGCGTGAGGACATCGGTCTCGAAAGGGTCTTCAAGGACCTGTTCCCGATCGCCGACGTCCACGAGAACTTCTCCCTCGAGTTCAAGAGCTACACGCTCGGCGACCCGAAGTACACAGTCGGCGAATGCATCGAGCGCGACATGACCTATTCGGCGCCGCTCAAGGCGACGCTGCAGCTGGTAGTGTTCGAGACCACCGAGGCAGGGACCAAGCGCCCGAAGAACATCATCGAGAAGGAGGTCTACCTCGGCGAGCTTCCGCTGCTCACGCCGCTGGGAACCTTCGTCATCAACGGCGCCGAGCGCGTCATCGTCAGCCAGCTCCACCGCTCGCCAGGCGTTGTGTTCGAGGAGTCCACCCACCCGAACGGACAGCGGCTTATCTCCGCGCGCATAATCCCGTTCCGCGGATCGTGGGTCGAGTTCACCGTGGACATCCACGACGTGATCTACGTCCACATCGACAAGAAGAAGAAGTTCCCGGCCACCGCCCTGCTGCGCGCCTTCGGCTACGGCACGAACTCCGACATCCTGCGTCTGTTCTTCGGCGTGCGTGAGCTCGACCTGTCCAAGAAGCGCGAGTCGCGCGTGGACGTGCGCGAAGTGCTGGGCGCGATCATCGCCGAGGATATCAACCTCGCTGGCGAGGCGGCGACGCCCGATGCGCCCAAGCTCAAGACCAAGAAGGCCCGCGAAGCGAAGGAACGCGCCGAGGCCGAGCTGCTCGTCAAGGAAGGCGACGAGCTGACCGAGGAAGTCTGGAACCGTCTCATCCGCCTCAACATCCGGAAGATCAAGGTCTTTGCGTCGTACACGATCATCGATCTGCGCGACGAGCAGGACGCAATCGAGCGTGGCGAGCGCCCCGTGCGCCGCGACCTGGCGCTGGACGCGGTCGACGCCGACAGCGGTGAAGTCATCGCCGACGCGGGCACGGCGCTGACGGACGCGGCCATTCGCCGCATCCGCAAGGCCGGCATCAACAGGGTGTACGTGTTCGTAGTGTCGGGCCGCGCCGAGTCGACGCTCATCAAGAACACCCTCGCGAAGGATCCGACCCAGCACGAGGAGATGGCTCTCAAGCAGATCTACTCGCTGCTGCGCCCGGGCGATGCTCCGAACAAGGAGACCGCGCGCGACGCGCTCAACCGCCTGTTCTTCTCGCCGAAGCGCTACGACCTCGGCCGTGTCGGCCGGTACAAGATCAACCAGCGGCTCGGGCTCAACCGCCCGGCCAACGAGACGGTGCTCACCAAGGAAGATTTCATCGCGATCCTGCGCTACCTCGTCGAGCTGCACGAGGGCCGCGGGTACGTGGATGACATCGATCACCTCGGCAATCGCCGCATCCGCTCGGTCGGCGAGCTGATCGCCAACCAGTTCTCGGTCGGCCTCTCCCGGATGGCGCGCCTGGTCAAGGAGCGCATGTCCATTAACACGGACCCGGAGAAGATCTCGCTCGACGATCTCGTGAATGCCCGCACCGTCTCGGCGGTCATCCAGGCGTTCTTCGGCTCGTCGCAGCTGTCGCAGTTCATGGACCAGACGAACCCGCTCGCGGAGCTCACGCACAAGCGACGGCTCTCCGCGCTCGGACCCGGTGGTCTGACGCGCGAGCGCGCCGGCTTCGAGGTGCGCGACGTTCACTACTCGCAGTACGGCCGCATGTGCCCGATCGAGACGCCTGAAGGACCGAACATCGGTCTGATCACGTCGCTCGCGTGCTACGCGCAGGTCAACGATCTCGGCTTCGTCGAGACGCCGTACCGCGTCGTGCGCAACAGCAAGGTCACCGACGACATCCAGTGGCTCGACGCGAACCGTGAGGAGGACGTCACGATCGCCCAGGCCAACGCGCGTCTGAACCCCGACGGAACGTTTGTCGACGAGCTGGTGCTTTGCCGCCAGCGCGGCGACGTGCCGCTCGTCGCGCCGAACCGCATCGATTACATGGACGTCGCGCCGGAGCAGCTCGTGTCCATCGCGGCCGCGCTGATTCCGTTCCTCGAGCACGACGACGCCAACCGCGCGTTGATGGGCTCGAACATGCAGCGGCAGGCGGTTCCGCTCCTCAACCCGCAAACGCCGATCGTCGGCACGGGGCTCGAGGAGAAGGTCGCGCGGGATTCAGGCGCGATCGTGTTCGCGAAGCGCGCGGGCGTGGTGTCGAGCGTTACCGCCGACGAGATCGTCGTCGACGCGGCCGGCACTGCCGAGCGAGCGCCGCGCAAGAAGG
Organism: Gemmatimonadaceae bacterium; assembly: GCA_013817305.1. Taxonomy (GTDB): domain Bacteria; phylum Gemmatimonadota; class Gemmatimonadetes; order Gemmatimonadales; family Gemmatimonadaceae; genus JACDCY01. Next base: position 8,411 of record JACDCY010000054.1, on the reverse strand, counting down.
GCGACCAGCCGCTGGCGCGGCTGACGCAGCACGACCGGTACCGCCTGAAGAAGTACTGGCGCACGAACCAGGACACGGCGATCAACCAGCGGCCGCTCGTGGCCATCGGACAGAAGGTCAAGGAAGGGGAAGTGCTGGCCGACGGAGCTGCGACCGAAATGGGTCAGCTCGCGCTGGGCGCCAACGTCACCGTGGCGTTCATGCCGTGGTACGGTCACAACTTCGAGGACGCGATCGTTCTCTCCGAGCGCCTGGTCAAGGACGACGTGTATTCGTCGATCCACATCCAGGAGCTGGAGCTGCACGTCCGCGACACCAAGCGCGGCCAGGAAGAGATCACGCGCGAGATCCCGAACGTGGCTGAAGAGTCGCTCACGGACCTCGACGATCGCGGCATCGTCCGCATCGGCGCGCACGTGAAGCCGGGCGACATCCTCGTCGGCAAGATCACGCCGAAGGGCGAGACCGAGCTGTCGCCGGAAGAAAAGCTGCTCACGGCCATCTTCGGCGAGAAGGCGAAGGACGTGAAGGATTCGTCGCTCAAGGTTCCGCCGGGAATGGAGGGCGTCGTCATCGACGTCAAGATTTTCTCGCGCATCGAAGACCAGGTGGTCGAGAAGGATCGCGGCGAGCGGATCGGAGAGATCCGGCGCCTCGAGGGAGAGGAGAAGATCCGCGTGAACGACGCGCGCGACGCCGAGCTGATGGAGCTGCTCGACGGTCAGACGGTCGTGCTCGCGCTCAAGAGCGGAACCGTGGAAGAAGCGATTCCGGCCGGCACCAAGCTGACGGACTCGGTTCTGCGCGATCTCAAGTTCGCGTCGCTGGACGTGAAGACTTTCCGCGTTCAGGACAAGAACGTACAGGAGCAGGTGCGCCGCATAATCGACCTCGCCAACGACGAGAAGGCCAAGATCGAGGAGAAGGCCGAGGAGCGGATCGACCGCGTGCTGCAGCCGGACGAGTTGCCCCCGGGCGTCATCCAGCTGGTGAAGGTCTATCTGGCGGAGAAGCGCAAGATCTCCGTCGGCGACAAGATGGCCGGCCGCCACGGCAACAAGGGAATCGTGGCGCGCATCGTACCGGAAGAAGACATGCCGTTCCTTCCCGACGGTCGCCCGGTCGACATCGTGCTCAATCCGCTCGGCGTGCCGAGCCGGATGAACGTGGGACAGATTCTGGAAACGCACCTTGGCTGGGCCGCGAAGATCATCGGGTTTTACGCCAAGACGCCGGTCTTCCAGGGCACCACCGAGCGCGAGATTGGAATGCTGCTCAAGCTCGCCGGGGTAGTCTGGTCGCGCGATGCATTGCAGCTCGAGACGCCGGCGCCGGTCGTGACCGACGAAGAGGTCCGCTCGATTCTCGCCGACGTGCACGTGGACGTGGACGTCGGACATGGGTCGCGCAAGGCGCTCATGGTCGAGGCCACGCTCAACGATTTGGCCAAGCGCGGCGTCTCCGCGGAGACGCGGGACGTGTACAAGCGGATCCGCGACTTCCTGTCCGGCGCCGCCCGCGAGCTCGCCGCGCGCGAGTACAGCGAGATGGACAACCAGATCACGTATCACACGACGGCCACCGATGACGAAGATCTGTCGGACGCGCTCAAGGGTCAGTTCAAGCCCGCGCTCAAGCAGGTCGAGAAGGATCGGGCTGTCGAAGAGTCGTCGATGCTCGCGGGGCAGGAGCTACCCGCGCTCGGCGCGATGTTCGGCGCGAAGGGAGATTCGGACGTCGACGCAGCGGCCCTCGAGGTCATGCGTCTGGCGGGCCTGACCCCCGGCGGCAAGGTCTGGCTCCGCGACGGTCGCAGCGGCGAGACGTTCTCGAGCCCGGTGACGGTCGGCGAGGTGTACGTGCTCAAGCTGTCGCACCTCGTGGACGACAAGATCCACGCGCGCAGCATCGGACCGTACTCGCTCGTCACGCAGCAGCCGCTCGCCGGTAAGGCGCAGTTCGGCGGCCAGCGTTTCGGAGAGATGGAAGTCTGGGCGCTCGAAGCGTACGGCGCCGCGCACACGCTGCAGGAAATTCTCACCGTCAAGTCGGATGACGTGAACGGGAGAAGCCGCGTGTACGAGGCGATCGTGAAGGGTCAGAACCTTCCCGAACCCGGCACGCCGGAGTCGTTCAACGTGCTCGTGCAGGAGCTCAAGGCGCTTGGAATTCACGTCAGGATGGACACGCACGTGAATAACGGCCGGGGATTCGGGAACGTCTCCGGTAACGGGAGTGAGGGTTAACACATGATTGATTTTCGCAGCTCGCGCGACACGCGCTCGGCCGCTTTCGATTTCATTCAGGTTCGCATCGCTTCCCCGGAAGAGATGCGCGGTCCCAAGGATTCCAAGGAGCGCGAGCGGCTGGAGATGGCCGGCCTGCGCACCTGGTGGTCGTGGGGCGAGGTAACCAAGCCGGAGACGATCAACTACCGGTCGTTCAAGCCCGAGAAGGACGGACTCTTCTGCGAGCGCACCTTCGGCCCCGTAAAGGACTGGGAGTGTCACTGCGGCAAGTACAAGCGCATCCGCTATCGCGGAGTCATCTGCGATCGCTGCGGCGTGGAAGTCACGCTCAGCAAGGTGCGGCGCGAGCGCATGGGTCACATCGAGCTCGCGGTTCCGGTCGCGCACATCTGGTTCTTCAAGACGCTGCCGAGCCCGATGGGCAATCTCGTGGATCTCACGCTGAGAGACCTCGAGAAGGTCATTTATTACTCGAACTACGTCGTCATCGAGCCGGGCGAGCAGGAAGTCCGCCAGGGTGAGCTGCTCGACGAAGACCAGTTCATCACGCTGAAGCAGAAGGCCAAGGAAGACGGCGACACGCAATTCCTCGCCGACATCGGCGCGCCTGCCGTGCGGGATCTGCTGCGTCGCATCGACGTGGACAAGGTTGCCGTGGAGCTACGCGCGGCGCTCGTGGACGAGGGCTCGCAGCACCGGAAGAAGCAGCTGCTCAAGCGGCTCAAGATCGTAGAGGCGTTCCGCAACTCAGGCGACGACGGCCCGACGCGCAATAAGGCCGAGTGGATGATCCTGGACGTTGTCCCGGTGATCCCGCCCGACCTGCGTCCGCTCGTTCCGCTCGACGGAGGCCGCTTCGCGACGTCGGATCTGAACGATCTCTACCGCCGCGTCATCAACCGCAACAACCGCCTCCAGAAGCTGATCCTGCACCGCGCGCCGGAAGTCATTCTCCGGAACGAGAAGCGCATGTTGCAGGAGTCGGTGGACGCGCTGTTCGACAACGGCCGCCGCTCGAAGGCGATCCGGGGCCGCGGCAAGCGTCCGCTCAAGTCGCTGTCCGACATGCTCAAGGGCAAGCAGGGCCGGTTCCGTCAGAACCTGCTCGGCAAGCGTGTGGACTACTCTGGCCGCTCGGTCATCGTTGTTGGACCGGAGCTGAAGCTGCACCAGTGCGGATTGCCAAAGGCGATGGCGCTGGAGCTGTTCAAGCCGTTCATCATCCATAAGCTCGTCGACAAGGGAATCGCGGAAACGGTGAAGCGCGCCAAGAAGATCGTGGAGCGCGAGTCGCCGGAGGTGTACGAGATCCTCGAAGAGATCATCCGCGACCACCCGGTCATGCTCAACCGCGCTCCGACTCTGCACCGCCTGGGAATCCAGGCGTTCGAGCCGGTACTCGTGGAAGGCAAGGCCATTCGAATTCACCCGCTCGTCTGCGCGGCGTTCAACGCCGACTTCGACGGCGATCAGATGGCGGTGCACGTGCCGCTGTCGTTCGAATCGCAGCTCGAGTGCCGAGTGCTGATGCTGTCGTCCAACAACATCCTCAAGCCGTCGGACGGTCGTCCGGTGGCGGAGCCGTCGCAGGACATCGTGCTCGGCTGCTACTTCGCGACCAAGGCGCCGGTCGGGTTCGAGGAGCTGCTCAAGGACCCGAAGAAGCTCGCGCAGCTGAAGACGTTCAGCTCCGTCGCCGAAGTGGAGATGGCGCTGGCGCAGGGCCGCGTGAAGCAGCAGAGCGCGATCCGCTACTGCATCATGCAGGACGAGGAAGCGAGCTGGATCACAACCACCGTGGGCCGCGTGCTGTTCAGCGCGATCATGCCCAAGGTGCTGCCGTTCCAGAACCGCGACATGAAGAAGAAGGCGCTGGGCGAGCTCGTGTTCGAGTCGTACCGCCACGGCGGGCTGGCTCCGACCGTCGAATTCCTCGATCGCCTCAAGGAGTTCGGATTCCACCACGCCACCCGCGGCGGTGTCTCGATCGGGATCGAGGATCTGTACATCCCGCCCGAGAAGGAGACGCTCATCACCGAGGCCGAGCAGCGGGTCGAGCGGTTCGAGAAGGCTTATCAGACCGGTAACATCACGAACGGCGAGCGCTACAACAAAGTCATCGACACGTGGACGCACGCCAACAACGACATCGCGGACGCGATGGTCAAGGCGATGAAGGCGTCCAAGCAGGGCTTCAACCCGGTGTTCATGATGTTCGACTCCGGCTCGCGCGGATCGCGCGACCAGATCCGTCAGCTCGCCGGCATGCGCGGACTGATGGCGAAGCCGCAGAAGAAGCTCACCGGTGGAATCGGCGAGATCATCGAGAGTCCGATCAAGTCCAACTTCCGGGAAGGGTTGTCGGTGCTCGAGTACTTCATCTCGACGCACGGCGCGCGCAAGGGACTGGCCGACACGGCGCTCAAGACGGCCGATGCCGGATACCTCACGCGCAGGCTCGTTGACGTGGCGCAGGACGTCACGATCACGGAAGAGGATTGCGGCACGATCCTCGGCCTCGAAGTCGGAGCGCTCAAGGAAGGCGAGGACATCATCGAGCCGCTGGGCGAGAGAATCGTCGGCAACGTTGCCGCCGAAGACATCGAGGATCCGCATGAAAGGGATCAGGCCGGTCGTCCCACGCGTCTGGTGGAAGCGGGACATCTGATCGACGAGGACACGGCGCGCGCGATCGAAGACTCGGGTATCGAGACGGTCCGCATCCGCAGCGTTCTCACGTGCGAGGCGAAGCGTGGTCTATGCCAGATGTGTTACGGCAGAAACCTCGCTACGATGGCGATGGTGGATCGTGGCGAGGCCGTGGGCATCATCGCGGCGCAGTCGATCGGTGAGCCGGGCACGCAGCTCACGCTGCGCACGTTCCACATCGGTGGAACAGCCGCGCGTATCGCGGAGCAGACTGCGCGCAAGTCGAAGGTCGCTGGAACGCTGGAGTTTGGAGACCGGCTCATCGCGGTCACCAACGCCGAGGACAAGCAGATCGTCACGTCGTACGAGGGTGACATCATCATCCGCTCGACGGGCGAGAAGCACGGCGTCGGGGTATGGCGCCTTCAGGTTCCGCTCGGCGCGGAGCTGCATGTGAAGGACGGAGACGACGTGAAGAAGGAGCAGGTGATCTTTACCTGGGATCCTTACACGAACCCGATCATCGCGGACGTGAACGGAACGGTGCGGTTCGTCGACCTGGTTCCCGAGGAGTCGATCTCCGAGGAGCTGGACGAGCTCACTGGCCTGCGCCAGACCGTCGTCATCGAGGACCGCGAGAAGAAGCTCCACCCGCACATCGAGATCTGGCAGGACAAGGGCGGGAAGGAGAAGCGGCTGCGCGACTTCGTAATCCCGGTGGGCGCGCAGCTCACCGTGGCCGACGGCACGCGCATCACCGCCGGCACGACGCTGGCGAAGGTGGGTCGCGAGGCGTACAAGACGCGCGACATCACCGGTGGCCTTCCACGCGTAGCCGAGCTGTTCGAGGCGCGCCGTCCGAAGGATCCGGCGACGATCTCGGAGATCGACGGGTTCGTGCGATTCGGCGAGATCAAGCGCGGCAAGCGTGAGATCTTCGTGCAGCCGATGCGCATGGAGAAGGGAGCGAGCGGACAGGCCCAGGTACCGGACGACACGCAGGAGGCGCAGCTGTACGAGGTGGGCGCCGGCAAGCACTTGCGGGTGCACGAGGGCGACCGGGTGCGCGCGGGCGATAAGCTGAGCGAGGGTCCGGTAAATCCGCACGACATCCTGCGGATCAAGGGACCGCGCGCGGTGCAGGAGTATCTGCTGAACGAAGTGCAGGAGGTCTACCGCCTGCAGGGCGTGAAGATCAACGACAAGCACATCGGCGTAATCGTGCGCCAGATGCTGCAGAAGGTTCGCGTCCTGGATTCCGGCGAGACGGAATTCCTCGAGGGCGAGAACATCGACAAGCAGGTGTTCCGCGACGTCAACGAGCGCGCCAAGAAGAAGAAGGAAGTGGCTGCTTCATCGGAGCCGTTGCTGCTCGGTATCACGAAGGCGAGTCTCACGACGCAGTCGTTCATCTCGGCGGCGAGCTTCCAGGAGACGACGCGCGTTCTGACCGACGCTGCGATCCGCGGCGCGAAGGACGATCTCCTTGGACTCAAGGAGAACATCATCATCGGCCACCTGATCCCGGCTGGAACGGGCATGTACCGCTACCACGAGGTGGATGTGGAGAGCGGGCCGGACGTGCCGACGGCGGAGGAGCAGGCCGCGATCGCGGCGGCCGCGGCTCAGCCGCTGTTCGCACTGACGCCGGCTGAGGCTGAAGTCAGTGTGTCGCCGGTGTTCGCGGAGGAAGAGCTGTAGACGTGAGTTAGTCGCGCGGCTGAACGACAAGGGGGCCTCATCCAGGACGCTACGCTTCGCTAAGGCGCGTCCCGGGTGAGGCCCTCTCCCGTTAGCCCGGCCCATGGCCCGTATCGGCGGGGCGAGCGCTCCGAGACGGCGGCTAATCGAGCCCGAGCCACCCCCCACGCCACCGCTCTGAAGGCACGGCATATGCAAATGTTTATCCGGTTCCCCCATAGAGACGTACCGCGGGAGCCCCTCACAACTCCGCCGCGCCTATGTACAGATCCGACAACCCCTGATGTTCGCGACGCACGACCTCTGGACACTACTCACCGAGGGCGCGTTGGTTCTCGCGCTGGTCGCCGTGGCGTATTTGTTGTTCGAGCGACACCGGCACCGCGCCGCGCCGCACGGGGCGAGCGTCACTCCGGAGACATCGCGCCCGAGCGCGATGGAGCATCTCCTGATCGCGGAGCACGCTGCGAACGACGGCATCTGGTACTGGGATCGTGAGCGGGACCGCGCCCATTTTTCTCCCCGCTGGAAAGAGCTGCTCGGGTTCGGCAACAGCGACATAGGGAGCTCGTCGGGCGAGTGGTTCGGTCGCATCCATCCGGCTGACTCCGAGCGGGTTCAGCTGGAACTGTATAGCCACATCTGCGGCGAGACCCCGCACTTCGAGAGCAAGCATCGGGTACTCGCTGCCGACGGGAGCTATCGCCCGGTGTTCACTCGCGGGCTCGCTGTCCGCAACGCGGACGGTGTCGTCACTCGCCTGGGGGGTTCGCTCACCGACGTTTCGCCGCTCGTCGAAGCCGAGCAGCGTCTCGTGTCGGAAGCGTTGCGCGACGAGCTGACTGGACTGCCGAACCGGGCGTACTTCACGGAGGTGCTGGAGCGGTGCGCGTCGCGGGCTCTACGACGCGAAGAGTACCAGTTTGCGCTGCTGTTCATCGATCTCGATGGATTCAAGGCTGTAAACGATTCGTTTGGACACGAGGCCGGCGATAAACTGCTTGCCGCGGTCGCAAGGAAGCTGGAGGCGTGCGTACGCCCGGGTGACGTCGTCGCGCGCCAGGGCGGAGACGAGTTCACCGTTCTGCTGGACGACATCGATAGCGGCAGCGACGCTACGAGGATCGCTGCCCGCATCCTTGCGTCGCTGCGGTCGCCGGTACGGTTCAATGCACGGGACATGACGGTAACCGGCAGCATCGGCATAGCACTCAACGACGGCCATGGTACGACGGACGATCTGCTGCGGTCAGCCGATCTCGCGATGTACCGCGCCAAGTCGCGCGGACGCGGGCGCTACGAAGTGTTCGATCGCGCCATGCACGCCGAGGCTGTAGCGCGCCTCCGCTTGGAGTCCGAACTCCGCAAGGGGATGGAAGGGCGCCAGTTCGAGCTCTTTTACCAGCCGCTGGTGGATCCGCGAGGCGGGACCATTCGGGGGCTCGAGGTGCTGATGCGCTGGAATCATCCCGAACGGGGAGTGGTTCCCGCGGACGACTTCATCACGGTCGCGAATCAAACAGGACTTATCGTTCCGCTGGGAGCGTGGATGTTGCGCGAGTCCTGCCAGCAGGTGGCGAGGTGGCAGGAAATGTTTCCTTCGACCCCTCCACTCACGTTGAGCGTGAACCTCTGCCGCCGCGAAATGCAGAGCCCGGACCTGCTGGGCCGCATCGATCGCCTGCTCGCCGAGACGGGGCTCCGCCATGGGTCGCTGCGGATCGAGATCACCGAGAGCGGTATTTCGGAGAGCTATGACGCTACCCCCGAGCTGTACCACTCGCTCGAGCGCATGGGGGTGGAATTCCATAT
>JACDCY010000143.1 GCA_013817305.1 Gemmatimonadaceae bacterium | reverse complement strand
CCCCGCGATCAGCCAGTTCGGCGTAACCGCCTATGCCGGCATCCCTCTGTTGACGGCGGATGGGCATGCGCTCGGAACCTTGTGCGTCATGGACTTCAAGGTTCGTGACTGGAATGCCGACGACATCTCCAGCCTCGCGGACCTTGCCGCCGCCGTCAGCACGGAAATCGAGCTGCGGATGGACATCGCGGAGCGTCTACGCGTCGAGCGCGAGCTGCAGCGCGCCTTGCATCTGCGCGACGAGGTGCTGGGGATCGTCTCACACGACCTGCGAAATCCGGTGCACACTGTTTCCCTCGCCTCCGCGATGCTGCTCGAGCTGCTCGGAGAAGGTGAGGGTGAGGAGACCACCAGACAGCACCTGAACGTCATCCGCCGCTCCGCGCAGCAGATGGACAGCCTCATCGGGGATCTGCTCGACGTCGCCAGCGTGGGTTCTGGGCACCTCTCGGTGCAGTTACGTGAACACGATGCCGAGCAGCTGCTCCTCTCCGCCGTCGAGGTGTTGCGGCCGATCACCGAAGCTGCGGGACTGCATCTCGACGTCGAGATCCCCGCTGCCCCGGCCGCAATTCTGTCGGACGCCGGTCGATTCGTGCAGCTCCTATCCAACCTCGTTGGCAACGCCGTCAAGTTCACCGCGCCCGGCGGCAGTCTCAGAATCTCGGCTGGAGTCGCTGACGGTGATATGTGCTTCAGCGTGCGCGACTCAGGGTCGGGTATTCCGGCGCAGGACCTCCCCCGCCTCTTCGACCGCTTCTGGCAGGCGGAGCGGGGTGCCGATCTCGGGGCTGGACTCGGCCTCGCCATCGCCAAGGGCATCGTGGAGGCGCACGGCGGACGCATCTCGGTGGAAAGCAAACATGGAGAAGGCACGACGTTCCACTTCACGATCCCGACTGCGCCATCGGTTTGACGGCTCCGAGCGCCGCGCGGGCGCCGAGGTCGCCGTCGAGGAAATCAACCGCCCTCCGTCCGATGAGCCGAGAACACGCAAGTCAGCGGCAGGCGGGAAAGCACACGGAAATGGTGGTCCCACGGCCGACCTCGCTGTGGACCGCGATTTCTCCACCGAACTCGGAGGTGACGATGCTATGGACGATGGAGAGCCCGAGGCCGGTGCCGCGGCCGATGTCCTTGGTCGTGAAGAGGTAATCGAAGATGCGGCTGCGAATCTCCTCGGGGATGCCGCAGCCGTGATCCTCTACTTCAAGCCGTACGTCGCAGTGAGGGCCGCCATTTACATCGCTCGCAAGGCGGACCCGGATCTCGCCCTCCTTCCCCTCGTACGCATCCATGGCGTTACTGAGCAGGTTCTGCACGATCAGGTCGAAATTCCCCGGGTCGCCCCGGATGCAGAGCCCGCGTTCGCTCTCCACGTGGAGCGTGATCTTACGGTCTGTAAATTCGTGGTCGAGAAGCGCAATCACTGGCCCAATCTCGTCCGCTGGGTCGAATTCGCGGCGTTGGCCGTCGCCATCCGCGCGCGTCTGGCTCTTGATGCTACGGACGAACTGAGCCACTTTCCGGGTGCCCGCCTCCGCGAGCGCGATGGAAGATATCAGCTCCTTGGCAATGGCGCGGTGGTCCGTGGCGGTCACCTCCGGGTCGTCGATAGACGCGCCATAGTCGTCGACGTACAGACGCGCCAGCTGCAATGAGTTGAGCACGCCGCCCAGGGGAGAGTTGATCTCGTGCGCGATCCCGGCGGTCAGCCGCCCGAAGGCGGCCATCTTTTCTGAAACGACCAGGCGCTCCTGGCTCTGGCGCAGCTCTTCCGTCCGCTCGTCAACCACCCGGGCGAGTTCGCGCTGCCGCGCCTTCAACTGCCGCGTCTTGAGGCGATACGCGGCGAGCGCCAGCAGGATCGCCGCGAGCGCCAGTAGCGGGGCAAACCATGCCGTCTGGTAAAAGAAGGGTTGCACCCGAAACCCGAGGCTCGCACCAACCAGGTTCCACACGCCGTCATTGTTGCTGGCCACCACCCGGAACCGATAGCGGCCGGGTGGAACATTCGTGTAGTACGCTACTCGGCGCGTGCCGGCATTGACCCACTCCTCGTCGAATCCGTCCAGCTTGTATCTGAACTGCACCTTTCCCGGCTCCAACAGGCTGAGCGCGGTGTAGTGGAACTCCAGCGTTCGACTGCCCGGCGGGAGATCCAGCACGCCCCCAAGGGAAACGGAGCGCCGGTTCACGCGTAGCTCCTCGATCACGACCGGCGGGACCCGCCGATTAATTTCAAGGTGAGCGGGATTCACAACGGCGGCACCCTTCGGCGTGGAGAACCAGAGGCTTCCATCGCGCATCTTACGGGCGATCGGCTGAGAGCCGCCGCTTCCCTCACCGGCCCGGATCCCCTCTGCCTTTCCATACAGCATCGCGTCGACAGCGCCGATTTCTCCCGCCGCGTGCGCGTTCAATGCCTGCTTGCGAACACTGAAGACGCCCTTGGTGCTGCTCATCCAGAGGTTCCCCACCTCGTCCTCCAGGATGGCGAAGATCACATCGTCGGGAAGCCCCGCCCGGGTACCGAAGGTGATAAACTTCCCGTCCTTTAGCCGGCTCAAACCGCCGCCGCGGCTGCCGATCCAGAGCGCGCCCTCGGCGTCCTCATGGATTGCCTGCACGGCATTGCCGGCCAGCCCGTCTGCGGTGGTGTAGACGGTGAACTTTCCGTTTGCTAAACGGTTCAGACCAGCACCCGTGCCGATCCAGAGCGCGCCGCCCCGGTCCTGGTGGATCGCGCGCACGTCGGTTCCCACCAGCCCTGCTTCGCTGCCGTAGGTGGTAAATTTGCCGTCCCTGTACCGGTTCAACCCCTCGCTTGTGCCAATCCAGAGACTGCCTTCCCGATCCCCGTAGAGCGAGAAGACCGTTTCGCTGGAGAGACCGTCTTCCGTATGAAAAGCGGTAAACTTCCCGTTCCGCATCCGATTAAGCCCGCCGCCGAACGTGCCGATCCAGAGACTGCCTTCGCGATCCCGACAGACGGAGACCACATTGTTGCTGGATAGCCCGTCCCGCGTCGTGTAGACGGTGAATTTGCCGTTCTTGAAGCGGTTCAGGCCTCCGCCCTCGGTGCCGATCCAGATCGTCCCGTCGGGGTCTTGGTAGAGCGAGAAGACGCCGTTCGCGGACATCCCTTCGTCGCGGGCAAACGTCGTGAACGCACCCTCTTTGAAGCGGTTCAGCCCGCCGGTGTAGGTGCCCGCCCAGAGACTCCCTTCGCGGTCCTCGTAGAGCGAGAACATCGAATCGTCCGAAAGGCCGTCCTCGCTGCTGAAGGTTTCGAACCCTTTATCGGTCCGGCGGGTCAGACCTCCCGCATAGGTGCCGATCCA
>JACDCY010000053.1:5729-14518 GCA_013817305.1 Gemmatimonadaceae bacterium | reverse complement strand
GAGGGGCGTGAGATCGAAGCGGGCCGCGAGATAGGCCGGCACCACATCCTCACGCACGCGTACTGGCGCGAGGGCGGGCCGGAGTTCGGCAACGTCAACGTGATGGCCGTCGCGCATGGGCTCGAGATGGACGTCGTGTACGAGCACAAGCAGACGATCGACGATCACCTGGCTTCGCTCGACGTCCCGGTGCTGTACACCAACGTGTTCTGGGGCGGTCGTAGCGAGATCAAACCGTCCGAGGTGTCGCCCGTGGAGTACGAACGGTGGTGCGTGCGCACGGGGATCGACCCGGCGGCGATGCGCTCCGAGGCAGCCTGATGGCTGAAGGAAAAGTCTTTCTCGTCGGGGCCGGCCCCGGGGACCCGGGGCTCATCACGGTTCGCGGACGCGAGCTGATCGACAGCGCGGACGCAATCGTGTACGACGCGCTCGCGAATCCGGCTCTCCTTCCGCCAGACGCAGTTTCGGCTGGCTTCCCCGAGCTTTTTTACGTGGGCAAGCGCGGGGGCGACAAGCGATCGGTCATGCAGGAGGACATCAACCAGCTGATCATCCGCCTCGCGCGCGAGGGCAAGCGGGTCGTGCGGTTGAAAGGGGGGGACCCGTTCGTGTTCGGGCGCGGCAGCGAGGAGGCGATCGCGTGCAGCGAAGCGGGCGTCCCGTGCGAAGTCGTTCCCGGAATCACGGCTGGAATCGGCGCTCCGGCGTACGCTGGAATTCCGGTCACCCACCGCGGGATGTCGTCGTCCGTCACGCTCGTGACCGGCAGCGAGGATCCGGCCAAGCTCGCGAACACCACCAACTGGGCCGCGCTCGCGAAGAGCGGCAGCACGCTCGTGCTGTACATGGGCGTAAAGACGCTGCCGACCACCGCCGCGGCGCTCATCGCGGGCGGCCTCCCGGAAGAAACGCCGGCTGCCGCGATCCAATGGGGCACGCATTCCAAGCAGCGCACGATCGTGGCTACGCTCGGCACCATCTGCGAGGCGATCCAGCGCGAGCAGCTCAAGGCGCCTGTCGTCACCATCATCGGCTGGCCGGTGTTGCTCCGCGACGAAATCGCGTGGTTTGAGAAGCGACCGCTGTTCGGGAAGCGCATCGTCGTCACGCGCGCCACCGAACAGGCGCCGGAGCTCAGCGGCCGGCTGCGCGAGCTCGGCGCTGAAGCGCTGGAAGTGCCCGCGGTCCGCATCGCGCGACTGGATCTCGACCCGCTGCGCGCCGTGCTCAGTGAGCTGGGGGCGTACAACTGGATCGTGTTCACGAGCCGGAACGGTGTGGCGGTCTTCTGGGAGCAGCTCCTCGCGAGCGGTCGGGACGCGCGCGCGCTCGCCGGCATCAGGGTCGCCGCCGTGGGTGCCGCGACGGCCGGAGTGCTGCTCGAGCACGGGATCGCGGTCGACGTCATCCCAGAGCGATTCGTGGCCGAGGGGCTGCTCGACGCGTTGCGCGACCGTGACGATCTGAGTGGTGCGACCGTGCTGCACGTGGGAGCGGAAGGCGCGCGCGATGTGCTGCGTGCGGGGCTCGAGGAGATGGGTGCGACGGTGAGGCTGCTGCCCGTGTACCGATCAGTCCCACAGGCCGAGGGCGCGGAGAATCTCCGCGCCGCGCTGGAGCATGGAGAGGTCGATCTTGTGACTCTGACGTCCGCATCAGCGGTTGCCGGACTCGTCGACGCGGTTGGACCGGATGCAGCGAGCGGAGCTCCGGCCGCTTCCATCGGCCCGATTACGTCCGAAGCCGCGCGGGCCGCGGGGCTGGACGTCACGATCGAAGCGAAGGAATCCACCATCGACGGATTGGTCGATGCCATCGTCGCGAGGTACGCTGGTGACTGAAAAGGCCGGCGCGAGCGATGTCATCAGGATAGGCACGCGGGCATCGGAGCTCGCTCTGCGGCAGGCGGCTCTGGTCGAATCGGCCCTCGTCGCGCGAGGGTTGACCGTCGAGCTGGTTCGCATCCGCACCACCGGCGACAAGAAATCGCAGGAGCCGCTCAGCGCCATCGGCGCCAGGGGATTGTTTACGAAAGAGCTGGAGTCGGCGCTGCTGCGCAAGAAGGTCGACTGTTGCGTTCATTCGCTGAAGGATCTGCCGACAGAGCAGCCCGAGGGGCTCGAGTTGGCGGCGATTCTCGAGCGTGAAGACCCGCGCGACGTGCTCGTGATTAACCGCGTCGCCGATGCGAGCAGCCTTGCCGATCTTCCTGCCGGCTCCCGAGTGGGGACGTCCAGCCTGCGGCGGCGCGCGCAGCTCCTCGCAGCGAGGCCGGACCTCGACGTTGTAGACATGCGCGGCAACGTGCCGACCAGACTCAAAAAGATGGACGAGGGAAAATTCCACGCTGCGATCCTCGCTGCGGCAGGGTTGATACGCCTCGACGCGCGTCAACGGATCGACGCATTCCTGGAGCCGCCGGACTGGCTTCCGGCCGCGGGCCAAGGCGCCATAGCCGTGCAGATCCGCGCCTCTGACGAGCGCATGCGCTTACTCGTTGCGCCGCTGGACCATGCGCCTACGAGGGTCGCGGTGAGCGCGGAGCGCGCGTTCCTCGCGGCGCTCGAGGGCGGATGCCAGGTGCCGATCGGAGCCCTCGTCATGCCTGCCGCCGACGGCAGCAGCGGACACATCCTGCACGGATTGATCTCCGATATCGGCGGACGGCAAATGGTTCGCGGATCACGCGCGCTCGATCCTGCGGATCCCGAGCTCACGGGTCAGGAGCTTGCCGCGGACGTAAGGGCGCGCGGAGGCTCCAGCATTCTCGCGGAGCTCCGCGCGGTGGCGAACGTCCTTCCTCCACAGCCGGAGTAACCTTGGCAAAATTCCCCGAAGCGAGGTCGCGACGCTTGCGCCGCACGCCCGCGTTGCGGCGCCTGTTCAGTGAAACCGATCTGACGCCGGCGCGCCTCGTGTTGCCGCTCTTCGTTCGCGAGGGCAGCAAGGTCCGCAATCAGGTGAAATCGATGCCGGGAGTTTCGCAGACCTCGGTCGACGAGATGTTGCGGGACGTCGCGCGCGCGGCCGACCACCGGCTCGGGGGCGTCATCCTGTTCGGCATTCCCGAAAGCAAAGACGCCTCGGGATCAGGGGCCTGGAGCGAAAAGGGCGCCGTGCAGAACGCCGCGCGGGCGATCAAGCACGAGTTTCCCGAGATTGCCGTGATCACTGATGTGTGCCTGTGCGAGTACATGGAGCACGGACACTGCGGGATTGTGCGCGATGGCGACGTGGACAACGACGCTACGCTCGACGTTCTCGCCCGCGTGGCCGCGTCGCACGCGGAAGCCGGCGCCGACATCGTAGCGCCGAGTGACATGATGGATGGCCGTGTGGCCGCGATTCGCTCGCGGCTGGACGCGGACGGATTTCATTCCACCGCGATCCTGAGTTACGCCGCCAAGCATGCGTCCGCCTTCTATGGACCATTCAGGGACGCGGCGGAATCGGCCCCTGCGTTCGGCGACAGGCGCTCGTACCAGATGGATCCAGCCAACGCCCGTGAGGCGCTCCGGGAGGTCGAGGCCGACCTGGCCGAGGGGGCGGACGCGATCATGGTCAAGCCGGCGGGCCCCTGTCTGGATCTCATATGGCGTGTTCGACAAGGAACCGATCATCCGATCGTGGCGTACCAGGTGAGCGGAGAGTACGCGATGATCAAAGCAGCCGCCGCGCTTGGTTCCATCGACGAAAAAGCGGCCGTGATGGAATCGCTGACGGGCATCCGCCGCGCCGGCGCGGACATCATTGTCACGTATTTTGCGATTGAAGCTGCTGCGCGACTGCGCGAATAGCGTGTTGGTTCGTAAACGAACTGGAGCGGGAATGGCTAAGGCGACTTTTGGCGCGGGATGCTTCTGGGGCGTGGAAGCCTCGTTCAGGCAGATCGAAGGCGTGACTGATACGCGCGTGGGCTACGCCGGCGGGAACACTGTTGGGCCCACGTACAAAGACGTGTGTTCAGGAAGGACCGGACACGCGGAGGTGGTGGAAGTGACTTTCGATCCAGAGCGCCTCTCCTACGAAAAACTGGTCGACGCTTTCTGGAAGATGCACGACCCTACGACCAGGGACAGGCAAGGACCGGACGTCGGCTCCCAGTACCGGTCGGCGATTTTCTACCACGACGACGAGCAGATGCGCTCGGCGGAAGCGTCCAAAGCTTCACAGAACGATTCGCGGCTGTACCGCGGCCCCATCGTCACGCTGGTCGAGCCCGCGGGCACGTTTTACGAGGCGGAAGACTACCACCAGCGGTATCTCGAGAAGCGGGGAATGGTCAGCTGTAAGGTTTAATCAGCGCTCGCGGGCGACCTCGGCCTCGGCGGCGATGTAACCGAACGCCGCCCAGCTTCCACGGCCCGCTACCCGTCGAAAGACATCCATGGCCGCATCGCGGCGACCGTTGTACATGTGCCAGTTCCCCACGCCATAGCCGGTCGTCGCGTCACCGACCGGATCCGTCCCGACGGGAGCGAGTGAATCCAGAGGCAGCTCGCCCTTGTACATCAAGAGCAGCCGGTGGTACGCGTCGTTCTCGATTATCGGCAAGTCGCGCGAGATCGGGCGGAGCACCGCGTCGGCGTCTGCGTCACGGCCCAATCGGCGCAGAGTCATGTAAAGCCAGTGCGAGGTGGCGACCAGCATGTCCGGGTTGTTTGATACGCGCAAAGCTTCACGGTAGGCCGGTAGCGCTCGACCGAAGTCGCCTTGGAGATAATGCGCGAGGCCCAGGTGATACCAGACATTCGAGTGCAGCGTGCTCGTAGGAACGTTCAACGCGTTGGGAATTCCGTCGGGCTCAACTTGGTCGGACTGCCCTCGCGTGAGTTGTGCCGCCCGGGTCAGGTCTGCGATGGCCCTGTCGAGGTCGCGGACCGTGACGTATCGGTGCCCGCGGTGGCGGTACATCCGTGGATCGTTCGGATGTTTGGAGACTCCGTCCGTGAAGATCGCGATGGCATCGCGGTACCGTCCCACATATGCGGTGCGGCGTCCGAGCCAGATGATCGAGTCGGCGTTCGCGGGGGTCCGGTCGTAGGCGCGTCTGGCTTCAGCCAGGCGCTGCTCGTATGCGTCCCGCGTACCACCGGGGATCGGGGGGCTAACGAGTCGCTCGCCGGTTAGCGATACTGCTTCAGCGCCGTCGGCTGGGAGGGGTAGGGGTGCGGTCCGGCACGCACCGAGCCCGCAGACCGCGAGGACCCCGAGCGCTAACGAACGGCGGTACCGGCGGCCGAGTGCTTGCATAGTTGGTTCCGGTTCTGCTTCAGGTTGACCGGCAGGCACAAACGTTACGTGAGCGAATATGGCAAAAGTTGAAGATACAAGCGTTTTGAGCGAGGCCGAGCGTCGAAAACGCACACAGGCGAAGGTTGACAAACTGCCGATGCGGGACGACGACTGGGATCCAATGCGGGGAATTCGCGTTGCTGCGATCCTCCTCAAGTCGGTCTCGGTCATCCTCATCATGGTAATGTTCGCCCAGATCTACTTCACGCTTACGGACCCGTCGGGGATGCCCGTCACTCCCGGCACGATCTTAGGGGAGGCGGTGCGGCTGTTGGCGTTCGCGGCGTTTCTCTGGGGCGGGGCCGACCTGGCTCTGATGCTTACGCGATCGCACCACGAGACGCGAGCGACGCGTATCCTGATGCAGAGGCAGAACAACCTGCTCGGCAAGATCCTGCGTGGCGACAGGAAGATGGGCAAGCCTCCCGAATGACGACGAGCAAGGAAACAGACTGGATGAACCATCCGGTCCTCCGCAAGCTCGTGCATGAAATCAATGCGCTGACGCTCGCGGAGCGCGTCACGCTTGTGAAGGGATTGATACCCGGCATCGCCGAAGAGCTGAGCGACCGGGAGTACGAAGGGTTCGTGGAGTCGGTGCGTCTGAAGGGCGAGCGCTTTCACGAAGCCCAGGCGCACCCGGGCGAGGGTCGGGCGGCGCGAATGACTCCGGGCGAGCGGGACCTCGAGAAGCGCTGAGCGCCTCGTTACGCTGCTAGCTTTCTCCTTCGCAAAGGAGAAACCCACGATGCAATACAGGAAGTTTCCCGGCACCGATCTGAGCGTCAGCGAGATCGGCTTCGGTACCTGGACCCTTGCCACGGGCTGGTGGGGCGAGAAAACCGATGAAGAAGCGGTCGCCCTCCTACGTCTCGCTCATAGCCGTGGAGTCACATTCTTCGATGCCGCCGACAGCTATGGCAACGGACGCAGCGAGCGGCAGCTCGCTACCGCGTTTCGCGGGATGCGCGACGAGGTCGTCTACGGCACGAAGATCGGCTACGACATCTACGACCCGGCCGCGCAGGCGGCAAGACGGGGCCAGAGCGAGCTTCCGCAGAAGTTCGATGCGGCGTACATGCGCTTCGCCGTGGACCGGAGCCTCGAGCGCCTGGAGACCGATCGCATCGACGTGCTCCAGCTGCACAACGTCAAGATGGAGCACGTCCGTGACCGCGAGATATGGGAGACGCTGCGCGATCTCAAGCGCGAGGGGAAGATTCGCGCGTGGGGCGCAGCTTTCGGTCCCGCGATCGGCTGGCTGTACGAAACGGTCGAGCTGTTCGAGCGGGAGCCTGACATCGGCACGGTGCAGATGATCTGGAACGTGCTCGAGCAGCACCCGGGGGCCGCCATGATCGAGGCTGCTCGCGAGCACGCGCCCGATTGCCGGTTCAACGTTCGAGTGACGCACGCGTCGGGGATGCTCGAAGGCAAATACACGGAGGACACTGTGTTCCCCGCCAACGATCACCGCCGCCATCGGCCACGCTCCTGGCTCGTCAACGGAATCCAGAAAGTCCGGACGCTCGAGTTCCTCATGGCACGAATGACGCTGGGACAGGCCGCTCTCAAATGGTTGCTCGCCGAGCCGATGGTGATCACCACACTGCCCAACATCTATGACGACGAGCAGCTGGACGAGTTCGCCGCGGCGAGCGACATCGCCGACCTCGGCCAGGACGAAATGAGTCGCGTCGCAGAGCTCTCTGCCCGCAACTTCGGTGTCGAGGAAGAGCCGATGTCCTACAAGGGAACCATGGAGCGGGTACCCGCTTGATCAATGCGTGGCATGACCTTCCCGCCGGGGTACAACCGCCCGATCACGTGACGGCAGTCGTGGAGATTCCGCGCGGCAGCCGCAACAAATACGAGCTGGACAAAGTGTCTGGGCTCATCCGCCTCGACCGGGTGCTGTACTCGGCCGTGCACTACCCGGGTGACTACGGCTTCATCCCGCGCACGCTGCACGAAGACGGGGATCCGCTCGACATCCTCGTGATGATCAACGAGCCGACCTTTCCGGGCTGCCACATCGACTGCCGGCCGCTGGGCGTCCTGCGCATGCTCGACCGGGGCGAGCCCGACGACAAGGTGCTGGCCGTTCCGGTCAACGATCCGTATTACGGCGAGTACTTCGATATCGCGGATCTGCCCACGCACTTTCTCAAGGAAGTCGAGCACTTCTTTTCGATCTACAAGGACCTCGAGGGAAAGCGCGCCGAGATTCAGCGTTGGGAGAAAAGCGAGCTCGCCGCGAATGTCATCCTCGACTCGATGCGTCGATACGAGGAAAAATTCCTGCAGCACGGGCCCTAGCGGCCGGTGCTGCAGGAATCCTGGTCCGGGCTAGGCCGGCCTGACCGTTCCGTGATCCACGGGCTCAGGTGCGCCCCGCAAAAACAAATACTCGTATAGCAGCGCTGCCAGGACGCCGCCCAGTATAGGCGCCGTCCAGTAGATCACCTGTCCCTCGTAGACCGCGCTTGCCACGGCCGGCCCGAAAGACCGCGCGGGATTCATCGAGCCGCCAGTGATCGGTCCGATTGCGAGGATTCCCGCTGTGATCGCGAATCCGATCGCCAGGCCGCCGACGCGCGGGGCCTTCGGGTCCACCGCTGTCCCGAACACGACAAGCACGAACAGGAAGGTCGCGACGAGCTCGGCGACGAATGCCTGGGTGCCGGTGATGTCGAGCGAGATGAACTGTCCGCCGCCCCGGGCCGCCGCGAAGATCGGATCCGGGAAGACGCTCTTGAGGAGGTACGCCCCGAGCATAGCGCCTACGAGCTGCCCCACGATGTAGACGCCGGCCATCATCGGATCGATGCGTCGAACGGCTAGAAACCCGATCGTCACCGCGGGGTTGAAGTGCCCGGAGATCCGCATGAACGCCGTGACCATCACTGCGATCACGAGACCGTGAGCCAACGCGATCTCGAGCAGGCTGCTTTGCGAGCCTGTGAAGGTGGCGCTCATGATGGCCGCGCCTCCCAGAAACACCAGCGCGAACGTACCGATGAGCTCTGCTGCAAAGTGCCTCAGCGAGTCCCTCATGCCATTCCTCCACTGTAGTGCCGGCTCGGCCGGCGTTCTGTATTCTTAACTGGCCCTGCGCAACACGAGCGCGGCGTTTATTCCGCCGAAGCCGAACGAGTTGGTCAGCATGTGCTCCACCTTTCGCTCGGTTCCTGCGCCGGGAAGGTAGTCAAGATCACACGCGTCGTCCGCGACTGAAAGGTTGATCGTCGGAGGGAGCCATCCCTGGTCGAGCGCGAGCGCGCAAATTCCCACCTCGATCGCTCCCGACGCGCCGAGGGCGTGGCCGTAGTAGCCCTTCGTCCCGCTCAGCTTGAGGCGATGCGCGTGCTCCCCGAAAACGCGCTTGATGGCCAGAGTCTCTGTGGCGTCATTCAGCGGCGTCGAGCTCCCGTGCGCGTTGATGTACTCGATGTCGGAGGGTGAGATGTCGGCGTCGGTCAGCGCGATGC
>JACDCY010000053.1:0-5719 GCA_013817305.1 Gemmatimonadaceae bacterium | reverse complement strand
CATCGCGCGGGCGGCCTGCGATCCATCCGGAAGCGGCGCGGTCATGTGGTGCGCGTCGTTGGTGACTCCGAAGCCAGCCACCTCGCCGTAAATCCGCGCGCCGCGCGAGACGGCCCGGCCGTACTCCTCGAGGACGACGGAGGCTCCGCCCTCGCCCATTACGAAGCCGTCCCGGTGTCGGTCGAACGGCCGGGACGCATGCTCCGGGTCGGCGTTGTTGGTCGACATGGCCCGTATGAGCGCGAACGCGCCGAAGCAGAGCGGCGAGAGCGGCGCTTCGGCGCCGCCCGCGATCATCACGTCGGCGTATCCGTCGCGGACCTGGCGGAACGCGTCGCCCACGGCGATCGCGCCGGACGCGCAGCTCATAGAGTTCGTCGAGTTAGGGCCCTGAACGCCGAGTTCTATCGCGATGTTGCAGCTCGCCGACCCGCCGAACACCGCGAGCGCCAGTGTCGCATCCACGCCGCGAAGGCCATCGCGCATGAAGACCTCCGCCTGCTGCTCGCCGTACGCTACTCCGCCGAGCGCGGTGCCCATCATAACGCCGACTCGCTCGCGGTCCTCGCTCTCCATTCGGATGCCCGCGTCGGTCATCGCCATGCGGGCCGTCACGACCGCGAACTGGGCGAACCGGTCCAACCTTCGCGCGCGCTTGGAATCGAGGTGGTCGGCGGCGGCGTAATCAATTACTTCCGCGGCGTTCCTGCTTCTGAACGGCGTAGGGTCGAAGCGACTCACGGTGCGCACGGCGGACTTTCCGGCCCGAAGCCCGTCCAGCAGACCATCGCGCGTGACGCCTATCGGCGTGATTGCGCCGATCCCCGTGATGACGACGCGTCGCCTGCTCACGCGCCCGTCCTTTCCGGGGACGCACCGCGCTCCGCGACTTTCGCGAGGCCCGCCAATGTGCGGCTCGCGATGCCGTGCACGAACACCGGCCCTATGACGGCCCTCGCTGCCACTACGCCTATCAGCGGCCAGCGCGGTCCGTCCCATGCGTGCACGATCCTCACCTTCGTTCCAGCGGCCACGCGCTCAAAGCTCCACTCCACATCCATGTCCTTCGTGATGCCTCCGATGTGGCGAAAGCGAATCGACGGCTTTTGAGGGATTACCTCCATGAGCGATAGCCACCACGTGGGCCACCCGATAGAACCAAAGTAGCGGAAGGCGGACATCTCCACGACGGCAAGACCGTCCGGTCGTTTCTCGCGAATCCGCACGTACCGATAATGAGCGAGATGCGCCGGCCAGCCATCGACGTCGCGTGCAATGTCGAACATCGTGCCCGGCAGCGCCGCGACCAGGCGCTCGTCTACCGTCTCCATCGCGCGGCCGAGCGGCATCGGCCCGAGTGAGGCGGTTCGGGGAAGTGTCATTGCGGCGCCCAGCTGGTGGTAACCCTGTAGGCGAATCGCCTGTTGACGGTCGCTTTCGCGCCGACCGCGTCCTGCACCAGCTCGCGGAGCTCTTCAGGCGTAAATCCCCGCAGCACAGACGCCACGCCGTCGTGCCGGCTGACCGGATGGAAGAGCAGCGGGAAGGACGCGACCCAGAGCCCGCCTGCGGCTGTCCAGCTGCGTCGCAGATCGCTGACCACGACGCGGACGCGTGCCACCCGGTTCATCTCGCGCAGCAGATACAGACCGCTCGTGCCTGGGAAGTGATGCAGCACCTGTGAACAGGTGGCCACGTCGACGCTCTTGTCTCTGAACGGAAGCTGTAAGGCGTCGGCGCACACGGCCGCATCCACCTTGTGCGCGCTCGCAGCGGCGAGCTCCGGCGCGATGTCCACGCCGACCGTACGGAGCGCGACTCCGTGCGAGCGAGCTCGCTGCCTGGCCCGCGCGGGGATGTCGCCCAGGCCCGTACCGATGTCGATCAGCGTCGAGTCCGGAGCGAGATTACGCAGCGCGGGATCCAGCTCCGCCAGCAGCGCCGACGCACCTCCGAAAAGAGCGTTGGCTCGCGCGACATCGCTCATCGAGCGTCGCACGAGGCGGGGGTCGAGCCCGTCGCCGTCCAGTATCTCGGTCCCGTCGCGGCGCGCGGGCGTCGTCGTCATCAACATGTTGCTAGCGCTCGAGCCTCGCGTAGCCGCCGCGGTAATACAGCAAGGGCGGCGCGTCGCTCGACTCCGCGGTCTCGACACGTCCTACGAAGATGGTATGATCTCCGCCCTCGTAGCGCTCGATCATCGAGCATTCGAGAGTCGCCGCAGCGCCGGTGAGTGCGGGAGCCCCGTTGTCGCCGCGCGCGAACGATGTGCCGTCGAACCTGTTGTCGTCGGGATCGCTGAACTTGCGAGCGAGGTCTTCCTGGTCCACGGCGAGCACGTTGATCGCAAACGCGCTGGAACCCCCAAGGACTCCGTGCATCACTGTCTGGTGGTCGATGCAGACAAGAACGAGCGGTGGCTCCAGGCTCAGCGAGCAGAACGCGCTCACAGTGATGCCATGATCGACGCCTTTGACGTCGACCGCGGTGACGACGGTCACGCCGCTGGCGAACCTGCTCAGCACGCTTCGAAAACGATATTCGTCCATGGCTACCGCCCCGGCGCGAGAAGCAGGCCGAGATTCGAGAGCCGAAGCACCTCGCCGGGGGGCACGAAGTCCCCCGCAGCTCCCACAAAAAGGTCCGCGAGGTCGGTTCTTCGCGAAAGCACGCGCACTGCGCGATTCATCATTCGAGGGAAGCCGACAGCGGTCCCGACCAGTCGCTCCAATCTCCATTTCGCGCCGAACTCCTCGCGCCGCGCGCGATCATACGCCGTGAGTGGAGCGTCGCCCGGCCGAGGAGACGCCAGCGATTCCAGCAGATATCCGCTGAGCATCTCTCCGCCGCGGAGCGCGGTATAAATACCTTCCCCCGTAAAGGGATCGAAGAAATCGGCGGCGTCTCCGACTACGGCCGCGCCGGGAGCCCACGCCCGCCGCACGGCGGACGCGAACGGACCGGTCGCGCGCACTGGCGTAACCTGCCGCGCGCCGGCGAAGCGCTCGCGGAGATGGGGGCGGTCGTCGATCCATTCCTCGAAAAACTCGGAGCGGGCACCGGCCAGGTCCTTGGCACGGGATACGGGAACGACGACCGCGACATTGATCAGGCCGTTGCCGACGGGCGCAAGCCCGAGATACCCCTGGGTGTCCACGTGCATTTCGCCGACGCCGTCCATGCCGGCGACATCAGTGTAATGCGCGACGAGCGCGATGCGACTCGGCCAGCGCGAGCGGCGGGCCAGTCCGAGTCGACGGGAGACGATCGACCGCAGGCCGTCGGCCCCAACGACCAGCCGTGCTCCGAGCGCGGCTCTCCGCCCATCGGAGTCGGCGATCACTGCACCGCTCACACGGCCGTGGGCATCGCGCGCGAGATCCACCACGCGCGTGTCTTCCCGCACGCGAGCGCCGCCCGCCCGCGCCCGGTCGAGCAGGATCGAATCGAGAATCGTCCTGCGAAGCGCGAGTCCGGTGTCACGGAACCCCTTGAACCCATGCGCGCCCGCGAAGTGCCCACGAAAGCTCTCGCCGCTCGGGGCGCGGACCATCATCCCGGAGAGCTGTGCCGCGCCCGCTGCTTCGACACTCTTCAGCGCACCCATCGCCTCGAGAATCCGGGATGCCTGGGGGCTGAGGTACTCCGAGCATACCTTGTCGCGCGGGAAGCGCGCCCGGTCGAGCAGGAGCACGTCCATGCCGCGCGAAGCGAGGAACCATGCCGTCGAGGATCCCGCCGGACCGCCACCGACGACAATGACGTCGGCGTCCAATCGCCCGGTCACGACATCGCCCTCGTCATTCGCTGGAACAGCCCCATGTACTGCCAGTGCGGACGCGGAAGATGCAGCACCGCGGCGGCACGCGTGAGATATGGCAAAATCACCGAGCGCGAGTCGGCGGAGAACATGAAGCGCGGCTGATCCGCGGCAAACCGCCGCAGGCGCGTGACCGCGGCGTCGAACTGAAGCGCGGGCGAGAAATAGAAGCTGGGCGTGAGCAGCGTGTCGCCCGTCGCCACCACACCTTCGTCCAGCGCGATTCGGTGCAGCGTCGTGCCCGGATATATCCGCAGGCCGACGGTGAGATACACGGCGTCGCCCCGGCCGAGTCGCCACGCGGCGAACGAAAGCGTCTCCTCGAGAGTGGCCGCGGTCTCTCCCGGCCCGCCTACCAGGAATATCCAGAGAGTGCGCATGCCCGCTCGCTCCACGCGCTCGGCGACTTCTCTCGCTTTCGCAGCCGTAAAGCCTTTCTCGAGCCTGGCCAGCACGGCGTCGCTCGCGCTCTCCACGGTTATGCCGAGCGTTCGGAATCCCGCAGCGCGCATCGCGGACAGGAGCTCGCGGGGGGCGGTGGCAGGCGTGAAATTGGTCGTGTCCAGCTGCACGCCGAGCCGGCGGCGCTCGATCTCCTCGCACACCTCGATGGCGTGGCCGGGCGGCGAGTTGAACGTGGAGTCGACGAAGTCAACGTGGCGCACGCCCGCGTCCCGGCGAAGCTCCGCAATCTCATCCGCGACGAGCGCCGGGCTCCGCGTGCGGTAACCAAAGCCTTCGACGTTGCGGTAGGTACAATACACGCAGCGATATACACAGCCGCGTTTCGTCTGCACGGGCACCGTCGCCCCGTGCCGCTGGTATCGCTTGAGGTCGACCCACCTGGCCAGCGCGGGCGCAGGCAAGGAATCGAGGTCGGCGTCCTCCCCCGGTGGCGTGAACGTGATCTCCTTGCCGTCGCGTCGTACGAGTCCCGGAATCGCCCCCGGCTCACCGCCACCGGCGAGCGCGCTGACGAGCGCTACGCTCGCGCGTTCTCCATCGCCGGCAACCGCATAGTCCACACCGAGCTCGGTGAATAGAGCCTGGGGCGCGACGCCGAATGCAGCGCCGCCAGCTATTAGGCGCGATCCCGGCGGGGATGCCGCGCGGAGAGCATTCACCACTGCAGCCGCCTCCGGCGTGTAATGCTGGAGCGCGACCGCGTCGCTGTTGTCGATGTTGCGGACGGAAACTCCGACTACGTCCGGCTTGAATTCCGCCGCTGCATCGCGCGCCGCGATCACCGGTGAGCGCGCGAAACAGAGGTCCAGAAGCCGCACGTCGTGTCCGGCGTGCTCGAGCGAGGCTGCAACAGCCACGAGTCCGTTCGGAACGACAGGGTAGGGCTGGCGCTCGGTGTTCGTGCTGACGAGCAGCACACGGGCTCGCGAATCCGGGCGCTTCAACACCGCGGGCATGTCGGGATCATGCGATAGCGATGAATACAATCACAGCTACAACCGCGCCGGAAAGCGTAGCAAGCGTGTTGACCATGTCGTTCTCCATCCATCGTACGCCGTGAAAGATTTGCGTCGAGCTTCCGCACTCGTGAACGGATTGCTCGGTCCCGGTGCCGCAGGTCGGACAGATCCGCCGCACCTGCAGTGTCGCGCCGAGAATCGAGTCGATGATCATGCCGAGCACCCCCGCGAAAGCCGCGGCGATCGCCACGGGAACCGACCATCCGATAATTAGCACCGTGCCCGCTATTACGGCGGCTCCGGCCGCGCCACCCAGAGTCCCTGCCGCTGTCACCCCTCCGGAGATGCCCCGGGGCAACGGCGTTCCGCTGGAGATAGACCGCGGCTCACCGCCGAGCGCGACGCCGATTTCGGTGGCCCAACTGTCCGCTGCCGCAGCGGCGATGGCACCGGCACCGGCGGCGAGCCAAAAATC
>JACDCY010000142.1 GCA_013817305.1 Gemmatimonadaceae bacterium | reverse complement strand
TCGTCTTCGGCAGCGGAAAGAATGAGCCGAGGAAGCTGACGCGTTCGTTAGGCATTCCGATCTGCAGATCGCGCAGATTCCAGCCGGTGTAGGTCGCGAGCGGCACCTCCAACTGCGGCAGCCGCACACCCGCGATCTCGTTCCCGTCGTCGTTTACCTGCGGTACCAGTGCCGGGAATGGCTTGCCGACACCGGGCGGCTGTTTCGTGAGGATGCGGTTCTTCCATTGCGGCCCGAAGTCGAGTCGCAACGCTTCGTGCACGCGCGTTGGCGGCGTCGCCACAATCGTGCTCCTGCTCGTAATAGTGCTCGTGCTCCCTTTAGGGATCTCCGGCCACTTCAAAGCCTCGCGCCGAACAAGTGTTCCATCCGCGATCTTCGGATATCGACTCTCCGGCGGCGCCTTCTCTTCGCGCACCCAATCATCCATCGCCACAAACAGCGCCCGCCAGAACCACCGCACCGGGTTCGGATTCGGCAGATGTTGCGCGGCGAGGCTCGGCTCCGTCTCCGGCGTCGGCGGAAACGCGCGCGAGAAATGTTGCAGCCCCGCCAGCAGATAGATGCGCGCATTCTCCATCGGAGCCACATCGCGCTTCCCATCCGGAGACGTGTGGATCAGCGAGCCCGCGCGCGACCAGTATTCGTAGGAAGTGTTCGTGTGGAAGACCTTCGGGAGGAGCTCCGAGTAGCGCAGCTCCTGATTCGTCGACGCTCCCTCACGAGTACTGCGATGCTCAGCTCCAGTACCCCTCACCTGGCGCTTTGCGACCTCCTCTCCCCCGGGGAGAGGATTGAGGCGAGGGGCCTTCGTCGAGTCGCTCGTCAGATACCGATCCAACAACCCCGCCCGCTTGCCCGTCTCCGGCTCCGTTTGCGGCGCGTCGGTGAAGGGGAACAGATCCGTCGGATAAAACAGCGCCGTCGTCGGCTGCGCATCGCGCGACGGTTGCGCGAAGCGATGATTGAAGCTCCCGATCCCCGCGCCCGCCACGTGGATGAACATCCCGTCGATCGCCCGCTGCCCCGCCTCGTCCGCATAGAACCCCTCCAGCAGGAAATGCCGGAGAAACCGTCCGCTCTGCGAGATGCCGAGCGCGTGCACGCGTTTGGTGGCCGGCGCGAGCTCGTTCCCGTCGCGCTTCAGATACGATGCGAAATCGCGCACCGCCGCGAACCCGAGCCCCGCGACCGCCGGGTCCTGCGCCCGATACACCACCTCGTAGATCTTCCCCGGCTCGAACCCGCCCTTCAGCCGGATCGCGCGCAACTCCCGAGCCGTCTCGCCTTTTTGGTCCCCTCCAGGAACGAACTGCCACTCGCTCCGCGGAACAGTCTGCCGGGGCGCCATCGGCGCGTCGCGCTCCGTCAGCACATTCGCCGCGTCCTCCGGGTCCGAGCACGCATACTCCGTCCCGCCGATGTTCCCGCTGATCATGTGCCCAAGCGGATGCTCCTCCTGCCGCTCATTTACCATGAAATCCGCGCGCAGGAGACCAGTGATCGGTCGTCCGTTATCAGTTGCCGGGGAGGACAGTGCCCGACTGATCTCAGCCTGCGATGTTGCGTTGGCGCCTCTGACTTCGAGGTTGGAAGTTGAACGTTGAGCGTTGGACGTTTCTTTCTGCGCCTTTAGTTCGACGTAGGGCGTTCGACGTTGCGGCGCGGCGCCCGCCGCTCCCCCTGACGGGCTTCGGCCATCTCGGACCGCTTCCCGCGGGCTCGATTCAGCGTCCGCCGTTTTCTTCTCTCCGCTGAGTTCAGCGTTCGAAGTTGGACGCTCGACGTTGCTTCGCGCGTCCCCGCGCTCACCCGCTGCGCGGGCTTCGGCCATGTCGCGCCGCTTCCCGCGGGCTCCATTCGACGTTTTCTTCTCGTCCGTCGACGTCGCCGCGCCCTCCCGCTCCCGAGCCACCGGAGCATAAAGCCGCAGCATGTGCTCCCCCTCACGAGCGTCCCATTGCCACCCGAGCCACGCCAACGTCACCCCGCGTCGCATCAGAAAACCGTCGCCAAACTCCTCCTCCGTAGCGGGATCGCGCGACCCCTTTCCGCCCTGCATGATGGCCAGGATGCCTTTCCCGCCGCGGTTCGGTATTTCGAGTAACACCGAGCCGCTCGAGCGCTCCGCCTCCTTCGGCCGCAGTAGGTAAAAATCGGCCGAGAACGCAACCTCGCCCTTCTCGTCCCGCGGCGCCTTGTCGAGATCCACGATCAGCCGGTTAGCCGCATGCTCCGGCTTCGCCTTGAAGTGAACCTTGCCCGCGATCTTCTCGTAAGCGCCGGCATCGCCGAACGGCTTCGCCTCCAGAACAGCGGAGCGCGAGGAGATTTCAACGCGTTCAACGCGGCCCTCAGCGGCCGCCGCGAGAGCGAACAGGGCGCCCGTGATGAACAGAAGTCTCATGCCGCGGTAATCCTCGCGTCGATGTTGCACCCGCTCAATTGCGACGTGCAGGCAGCTTGTGCATTGGAATAGCCGAGTCGCACGTGCACCGTTCCTGTGGGCATGAAAATCCGTGTCGCCTTGGAAGCAGACATCCCCGAGATGCATCGCATCCGGCTAAGTGTGCGAGAGAATCGCCTTTCGGATCCGCAGCTGATCCAACCGGATGGCTACCGCCCCATGCTCACCGAGCGAGGGCGCGGCTGGGTGGCTGAGCTCAAGGGAGGATTAGCTGGTTTCGCGGTCGCCGATCGCACACGCGCCAACGTCTGGGCTCTTTTCGTCGATCCGGTGCATGAAGGCCGAGGTTTGGGGCGAGCGCTGCACGACACAATGCTCGATTGGCTCTTCAGCTGCGGTGTTGAGAACGCGTGGCTCGGCACCGAGCCTGGAACGCGAGCGGAACGACTATACCAAGCGTCTGGCTGGCGGTATGTAGACACAAAACGCGGTGAGGCGATCTACGAGCTGTCAGCGCACGACTGGCTCCATCGCGACGCCTGATCCTGTTGGCCTGGACGGCTTAAAGCCGTCGAGTTGCAGAGCACGCAGCGGATTTGAGGTCGGGGGCGCCTGCTATGGCGTGGGGGTCGGGGTGGCCGGCTCCGGCGAAGCCTCCCGGGTTGCTTCCTTCAGCTTTTCCGCGGCGGAATCGGTAAGCTCCCTGCCCTCCTCGATCGCCTCCTGGCCCGCCTCCTTCGCCTTCTCACCCAGTTCCTTCAGCTTCGGCTCGGCCTCTTTCGCCGCTTCCTTCGTTTTGTCGATCAGTTCTTCGACCTTGGGCTTCGCTTTCTCGATCTCTCGACCGGCAGCGTCCTTCACTTCCTTCGCCTTTGTCTCGACCTTTTGTCGGGTCTCCTCCGCTTTTTGTTTGAGGTCGTCGGACGTGTTTTTGTCGCAGCCCGCCAGCGCGAGCAAAGCAGCCGCCGCAGCGGCTAGA
>JACDCY010000141.1 GCA_013817305.1 Gemmatimonadaceae bacterium | reverse complement strand
GGCACAAACGGAGTTGACGGCGCAGCGGGCACGCCGGGCACAAACGGAGTTGACGGCGCAGCGGGCACGCCGGGCACGAACGGAGTTAACGGCGCAGACGGCGCCACCGGACCCGCAGGTCCTTCGATATTCAGCGCGATCACAACCGCCACCAATACCATCGCAACGATGACCGTCGGCTCGGGAGCCTCCCTCACCACGAGCGGAACAGGTAAGATCGTGGCGACACAAATGGCCACCGGCGCGATCGCTTACGTTACAGCTTCGATCGCTTCGGCTACGAAGACGGCGACCGCAACGTGCGGGGCCGGATTCATAATCGTCGGCGGCGGAGTCACTGGCGGAGACAAAGGAGTTAGCCAGTCAGGACCGAGCGGAACCAATGCGTGGCAAGCCAGCTTCCTCACAAACGTCACGGTCGCCGCCACGGTCACCGCGATTTGTATGAAGACGCCGTAAGTAGCTCCAGACCGCTCGTCTCTTACCTGCGCGCCATCGCGGCGAACAGATACGACAGGTTCGCCGTCCCATCCATGATCGGCTCGTTGGTCGAGTAATCACCCAGATCGTCGTGGTATACGATGAAGCCGGTGTTGAACCGCGCGTACTCGTCCGGCTCGTGCAGCCGGATCCACTGCAGGTTCTGATAGATGGAGCGATACACGGGGCCGTCGAGCAATCCGCCGAGCTGTGTGTGCACGCCGAGCCGGTCCGCGACCACCGAGTGCGGCTTCTTCGCCCGCACACCGCCGTTCGGAAAGCCGATGATCATCGACGTGCCCCACGGATTAACGCCGAGCAGCCAGTCGAGCGCGGCGGTCTCGTACTCGCGAAAGCGATCGTCGCCGGTCATCTGCCGGTACAGCAGCGCCTGCGTCGCGAACGATGCCATGAGGTTGTTGGAGCACCAGATGAACGGAATGCCGACACGGAATCCGTTGCCGGCGCGATCCACCACCGCTTGTAGCCCGCGCCTGTAATACTCGGCCACCGCTGCACGGTCCGCGGGCGAGGCTTTGCGCGCGATCTCATGGTGACCGTTGTTGTGCCAGGGGAACCACTGATAATGCCGCGCGGTGTCGGCGCCCATCCACGGAGTCACCGGCTCGCGCGCGGCGAACTCCAGCGCGTCGCGCATGTACTGCTCACGCCCCGTCAGTGCGTATAGCTGCGCGGCGGCGAGCTCCATGTCGTCCACCCAATTGTCTTCCTCATAAAAGTAGGGGGCGCGACCGGGCGCGGTCTGACACACTCCTGGAAGTTGTTTGCCGAGGTCGTACGCGAGGAAAGCCTTGTTGCGCAGCAGCGCGGTGAACGCGCGATCGTGCTCGTGCAGCAGCAGGGAGCCTAGCGCGAAGGCGGACGCAAACTTCCCCGCGGTGCTCGCCATTCCATCGGACCGATTCTTTCCGGTGAACAACCCCTGCGGCTTCCCGGTGCACGGATATACGGGCCGCCAGGATACTTTGCCCCAGCCGTAGTCGGACGAGTCCGTCGGCGGAAGATCCCAGAACGCGTGATCGCGGTCGTCGGCGAGCTGGTTGAACATGAGGATCTCGCCGGATGAATCGTCGGCCGGAAACATTTTCGCGAGCCACTCGAGCCCGTGCCGCGCTTCGTCGAGCACGTCGGCGATTCTATTCCCACCCGGGCGGCCCCATGCATCGAAGTCGTCGGCAAATGCGTGCGGATTGTCGCGGTACGCCATCAACATCATGAACGTCGCGTGCGCGGAGGTAGCGACGTACTGGAGATAATCGGCGGCGTCGGCCCACCCGCCCTGCACATTCTGGTATTGGCCGGTACGTGTCGGATGATCGACAATGAGCGCATCGGTGTTGTGCACCCACGTCTGGAACAGCGGGTTCCAGCCGGAGCGCTGCTGCCGCATGTAATAGAGCAGCGTGTCCGCGGCGCCGGCGTACACGCCACGGCCGATGCGCACGGGGCGTGATTCAATCCCGTGAGCGATCAGGCGATACGTGCCTTCGCGCCGCACCGCGGAGAAATCGAGTCGAAACGTCGAGCGGCAGGACGCGAACGAGCCGGTCGCCTGCGCCTGGCCGCGGAGCACGCGGCGGTTGCGCGCGTCGCGGACCTCGAAGGTGGAAAGCTCGCCGAGTCGAGCGAGCAGACGACGGCGATCTTGGGAGAGCCGGGGAGGTAGCCGACCTGGTTGGTGCGGATGAAGCTGTTGGAGTCCGCCGCAACCAAAGAAAGAACAAGAAAGGCGGCGTTCATCTCGGACAATAAAAGTACCTGCCGGTTCTACGCCTGCGGAATAGTCGGTCTCCTATTCTCGCCGAAAGAATGCGGCGAGGCGACCTCGCGCGATGCACGTGAGCGATGCGTTGAGGCGTATCCCCCGCAGGCCGCGTCTTGGCTCGCGTAGTTTGCGAGCGTAGCGGCCGAAGTGGGATACGCCTCAGCGCATCGTGTGCGAGCCGGTTAGCCTACGGCCGCGGCCGCGACTTTGGATCGGTCAGCGTATTCGAATCGAGCGACAGCCTTTCCCACCACTCGTCCTTCGACTCGGGCCGGTCGCGCAGCTTCTTGAGCTCGACCTTCTCGCCCTTCTCGCGCGCATCACGGTAATCGAGGAACTCCTTGTTGATCACCGGATCCTGCAGATCCCGCGCGTACCCGCCGCGTCGCACGTGCGCCTTGAAGCTGTCCCACCGGTCCTTGTTCCTGAACCGCTTCTGCAGCATGTCGTTCTCGCACGTCTCGCACACCATGTACTCGGCGGGCGGCTCCCACTGGTACGGCTTGGAGTAGTCTTCCACGTGCGCCTTGGTCGGCGTATCGGGGTCGCCGCACAGCTCGCACGGAGTGTGGCGCAACTGGATCTCGCCGGACTTGAGCAGGCGCGCACGCTCCGCCTCCTTCTCGTCCCGCTCCTTGCCGGAGTAACCGTTATAAGGGTTGTATCCCACAGCCTGGCCTCATCGTTTGGAGTTTGTTTTCCTAATATGGTCGAGGGGCAAGCGCCGAGCCATTCGGCGCTGGCCGGGGCAACACCGCGCCAGGCCTGGCTCAGCGGTCTAACCCCACTTCCGGGCTGGCGCCCCTTGCTCCGTCACGATAAATCTGAGGGCTACGTAACCATACGTATTTGGGGGCACGGGAAGTCGGCTAATCTCCTGTCGCACCGCCTAACCGGAGACACAAATGAGCTCGATTCGTTCGCTTTTCGCCGCCCTGGTCCTCGCTCCCGCCGCGCTGTTCGCGCAGGACGTGGCCACAGCTGCCGGCCCCCGCCCCTCGATCACCATCGGCGCGTTCGAATACGGCACCGTCGCCGCGCAGATCGCCACCGACAAAGCCACGCGCAGGCGGCTCGAGAAGATGGGGATTCGCGACGGCGCCAACTTCGCCGAAGCGCT
>JACDCY010000140.1 GCA_013817305.1 Gemmatimonadaceae bacterium | reverse complement strand
TTGCGTCGAGTGGGAGTTTCATCGCCGCCACATCCACACGATAGCGACACCGGTGAACCAGGCCGCGACGACGAGGACCACACCGGCGATCTGGCCGCAACGCATGAACTCATCGAGTTGGTCGTCGTCGATCGGGATCGCCGTGTTGGCGGCGAGGTTGGCGCGGACTTCGGATTTGAGGCTCATGTCGTCTCCTGGGAATGGGTCGGGCAGCGGTCACCGAAAGCAACGGTGTAGGTCCAGCCGGTCGCGCGGATGTGACGGCGGGCGAGTTGAACAAATTTGGTGGTGGCGTTCCCTTGCGTCCATCTCATACATTCGGGCTCGTCACACCAGATCGTGATGTCCTTCGTGTAGCTCACGGGGTTCTGTCTTCGGTGCCGGTCCATCGGGCGTAGAGGTCGGATCGGCCGTCGGGTCGAGGCCGATGGATCCATTCGGTGCCCGGGTACCGCTGACGGTTTTGGACGACAGCGGTGGCACCTGCGGCAATGTCGTTCGGGTAGAGCGCCCATACTTCGGGGCGTTCTTTGAGGAGTGCGACGAAACGCTGGACGGCGCCGTAGTGGCTGCGGTGGGACTCGGCGGCGGGCGGGTCGCACCAGACGATCTCGCTCATGACGCGCCCCCGAACAGCGTCGCGTAGGCTTCGGTCAGGCGATCCGATGGCCCGCCGGCCGCTTTCTTGGGATCCATCTGTTTCACGGCATGGAAGATGACGTCGGCTCGGTGCGTCTGTCTGTATCGGCCGGTGTTGAGTTGCTCGGCCCAGGCGTCGAGGAGAACCAGGAAGTCGTCGTCGAACCGGAACGAGGTAGGGCGTGTCGTCATGAGTGCAAGGTTACTACGCGGGTACCCCGTAGTCAACTATATCCGTGTGGATCATTGACTACGGTAGCGCAAACCTGGTACGGTATACCGTATGGATTTGTCTGAACATGTAGCTCGAGCCCTCCACGACAACGGGCCGATGACCGAAGACGCGTTGGCGAACGGGTTGACCGAGCCGACCGAGGCGCGGAACGCGATGGATGAAGTCGTGATGTCGTACCCGTCACCTCTCGATTCGGAACGGGCGGAGGTCCGGGCCGGCCTCTTCAACCTGTTCCTTCACGGCCAGCTCCAGTTCTGGCGCAAAGACGGTGACTGGGTCGAATCGCCGGCCGGCACGACACGCGTAATGGGCGACGTTCATTACGCGCTGGCGCCGAACAGCGCTGTGGATGTCAACTCGTGGTTCATGTGGCATGGGGAGGGGCTGTGATCCCGATCTGGTTGAACCGCGAAGACGGCGAAACCGTCCGGCTGTACACCCGATCCGGCCACTGGGCGCCGAAAGCTGTGATGTTCACGGATTTGGTTGAAGCCTACGAGCGCCGGGCCGGCGGGAAACTTGCCTCGATCGCCGTCGACCGGGAAGACAACATCATCTGGCGGGCGAAGCCGTGACGATCCCATCATCCCTGGTACTCGGCCCACACCTGTACAAGGTCGACTGCTCCCATGACACAGCGTTACGCCTCCGAGCCGACCAGCGTCGAGGGGATTCGCACGCCGATTCACTCCTGATCCGCCTCGACCCGGACTGCCCGCACACGATCGCCGCAGAAACCTTGCTCCACGAACTCCTGCACATGTGCTGGAACCAGGCCGCGGTCAACGACATCGAAGGCGTAGAACCCCATGAGGAGAAGATCGTCGCAGCCTTGTCCCCGCTCATCCTGGAACTGTTACGCCGCAACCCTGACCTGGCCGACTACCTGTTGAAAGAGGAACCATGACCGACGACTGGCAACGCAACCGGCTCACGTTCTTCGCCGAAGTCGACCCGCTCCACGACCACATCCTGAAGCTCGACCGCCAGATGGCCGACCGGATGCTGTACCCGTGGAAATACCCGGACCGCCCGAGACTGCCAGTCTTCGAACCGTTCCCCCGAATAGCCAGCATCCAAATCCGCTGGTCCAACGCCCGCAAGCAGACGAAGACGATCTGGTCGAATCTCCGCCACCTGACCGAGGAACGCCCGTGAAACACTGCCCGCCCTGCAACCAACAAGAACGAGCCTGCGCCAACTGCGGACGCTGGAAGGTATACCTGAGCCGTGACGGAAACACGCGCTGCCACGGCTGCCAACACACCGAGATGCACTGCACCTGCGTGCGCTCGAAATAGTTGAGGAGAAGCAATGACGCTCTACAAGGCAGAAATGGCCGTAGACCACGACGAGGAGCGCGCAACCGCGACGACCCTCGCCATCTTCGGGGAGGTGGTAATCCCGATGGAAATGGTCCAACTCCGGCCCGAACACAACAACGCACTGGACGCCCTGAGGATCACCACCAACTACCTCCTCCGCTGCGAACTCGACTACGACTCGGTCGACGCCGAGATCACGCCCCCGAAATAGTCGAGGATCCCATGAACGCCCAAACCCCCGCCATCATCGCTGCTGCCGCCGTCACAGCGGGCCTCGCGCTCGCCCTCATCGCCTACGACATGGAGTCCACCCGCTGGATCAACCGCCGCCTCGAAACCGTAGCGAACACACTCTTGGCCCTCGGCGTCCTACTCGCTGCCGCCGCAACCGCGGTCTACTTCACCTGAAGTCTCCCGCCGGTGGGCGAAGTAGCCAAAACCCCAGGCCACAGCCTCGGACTAGCAGCCCACTACGCACATGCAGAGCTACATGACCCAAAGGGGAGAGACCGTAGGGATGAATAGCATCCCGATCCGAAGTCAACAAGGTCGGATGTCACGCGCCTCTGCCGGCGGCTCGATTCGAGGACCGGTTCCGGTTCCGACCCGAGACGCGAAACCGCCGCGGCTGGTGGGCCGCGGCGGTTGCTGGTGGGCAGGCTGGTCAGTAGTCGCGCTCGCCGCCGATCGGGCGCCCGTGGAGCGTGTTCATTGCGTGGAGCGCGGCTTGCGCTGCGGCGTGCGTGGCAGGCGACGGCGTGCGGAACGCTGCCCGAACGGCCGCGGCCCATGCGTTGTATTCTGCGCTGGCGCCAGGGCTCGCGCTGGTGGTCGTGGTCGGCAGGCGGAAGTCGTGGAGTGGGTGCTGGTTCATGGGTCCATCCTCGCGCAAGTGCGCGGCCGCGTCAAGCGGTTTCTTCCAAGCTGGCGCGACGATGCCCGCGGCTACTGGCCGCGGGCATCGTCGGTAGCTAGGTGCGCAGGCTACGCCAGCTTGAGCGCGAGGCCTTCCGCGTTGCGAGCCTCCCAGTAGATGACTTCGGGCCCGCGCCTGTCAGTGGCGCGGACCTTGACCTTGCTACGGGTGACGATGACCTTTCCGCCATTCTCGGCGCGGGCTGTGACCCGTTCGCCACTGTTCAGAGCATCGATGAGTGTCGCCCATCCTTGAACCGTGGTGGGCGCGTC
>JACDCY010000139.1 GCA_013817305.1 Gemmatimonadaceae bacterium | reverse complement strand
CTCGTGAGTCGAGGCACGCGCGGGGTCGCCCGCGATCATGTGTTGCTTTATCTGTGGCCTGAAAGCACGGCGAAAAAAGCCCGCAACACCCTCAACCAGACCTTATACGCTCTCCGGCGGGACCTCCACGAGCCGCTCTTGTTCGCGAGGGGGCCCACGCTCCGGCTCAACCCAACTGTCTTCCGCTGCGACCACTGGGATTTCGAGGAGGCGCTTGCGCGGCGCGATCTGGAGGCGGGCGCATCCATCTATCAGGGGCCCTTTCTCGATCAGTTCACACTGCCAGGCGCGCCGGAGTTCGAAGACTGGATGGAAGGTGAGCGTGCCCGCCTTGCCCAACGGTACTTCCAGGTGGTGATCACGCTGGCCGAGCGGGCGGACGAACGCGGCGAGCACCGCGCGGCAGCGGAATGGTGGTGGACGCTCACCGGCCACGATCCACTCAGCAGCATCGCAGCCGCCGGGCTGATTACCGCGCTGGCTTCAACAGGCGACACTGGGGCCGCTCTGGCTTTCGCCAAATCACATGCAGAGCTGATTTCGCGGGAGCTTGGAGTCGCCGTGGACGAGCGCGTCTCGAAGCTGGTTCACCATCTAACGCACTCGCACCCCGCCAACGTGGTGCTCGTTACCGAACCTCAGATCACGCGACTGCTCGTCGATCCAGCCGCCTCCGATCTGTTTTCGTCGGCAGCGGGCCAGTTGCAACACCCATCTGGCGGGGAGTCCCAGCGTGCTGGAAACCGGCAAGCGACTGAGACGCCGCCTCCAAGCGGCGAAATGTTCGAGTCCATGGTCGAGACGGCCGTGGATTTGATTTATACAACCGATCTGCAGGGCCGCTTCACGTACACCAATGCTGCGGGGGAAAAGCTGCTCCAGCTTCCGCGCGGTGAGATAATTGGACGGCCATTCGTGGATTTTGTCCGTTCGGATTTTCGGCACCCGCTGACGGATCTCTACATGCGTCAGGTGACTCAGGGGATTCCCGTTACGTATTTTGAATTTCCCGTGACTTCACCGGCGGGGGTTGCGCAGTGGATTGGGCAGCATGTCCAGCTTGTTCTCCGGGATGGCAAGACCGTCGGGATACTAGCCATTGGGCGCGACGTCACGCTTCGCAAGCAGCTCGAGCGGTCGCTCCATCGCGGCGACTTGCACGACCGCGCGACCCGGTTGCTCACGGCTCCCGTGTTCAGAATATTGGTAGAACACCGCGTTGCCGATGCGGTGCGCACCGGCCGCGGCTTTCTCCTGATTTTCGTAACGGTGGAACTACAGGCGGCGGTGGCCGGCACGAGCGTGGAGCTCTCGGAAAAAATGATTGCCGCCGCGGCGGCTGGAGTGGTCGCGGCGTTTCGCCGCTCCGACATAATCGCGCGGGTCGAGCCCCAGAAGTTCGCGATCGCGGCGATCGGCGCCGGGCGGGGGCAACATGAGGTGGTGCACGATCGGATCACAAAGTCGGTGGCCGCCGAAATACAGCGCAGCGGGCTGCAGGTCGGCCCGGCGTTGCACATCTCGGCCGCGTTCTTCGACCCGCAAATGCCAAGCAGCGTGGACGCGCTCTTTTCGGTGGGATCGCCGGCCTCCGAACGATGACCTCAAGAGGCCGGACCTACACGTTTTGCAGCCGCTATCCCTTCGTCGCGATGATCTCCATGACGCCCGGAGTAACCATCAACGCGTTGGGATTGCGCTCCGCGTCGGCCAGCGCGTTTCGCACGGAGTTCGCCTCGTCCGGCGTGATCGATCCCAGCTCGCGCATGCGCTCGACGCCCACGTCCACGAACGCACTTGGCCACTGCCAGATGTAGTGCCCGGGGCCGACGATGTCGATCAGCGGACGCACGCCCTCCATGGCGAAGCCGAGCTCGCCCAACCAGCCGGGGATCGAGAGGCCGATCTCCACTTCACCGCCGGTCGCCCGCCAGGCCTCCATCACCTTCCCGACGAACATCTCCTGCGCTGGCGACCGGGGCAAAAGCCGCCAGGTGGAGTAGTCGAAGTACTCGTAGATGACGAGTTTGCCGCCGGGCTTCAGCGCTCCCGCGACGCGCTCGAGCAGAGCCCTCGGATTCTGCACGAATGCGAACACCCACCGGCACCACGCGCCGTCCGCGTTCTGCGGGAGTCGATCCGACAACTTTGCGTCGTCGAGGTCGATCTCTATTGTCTCGACGTTGCCGATGCCACGGATTCTCTCCTGGCTCTCGAGATGATCCAGGAATCTGCGTGAGCGATCGAGGCCTACTACGCGGCCGCCCGGACCGACTATCTCCGCGAGATCAAGCGTGGCGTATCCCGGGCCGCAGCCGACGTCGATCAACGTCTGTCCCACCGTGAACCCTGCGCGCTGCCAGGCGTCGGTGGTCTTGGGCCGCCAGACACGGTGCTGGAGGCCGAGGCGCTCGATCTCGTCGTCGTGGGTGCCGAGGACGTAGTCTTTTTCCATGGTCATGCGGTCACAGGTCCATCACCATGCGCACGTCGGCGTCGATCTCGGCGCCGGCTCCGTCGCGCGTCAAGCACGAGACGCCGAAGAAGACGAGGAACGAAAGAACGAGAGCTGCGCCGGATACAGTCACGCCGGCCGGGAATGAGTACGCCTTGAAGTACGCCAGTGTCTCGAACACGAGCGTGACGGTGAGGCCCGTTCCGATGGAGGCGATCGCTCCCGCGCGCGTGGCGCCCGGCCAGTTCAGGCCGATCGCGAGCGAAGGCACCAGCGTGGACGCGAATAACCCCCAGCCGAAGATTCCGAGAAACGCTACGAGGGTGCCCGAGACTTGCGCGAGCAGCGCCGCGAGAACGGATATCACGACGGTTGAAATTCGTCCCTGCAGCAGCTCGTTGCTCACTTTCCGGCCGAGCGCCTTGGGGAGGTCGTGCGTGATCGCGGCGGCTCCTATGCTCATGAAGGAGTTCATTGTGCTCATGATCGCGGCCGCGACGCCGGCGAAGACGAGCGCCGCGAGGAGCACCGGCGTGAAGTTCAGAAGAAACATGGGCGTGGCGCTATCCGGGCTTGTCAGCGGCGGGACAACACCGCGAACCACGAGCGCTTTCATGGCGATTCCAACCGCGAAGTACAGCAGCAGGGTCATCATCAGCGCGACCGACATCAGCAGGGGATACCATTTGAGGCGCCGCGGGTCGCGCAGCATGTAGAACTTGTGAACGACATGCGGCTGCGCGAGCGATCCCATGCCGAACACGAAGAACAGCGACAGCGCCGCCATCGGCGGCAGCTTGCCCCACGGGCCGAAGAACAGCGGATCCGCGTCGCTCACGGTTCGCGAGATGCCGGCGAGTCCATCGCCACCGCCGCCCACCTGCAGCGCGAACAAAAACACCAGCACCGACGCCAACGCCATCAGCGTTCCCTGAAACAC
>JACDCY010000052.1 GCA_013817305.1 Gemmatimonadaceae bacterium | reverse complement strand
CGATGCGCACGTTGTGGCCGATCTGGACCAGGTTGTCGATCTTCGTGCCAGCGCCGATCACGGTGTCGTCGACGCTGCCGCGATCGATCGTAGAGTTGGCGCCCACGTCCACGTCGTCGCCAAGGACACACCGGCCGACATGGAGAATTGGCTGGTGTGCTCCGTCCTTGAACACGTAGCCGAATCCGTCGCTGCCGATCCGCGCGCCAGACTGGATCTTCACCCGCTCACCCAGCTCGCTGCCCGAGTAGATGGTCGAGTGCGCATACAGCACCGAATCGCGCCCAACAATCGCTCCGTCACCGACGACCACGTGCGGACCGATCCAGACACCGTCGGCAATCACCGCCCCGGCGCCGATCACCGCGTATTCCTCGATGCTGACACTGGTACCTATCCGGGCGCCGCGGCCAAGGCGCGCCGTGGGGTGCACCCCCGGCATCCGCTGCGGTCCCGCATAGAGACGCGGGAGCAGCATCAGCACGGCGTCGTGCGGCTTGTCGACCACGATTGTGGCGCGTGCAGGGGTAGTGGTGTCCGCGAGCTCGGGACTGACGAGGAGAACGCCCGCTCCTGTTTTCTCCGCTACGCGCGCGTAGCGAGGCGCGGCGAGGAAGCTGAGCTCCTCGCCCGTGGCCCTGTCCAACGGGGCGATGCGCGAAATCGTGACGGCCCCGTCTCCGCGCAGGTCGCCGCCGACCAGCTCCGAAACGGCTTCAGCGGTGATGGTACGAACACCATCACCGCTGAGCGACAAATCGTTTTCGGTACGGGTTGGCGCTGCGCGCGCCATTACTGTCTCGGTCGGGTCACTCCGGCCGGCTGCGGTGTGGTCGCGGGCGCAGAAGACAGCGGCGCGGCCGGGGGTGGCGGGCCGAGCGCGGCGAGTCTAGCCACCACGCGGTCCGTCAAATTGAGCGTCGTGTCGGCCGCCACGATGGTCTGGCCGTTGGACGAGACGTCGAAGATGAAGGCGTACCCGTCGGCGCGACGGATCTCGTCGAGCACCCGGTTCAGCTGATCCATGATCGGACGGACGAGCTGCGCCTGTCGCTGCTGCATCTGCTGGTTGAGCCGCGCGGCGCGCTCCTGGTAGGACTCTTCCTTCGCCTGCAGGGCCTGCGTGCGCGTCTGGCGCGCTGCGGCGGTCATGCCGGCCTGCTCGCGCTGGAACGCCTCGCCCAGGATGCGGAGAGAATCATCCATGGCCTGTATCTGCCCGCGGAAGGAGCCGACCTCGCTCTCGAACTGTCGCTCCGCGGCTTCGCGGCCGGGCGCAGTCGCCAGGATCTGCTGCGCGTTGATGTAGCCCAGCTTGACTGGCGCTTGTGCGTCTGCCGGCGTCACGCTCGCTGCGATCAGCAGCACTGCGACCGCAGCCACGCGGGAGATGATCATCATTCAGACTCCAAAAAAGAATTTAGAAAAGTTGACCGAGCTTGAAATGCAGCTTCCAGCCCGGCGCGCGCCGGCCGAGCAAATCCGTCTTGTCCAGTCCATACCCCAGGTCGATGCCAAGGGGTCCGAGCGGACTCAACGTAGCAGCGCCGAATCCCACGCTCCTGAACAATCTCGTGGGGTTGAACTCGCTCGGCTTGTCCCAGACGTTACCGCCTTCAGCGAACGCGTGCACGTACAGCGCCGACGACAGTCTCAGCCCGAGCTCGGCCGTCGCGGTAAAGTACGCATTGCCGAACGATTCGCGACGAGCCGAGCTCGTTTCGGCAGTCGGGTCGTAGCCGCCGGGCGTAATGGAGAACTCGTCATACCCCCTCAGCTGCTCGCCGTACTGCGTGCCGCCCAGCGCGAACGACTGCGAGTAGAAGAAGGGACCGGGGTTGCCGAATAGCACACCGCCTTTGGCGCTCAACGCCGTGACCAGCTGCATCGGCTGACCGCCGAAGATCTGGTTCCCGAACGCGGCCAGCGGAGCGTACGACCGCAGCTCCGCGGTGTAGCGCTGGAAGTTCGAGGTGCCGCCCAGCGGGCCGCCGTTGAACTGGGCCGCGATCGTCTGCAACCCGCCGTCCACCGCGAACGGAAGGCCTATCCGCGTGTCATGCGTGCCAGTCAGGCCGAGCGTCGAGCGGAAGCAGCTCTTGCAACCGCTCGCGAGCTGTCCGAGCAGCGTCGAGTTCTCCTCCGAGTACCGCACCGATTCTCCGCCGTACGACAGGAACAGCCGCGTGTAATACGACCACGGCACCGGGAAGCCGAATTGCAGCTGGCCGCCCGTGCGCGTGCTCTGGCCGAGATCGGCGATGCGGAAGCGCGAGCGCGTATGGTAGCCAGTCGCGCTCCCCGAGATCCGCGACTGGCGGATGTTCGGGTCGGTGTACGTGCCGTTGAAATCGTTGATGTACCGCCCGAATTGCCACTGCAGCTCGACCCGCTTGCACTTGCCGAACAGGTTCGGCTGGTTCATGCCTACGAAACCGCCGAGTCCGGTGCCCTGCCCCATCGACGCGCCGAAATTCAGGTTGCCCGTGCGCTTTTCCTTGACGTTGAAAACGATGTCCACGTCGCCGGCATCGCCCGACGGCCGCGTCTCGGGCGCCGGCAAGGGCGCCTCGAAGAAATTCATGTTGGAGATGTTCTGATAGCTACGGATCAGCGCCTGCCGGTTGAACACCTGGCCCGGGATCAGCACGAGCTGCTCTCGGATGCAGGTCTCCCATGTGTAGTCGTTGCCGCCGATGTCGATGCGGTTGACGATCGCGGGGGAGCGCTCGTCGATCTCCCAGCGAAGATTTACGGTGCGCACCGAATCGTTGCCGGGCACGCGCTCCACGACCGGATTGATCCGGGCGTAGATGTACCCCTCGTTGCTGTACGCTTCCGACAGCTTCTGTTCCGCCTCGGTCCACTTGGCGGAGTTGAACGTGTTGGCCGGATTCCGGTGCCCGCGGCGGATGAGACTGGTTGCCCTCCCCGCCAGCGTCGTCTGCTGCTCGCCGAACGGGTAGTACTCCTTGACGGCTTCCGTCGGGAACCGGCGGTTACCCAGGACCTCGAACGATCCGATCTGGTAGCGCGGGCCTTCACGGACCGTGATGTCGATCATCGCCTTGCCGAGCTCTCGATCGACGATCATCGAGTCCGACACGATCTGGAAATCAATGAAGCCGCGGCTGCCGTACAGCTGCGGTATCCGCTCCGACAGGTCGCCGGCGTACTCGATCTCGTCGAACTCTCCGGTCCTGTAGAAAAGAAATCCCTCGGGCTTCGTCTTCATGGCGCCGACGATGTCGTCGTCCGGCACTCTGCTGTTGCCGATGATGCGCACGCCCGAGATGGCCAGTCTCCGCCCCTCGTCCACCACGAAGCTCAGCGCGACCTGTCCGTTGGTGATCGTGGAGTCGACGCGGATCGTAGCGAGGTAGAAGCCCTTCGCCTCATACAGCGAATCCGCGCGTTGAATTCCCAGCGCAACTTTGGCGGGATCGAGCGGCACGCCCACGGGCTGCTCGAGCCGGTCGCGCACTTCCTTGCCGGAAACGCGGTCGACGCCCGTGATCGTGAACCCGGAAAGCAGCGGCCGCTCGCGCACCGCGACGACGAGCGTCGCGCGCGAGCTGGTGTCGAGCGAGCAGGTGACCTGCACGTCCTCGAACTGGCCAGTCGCGAACAGCAGCTCGATCGCGCGCTGGACGTCGCGGTATCCGTACGTGTCGCCGGCGCGGAGTCCCGTGGTCGCGAGGATCGTGGCTTCGGTGACGCGCGAACTGCCCGTTACGGCAATCGCCGCGGGCGTTGCGCACGGTCCCGGCGCGGTGGTCACGTCCTGCGCTATGGCTTCTCTGGCTCCCATCGCAAACAACGCGAGCAGTAGCAGGCTAAGTCGATGCATCCGTGAAATATAAGGGCTTTTGGCTATTGGCTGTGGGCTGGTGGCAAACAGCCGGGGACTCGGTATTAGACACGCAAACGACCCAAATCGGTCCGTCTATTTTTCCGCCGTTCGCGGGCGCCCTTCTCGAGCTCGCTCCCGCGGCAGCGGTCGGTGCGGGAGCCGAGCCCACGCATGCCGCACTACGCTCGCTACGCGCGCACACTACGCGCGCTAAGACGCTCGCTTCGTGGGCACGCGTGGGCTCGTCTCGTCTGGCCATTCGCCAATGCCGGCGGGAGCGGACGCGGCGGGGGGTCCTCCATAGCGCCGTCTTAGCGAGCGCAGTTAGCGAGCGTAGGCGCGATGGAGGATACCCCGCCGCGTCCGCTCCCGGCGCACCCAAGCAGGCCAACGAGAACGCGCCCCGGGATATTTCCCGGAGCGCGTCGTGGCCTGGACCCCGGAACCGCGCGAGCTGACTACGCCTGCGGAGCCGCCGTGGTGAGAACGCGGAACTCGAGGCGGTCGCCTTCGGGCGCGACGTCGACTTCCACGTCGTCCCCCTTGGTGAACTCATGCAGCAGGATCTTCTCCGAGAGCGG
This sequence comes from Gemmatimonadaceae bacterium, assembly GCA_013817305.1. Taxonomy (GTDB): domain Bacteria; phylum Gemmatimonadota; class Gemmatimonadetes; order Gemmatimonadales; family Gemmatimonadaceae; genus JACDCY01. The sequence goes on along the minus strand of JACDCY010000052.1, from coordinate 10,296 downwards.
ATCCTCGATGTAGCGCTGGATAGCCCTCTTGAGCGGCCGCGCGCCGTAATCCTGGTCGTACCCGTGCTTGACCAGGAAGGCCAGCGCCGTATCGGTGAGCTTGAGGTTGATCTGCTCGTCGCCGAGCCGATTCTGCACGTCGCGAAGCACGATGGACACGATGTCGCGGATGTTGTCCTCGGACAGCGGGTGGAAGACGATGACGTCATCCAGCCGGTTCAGGAACTCCGGGTTGAACACCTTCTGCATCTCGTCCTTGACCTTCTCCGACATGCGCTCGAAGCCACCGCGGTTGTCGGCGACGAAGCCGAGGCTCTTGCCCTTGGTGATGTCACGCGCGCCCACGTTCGACGTCATGATCACGACCGTGTTCTTGAAGTCGATCACGCGGCCGTAATTGTCGGTGAGGTGACCCTCGTCGAGAACCTGGAGCAGGATGTTGAACACGTCCGGATGCGCCTTCTCGATCTCGTCGAGCAGCACGACGCTGTACGGCTTGCGCCGCACCGCCTTAGTGAGCGTGCCGGAATCCTCGTAGCCCACGTAGCCCGGAGGCGCGCCGATCAGGCGCGAGACCGAGAACTTCTCCATGTACTCGCTCATGTCCACGCGAATCAGCGCGCTGGCATCGGCGAAGAGGAATCGCGCGAGCGATCGCGCGAGCTCGGTTTTTCCGACGCCCGTCGGGCCCGAGAAAATGAACGAGCCGATCGGCCGGTTGGGATCCTTGAGTCCCGCGCGGCTGCGCCGGATGGACCGCGCCAGCGCCTTGATCGCCTCGTCCTGGCCGACCACGGACTCGTGCAGCTCCTCCTCCATGCGCAGCAGGCGCGTGGTCTCGGCTTCCTGCAGCCGCATGACGGGGATCCCCGTCCAACGGCTCACTATGAAGGAGATCTCCGCCTCGCCCAGCACCGGCCGGTGCGACTGGCGATGCTTCTCCCAGTCCTCCTGCACGCGGCGGATGTCGCCCTGCAGCTCGCGCTCCCTGTCGCGGAGCGACGCCGCGCGCTCGAAGTTCTGGTCGCGGACCGCCGCTTCCTTCTCGCCGTTCACGCCTTCGAGCTGGCCTTTCAACCCCGCGACTTCGGGCGACGGCTGCTGCGCCGCGAGGCGCGCGCGCGCGCCGGCCTCGTCGATCACGTCGATCGCCTTGTCGGGCAGGAACCTGTCCGTGATGTACCGCTCCGACATCTTCGACGCGGCGACCAGCGTCGCGTCCGGTATCTCGACCCGGTGGTGATCCTCGTATTTCTGGCGGAGTCCCTTCAGTATCTCCACCGTCTCGTCCACGGAAGGCGGCTCGACGACTACCGTCTGGAAGCGGCGCTCCAGCGCGCCGTCCTTCTCGATGTACTTGCGGTACTCGTTCAGCGTGGAGGCGCCGACGCACTGCAGCTCCCCGCGCGCGAGCGCCGGCTTGAGCATGTTGCTGGCGTCGATCGCGCCTTCGGCCGCGCCCGCACCCACGAGCGTATGCAGCTCGTCGATGAACAGCACGATGTTCTTGCTCTGCGTGATCTCGTTCATCACGGCCTTGAGCCGCTCCTCGAACTGGCCGCGGTACTTGGTGCCCGCGATGACAGCCGCCATGTCCAGCGCGAGCACGCGGTGGTCGCGGAGAGAATCGGGGCACTCGCCCGTCGCGATGAGCTGGGCCAGACCTTCGACGATCGCGGTCTTGCCCACGCCCGGCTCGCCGATGAGCACAGGATTGTTCTTCTTGCGGCGCGTCAGGACTTCCATGACGCGCTCGATCTCCTTCGCGCGGCCGATGGTCGGGTCGAGCTGCCCTTCGGCGGCAAGCTGGGTCAGGTCGCGGCAGAAATGGTCGAGCGCGGGTGTTTTCGACTTCTTGTCGCCCTTGGCTCCCGCCGTGCCCGGCACGCCCGGTGTGGCCTTCTCCGCGGTCGTAGCTGCTCCGCCCTGCGGCATCTCGGTGCCCAGCAGGCGAAGCGTCTCGGCGCGCGCGGCGTCGAGGTTGATGCCCGCGTCGGCGAGAACCTGAGCGGCGATTCCCTTCTCTTCGCGCAGCAGGCCCAGGAGCAGGTGCTCCGTTCCGACGTAGCTGTGCGAGAGGTCGCGCGCTTCCGCCATCGCGAGCTCCAACACCTTCTTGGCGCGCGAGGTATAGGGAAGGTCGCTGGCCTGCGGCGCTTTCCCCTTCTTCACCGTCTCCTCGATCTTCTGCTGGATCTCGTCGAGGTCGACGTTCAGGTTCTGCAGCACGGTAGCTGCGACACCCTCGCCTTCGCGGATCAATCCGAGAAGAATGTGCTCGGTGCCGACGTATTCGTGGTGCAGGCGGGATGCTTCTTCTCGCGCCATGGCGAGAACCTTTCGCACCCGTTCGGTGAAGTTGTATCCGTTCATCAGTCAGTCCTCAGTCGCGGTACACCAGAGCCACGACGCACGTCGCGGCGACCCGCGTAACCCTTACTTGTCCGGCTCTTCCGCGAGCGCCTTCCGCACAAACTTCGCTCGCGCCAGGTTCGCTTCGTTTTCAGTCAGAGCCCGTCCTGCCGTGTAGGCGAGATGCGCCGACTGGCTGAAAATCAGGAGCTTGTTGAGGGTATATACACTGAGACCGGCAATGAGGTTCAGACCGACAGCAAGTCGAACGCCGCTCAGGAAGTTCATTGCTTCCTCGAACGTGAGACTCCTCGCGTACCGCAAGGTCCCGTACGCCCGCCAGAGCTTGTCTTCGATAATATAGCCAGCATCTCTCAACAGCACACGCCTGGATTCTTCCTCGCGCTCGACCACATGCCGGACGACGCGGACGAGATGGTCGAGCAGCTCTTCCTCGGACCTGCCGAGCGTGGTCTGGTTCGACATCTGAAAGAAGTTGCCGACGACCTCGCTCCCCTCGCCGTACAACCCGCGGTACGTGAGTCCCATCTGCTGGAGCCCGGCGAGGACCTTGCCGATCTCCTTCGTCAGCACGAGGCCCGGAAGGTGTATGAGCACCGACGCCCGCAAGCCGGTCCCCGTGTTCGTCGGGCAGGCAGTGAGATACCCGAACTCGGGGTGATACGCGTAGGGCACGCGCGCGCCGATTTCACGATCGATCGCCTCCACTTCCGAGAATGCCTCGCTCACCGCGAATCCCGACCGCAGAGACTGAAGTCGCAGGTGGTCCTCCTCGTTGATCATTATCGAGGATTGCCTCGCGAGGAAAACCGCCGCGCCGCTGCGAACCGGATGCTGCGCGTCCAGTCCCGCCAGCTCGCGGCTCACCAGATGCCGCTCGTGCAGCAGCAGCCGCTCGCCGGCCTCCATCTCATCGACGCGCAGCATGACGCCGTCGTCACTCCCCGTGACGCCGGGAATCGCGTCGCGCACCTGCGCGAGAACGCGAAGCCGCTCTCCGTCGCGGGCGCGTGACGCAAACGCATAGCCCTCCACGTTCCGCGCGAGCCTGATCCGCGTGGAGAGCACGATATCCGCATGCTCGCCCGACGCATCCAGCCACTGCACGCCGCCGCTCGGGAGAAGCGAGAGGTCCAGGGTCATGCCGACGGCCCCGCGTGGCCGCTGGCCCTCGATGCGACCGGGAATCCCCGACTGCGCCTACGCTCGCAAACTGCGCTCGCTAAGACGGCGCTGTCGGGGACACCCAGTCGCACCGGGGCAGCGGCCACCCGACCATTGGTCATTCGAGACCTCTCAGCTTGTCCCGAATGTCCGCGGCCATCTCGAACTGCTCGCTCTCGATTGCGCGCTGGAGTCGGTCGCGGAGCTCGCCGGCTGTGACCGAGCGCTCGACATCACCTTCCGACGGAGCGACGTACCGGTGACCGACGTGCCGGGAGTTGCCGTGCACGCGCCGGAGCAGCTCCCGAAGGCTCTTCTCGAAAGCGCTGTAGCAGTGCGGGCAGCCCAGTCGCCCGCTGCTCCGGAAGTCACGCAGGGTGGATGAGCAGAAGGTGCACCGCGCCGCGTCGTCCGAGGCCGCGGGCATGTGCTGGTGCACGCTCTGCAGCAGCTCGGTGACCTGCTGCTTCGGCACCACCAGCGACGTCTCGACCCCGCGCTCGGCAGCGCACTTCTCGCACAGGCGGAGGTGGCGCACTTCGGCCCCCTCGACCTGGGTCAGGTCGATCACGACGTCCCCCTCCTTGCAGACGTCGCACACCATCAGGCCACCCCTTCCCGCGTGTGCGTTTCCTCGAGACGCCCGTCGGCGAGCAGCAGGACGCGGTTCGCGCGAGCGGCCAGCGCCTGGTTGTGCGTGACGACAACGGCTCCGATTTCGAGGTCGTGCGTAACCTCGACCAGCAAGTCGTGCAGGTTCTCGCCTTGCGCCTGATCGAGGTTGCCGGACGGCTCGTCGGCGAGCAGCACGGCTGGGTCCATGGCGAGAGCGCGCGCGACGGCAGTCCGTTGTTGCTCGCCGCCGGAAAGCTGTGCGGCACGGTGGTGCATCCGACCGCTGAGCCGCACGCGGGCGAGCAGCTCCTCGCCGCGGGCGCGCGCCTCCGAGTGGGATTTACCCCCGATCCTGAGCGGCATCATCACGTTCTCCAGCGCGGTGAACTCGCGCAACAGGTGATGAAACTGAAACACGAATCCGACACGCCGGTTCCGCAACGCCGCGACCTCGTCGTCCGAGCGGCCATGGACCGGCTCCCCCGCGATGACCACGTAGCCCTTGGACGGAGCCTCGAGCGCTCCCAGCATGTGCAGCAGCGTGCTCTTCCCCGCGCCCGACGCTCCGACGATGGCGACCATCTCGCCGCGCGAAACCGACAGGTTCACGCCGGACAGAACGTTGATCGTGCTGCCGTCTCCGCCGACGTACGATTTGAAGAGGTCGTGACCCTCTACCACGGTGAGCCCGCTCATTCGTGCCTGATCGCTTCCAGCGGGTACAGCCGCGACGCCTGAATGGACGGATACAACGTCGCGACCGCTGCGATCGCCAGACTTGCGAGCACGATCCAGAGTACGTCCATCGGGCTCGTCATCACAGGCAAGTGGTCGATGAAGTAGATCGCCGGATCCAGACCGATCAGCTTGTATCTGTCCACGCTGATGGCCGCGGTGAGCCCCACGATCACGCCGAACGCCGTGCCAACCATTCCAATGAAGACGCCCTGCGCGAAGAAGATCCTGCGAATCGAGCCGGCGGACATTCCCATCGCGCGGAGAATCCCGATCTCGCGCGTCTTGTCGGTCACGACCATGGTGAGTGTGCTGACGATATTGAACGCCGCGACGATCACGATCAGCAGGAGGATCACGCCCATGCCGAGCTTCTCGAGCTTGAGCGCCTGAAAGAGCGAGCGGTTCTGCTCTTCCCAATCCACGGTGCGGTACGGCAAGCCCAGCATCTGGGTGAGCTCGGTCGCGATGCGCGAGGCCTGCCATCTGTCGACGGTGCGAACCTCGATCCCCGTCACGCTCTCGCCGAGCCCGGCGAAATCGCTCGCGAGCGGAAGGTCAATGTACACGTAGCGGTCGTCGTACTCGTACATCCCCGTCTCGGCGATACCCGTCACCTCCAGTTGGTACACGCTCGGCACGAAAGTACCTGTCGCGGCGTTGATCTTCGTGTTGGCGATCGAGATGAGATTGATCTTGTCGCCGGGCCACGCGTTGAAGCGCGCTGCGAGCAGCTTGCCGAGGACGGCGCCCCTCCGCTGACCGTCGGAGCTGGCAAACCGAAAATCGCCGCTGGTGACATGGCTGCGAATGGTGGTGACTTCCTGGGCACCGCGCACCTGCGGAGGGATTCCGACGAGCATCACGCCGCCGGCATAGTCGCGGCCAGCGTTCATTCCGGCTTCGGTGAGCACGAACGGCTCGGCGGCTACCACTCCGGGATGGCGGCGCACCTTGGCGAGCACTTCCCGCCAGTCTTGGATCTTCAGGTCGCTGCCATAGCTCAGCACGCGAATGTCGGGGCTCCCGACGAGGATCTTCTCCCGCAAATCGTGCTGGAGCCCGTCCATGACGCCGATGATCACGATGAGCGCGCTCACGCCGACGACGACGCCGAGCATCGCGATCATGCTTATGAACGACAGCAAGCGCGATCCGCGGCGGCTGCGGAGATAGCGCCAGGCTATGGAGAGCTCGAGTCGGGACATGCTAGGAAGATATCAGTGGTCAGTGATCGGTGATCAGTATTTGCCTGCGTCCCTCTCAACAAATAGCGGACGTTGCCCTTCCTGATCGCTGATCACTGATGACAGATCACTACCTATTCCGGCCTCATCGTGGGAAACAAGATCACATCCCGGATGTTCGCGGTGCCCGTGAGATACATGAACAACCGGTCCACGCCGATCCCCACGCCGCCCATCGGCGGCATGCCGTATTCCATGGCGCGCAGGTAGTCCTCGTCCACGCCAGGGGCCTCTTCGTCCCCTGCCGCCTTGAGCACCGCCTGTGCCTCGAATCGCGCGCGCTGGTCGATCGGGTCGTTGAGCTCGCTGAAAGCGTTGGCCAGCTCGCGGCCGTCGGCGAACAGCTCGAATCGCTCGGTGAGCGATGGATTACCGCGCTTCGGCTTCGCCAGCGGTGACAGCTCGACGGGATAATCCACCATGAAGGTCGGCGCCTGCAGCTTCCGCTCTACCAGCGCCTGGAAGATCTCGTCCAGGAGCTTGGCGCGACCGAGCTTCCGCGGGTGCTCGACGCCTACGCGCTGGCCGAGCTGCCGGAGATCCTCATCCTCGAGGCCCATCACGTCCACGCCGGCTGCGTCGTTGAGCGCCGCAGTCCACTGCATCCGCGGGAAGGGCGTGCTGAGCAAAGGAACGCTCGCGACGACGCCGGGGGTCGCGCCAACCGCCTGCGCCGACACCACGATAAGCGCTTCGACCACGGACATCATCTCCGTGTAGTCGGCGTAAGCCTGGTAGAACTCGAGCATCGTGAATTCCGGATTGTGCGTCCGGTCGATCCCTTCGTTCCGGAAATCGTGCCCGATCTCGTACACTCGCTCGAACCCACCAACGACCAGCCGCTTGAGGTATAGCTCGTCCGCGATGCGGAGAAAGAGCGGCATGTCGAGCGCGTTGTGATGCGTGACGAACGGCTTCGCCGCCGCGCCGCCGTACAACGGCTGCAGCACCGGCGTCTCCACCTCGAGAAAGCCGCGACCGTCGAGAAAGCCGCGCATGGCGCTGATCATTCTCGACCGCGCGACGAACGTCGTCCGCACTTCGGGATGCACCGCCAAGTCCGCGTACCGCTGCCTGTACCGCTGCTCCTGATCCACGAAACCGGAATGCCGGATCGTCTGCCCATCGACCACCTCTTCCTTCCCGTAGGGCAGCGGTCTCAGGGACTTCGCCAGCAGCTCGAACGCGGTGACGCGGATCGTGACCTCACCCGTCTTAGTCCTGAACAGCGGCCCGCTCACTCCCACGATGTCACCGAGGTCGTACTGCTGCAGCACTGAAAACCGGTCCTCTCCCAACTCGTCCTTACGGAAGTACACCTGGATTTTCCCGCTTTCATCAGCCACGTGCGCGAAGGCGGTCTTTCCGTGCGCTCTCCACGCCACGATCCTCCCGGCCACACTCACAACCGGCCCCTCTTCGACATCGGGAAGCAGCAGCGGCACCGCAGCCGCCGCCGAGTGCGTCCTCTCGAACGAGTACCCGAATACCTGCTCTCCGCGCGCCAGCAAAGCATCCAGCTTGTCGCGGCGTGCCTGCATCACGAAGTTCAGCTCGTCGCTCATGCGTCACCCCGCCTGGACGCTGAGCGGCGGACGTGCCCCTGAAGGCACCGTCTTAGCTTCGGCGCAGTTTGCCGAAGCGTAGGTGCCGCAAGGGACATGTCCGTCGCTCGGCCGCCCGCGCACCGAACGCTCATGCTGCGACCCCGCCCTGCACTGCTCCGTACCGCTTGAGGTACGCCTCGATAAAGGGATCTATCCCTCCGTCCATGACCTTCTGCACGTCCGGAATCTTGAGCTCCGTTCTGTGGTCGTTGACCATGGTGTACGGCTGAAACACGTAGCTGCGTATCTGGCTGCCGAACGATACATCGGATTTCGTCGCGTCGAGCGCGGCGCGCTTCTCCATCTGCTTGTCCAGCTCGATCTGATACAGCTTGTTTTTCAGCATCTTCATTGCCGTCGCCTTGTTCTTGAACTGCGAGCGCTCCGCCTGGGACGCGGCGACCGCGTTCGTCGGCAGGTGCGTGATGCGCACCGCCGAGCTGGTCTTGTTCACGTGCTGCCCGCCCGCGCCGGACGCCCTGTACACGTCGATCCGGAGGTCTTCGTCCCTGATCTCGATGTTGATCTCGTCATCCACCACCGGGTAGATGAACACCGACGCGAAGCTCGTGTGCCGCCGGGCAGCGGAGTCGAAAGGAGAGATGCGAACCAGCCTGTGCACCCCCGTCTCCGGCCGCAGAAACCCGAACGCGTACTGTCCGCGAATCTCGAGCGTCGCGCCCTTGATGCCCGCTTCTTCGCCCTGGCTCTCGTCGAGCAGCACGACGTCGAATCCGCGGCGCTCGGCCCAACGCGTGTACATGCGGATGAGCATGGACGCCCAGTCCTGCGCCTCGGTCCCGCCGGCGCCGGCCGATATTTCCACCTGGGCATCGCGAAAATCGTCGGGGCCGCGCATGAGTGAGCGCACCTCGAACCCGTCCAGATCAGACTCGATCGCCGACAGCTCGGCGTCCAGCTCGGCGTCGATTCCCGCGTCGGGGCTCTCGGCGAGCAGCGCGTCCATCTCCGCAGCGCTGGTAACTCGCGCCACGATCGAATCGAAGGGGTCGATCCAGCCGCGGAGCTGCTTTACCCGCTGGACCGTCGCCTGCGCCGATTCCTGGCGATCCCAGAACCCGGGAGACGCCATTCGCTCCTCGTCGGCGGCTAACGCCTGGCGCTTGGAGTCGATGTCAAAGATACCTCCGCAATTCTTCCAGCCGCGCGGTATGCCGTCCGAGGTCGCGGCCGCGTTCAGTTTCTGCCATTGGTTGTATTTACAGGAGTGTGCAGCGGCGAGCTAGAAAATTCGCTTCCCTTCACCCAGCACTTCGTTCAGCGCGTCCTTGAAATGCGTCGTGGACTCGGCGAATGCCTGGCCGATCTGCGCGACGTATTCCTCGTAGCTCTTTTTTATCTCTTCGCTGAACGTCTGCTTGAGCGACCCGGCCGCAAGCGCATCGGCGTGCTTCTCCGGGTAGTACGTCACGATGTCCGAGATGAGCGCGCGGGCCAGCCGTTTCGCCCGCACATCAGGGTCGCGCGCAAGATAAGGGTTGATCGACGTCGTGGGGCCAGGGACGCCGCTGGGCGGCGGGACCATCGGCGGCGCGGACGGCTCCTCGAACTCAGGAGCCGCTTGCGCGGGAGTCGCGGCCGCCCGGAATGTCGGAGCTGGCTCCGGGGGCGCGGCAATCGCTGGGACAGGCGGGGTCGTGCGAGGCACCCCTGCCGGAGGCGTGACTGACGCCGGGATTCCCATTGCGGGCGTCTTCCGCGAGTACTGGCCCGTCGTCCGCGATGGCGGCGGCGGTGGCTGCGGACCCGCGGCGATGGCTTCCGCGCTGGGCTCCGGCACGGGGATCACGCCGCCGCAGATCGAGCACCGCGCGCGTACTCCGCCGGGCGGAACCTTCGCGGGATCCACGCGGAAAATCGACGAGCACTGCGGGCACCCGACGTTCATCGCGTCACCCGAAAACTCCCTCTCACGCCCGCTCGCCGGAGCACTACTTCGTCCCTGATGCGGCTGTGTGGAACGGTACGCGCTGGTCGATGACGACCGGACGGTCGGCGCTGCGCCTGTCGACGCTGAACACCGATCCCGGAAGCGTCTTGGCGTAGGACTTCATCTCCGTCGCGAGGTCGCTCACCTCGCGCGCGGCCGTGAAATGCCGGCGCGAATTCGTGATGACCCCGATCGACAGCGTCATCAACGGAACCCGGTGCAGATGCCCCCTCCGATCCTTGCCGAAATAATATCCCGCGCGCTGGTCCTGCTCGGAGTACTGGTGCGGAATCAGCAGGTCGAACACGGCGACTATCTCGCCGCACACCTCCGGCACCGCCGAAGAGGGGATGATGTAGATGAAATCGTCGCCGCCGATGTGGCCGACGAATCCCCGCTCCCCGCAAACGCCTTTCACTACGTCGTGCAGAATCTTCGCAAGTATTCGAATGACGCGGTCGCCGTCCCGATAGCTGTACCGGTCGTTGTATTCCTTGAAAAAATCGAGGTCGGCATAGCACACAGCGAACTGCTCGCCTGTCCCCAGCCGGCGGGTGATGTCCGCTTCGATGCTCGTCGTGCCTGGCAGGCGAGTCGACGGGTG
>JACDCY010000138.1 GCA_013817305.1 Gemmatimonadaceae bacterium | reverse complement strand
ATGTCTGATTGGGCGATTCGCGTGCCACTGCAGGACCGCCGCTGGTACCACCGCGCGGGGCTCTCGTCGCAAACGGAGCGCACGTTCAACGTTTTATCGACCCTCCTGGTTCTCACCATCGCCATGGGCTGGTCGTGGTCCATCGCCACGGCTGGACCCGGGCCGGCGGGTCTTGCTGACGGAAGTGACAGCACCGGTGTCCCGCCAAAGGCCTCGTCCATCACTGCAGCGGCCACGGCGCCCAACGCGACGTCTACGGCGTTTTTGACCGACGCGGTGCTCAACGCGTTCGTCCCCATGCGCGGCGAGAGCGGACGGCTGCGCGCCCAGTTCTCGGCAGAGGGCGCGCCGATTCTGCGCGATACGCTCCCGAGCGGAGCGATCGTCACAGTCGCGGGCGCGGAAGCGGCTCCACGCGCCCCCCGCGCGCCGAGTCAACCGGGGGTGTGGAGCCTGGCCATAAAAGTCGGAAGCGCGATCAAGCCCATGACGGACTTCCGGCTCATCACGCTCAAGCCTGCCAGCGAGGCCCGGGGTGGACGCATCGGCCTGTACTTCATAGGCAGCTGGCCGACCGCGCGCGGCGGAGCGGCGGCAAAGGGCAATTACGCGCCGCCGCGCGGGTTCATCGAAGTCACCGCCGCTAACCAGAATACATATGTATCGGATCATTTCCGGCTGCGCGACTTTCTGCCGCACGACCAGCAGAATGTGTGGCCGAAGTATCTCGTGCTCGAGGTGAAGCTTCTGGACAAATTGGAGCTCACCCTGGAGGAGCTTCGCGCTCGCGGAGTGAACACCAAAGGGGTCAGGGTGATGAGCGGCTTCCGTACGCCGCAGTACAACAGCGGCGTGGGCGAGACTTCCGGGCGCGCGTCGCTCAGCCGGCACATGTACGGCGATGCCGCCGACGTTTACATAGACAACGACGGAAACGGGAGTATGGACGACCTGAACAAGGACGGCCGGGTCGACATAGGAGACGCGCAATTCATTCGTTCCGCGGCCGAGCGCGTCGAACAGGCACACCCTTCGCTGATAGGGGGGATAGGCGTGTACCGGGCGAACTCGGCCCACGGCCCATTTACTCACATCGATACGCGCGGATACCGGGCGCGTTGGTAACCGCAATCGGAGAAACCAGATGACAGGAGATTTCGCAGCAGCGGCACAGGACGAACACCGTAACGCCCCGCATCGGGACCACCCGGGCGACCCCACCATGTCGGTGCGCGCCGACGATCTCGAGCCATACGTGGGCCTGCGCTATCTGTCCAAGCTCTTCAAGCTGATGGCGATCATTCTCCTGCTTCTGCTCGTAGCGGAGATCATCACCGGGCTGGTGGCGCAGGGAAGCGCCGCGATCCCGACGCTGCTCGCCGAGACCAGCCGGCTCGTCGTGCTGGCGGGGCTATTGTGGGGGAGCGGAGATCTCGCCATTCTCCTGATCGACATGGGGCACGATGTTCGCGCTGGGCGGATTCTGCTGGGCAGATTACAACTGCATCAAGGCGACGCGCCGAAAAAGGAATTTGTAGAACGCGGGCCGAGGTGATAACGGCCGGTGTTAGCTATCAGGTGTTAGCTATTAGGTATTAGTGATTGCAACAGCATTTTCTAATACCTCATACCTGATTGTTGTTTTTCGACGGTACGACTGTTGCCATCGAGTCACCCGGAGTTGCTGGCGCTGTTCCCACTCACTACGAGGAGCTCTGTCATGCTGTGGACGATTGCCGTAATCATCTTCATTCTGTGGTTGCTTGGCGCGTTCGTGATGCCGATCGGAGGAAGCCTCATTCACATCCTCCTTGTCGTCGCAATCATCGTTGTGCTGTACCGCATCATCACCGGGCGCAAGCCGATCCCCTGATCCGCAGCTGATGACTAAGTGACCGGGTCCGCGCTCGACGCGGTCCGCGTAGTCCTGTTCGAGCCGCAGGACCCGGTCAACATCGCGGCCACCGTGCGCGCGATGAAAAACATGGGCGTTACCAAGCTCCGCTTGGTGCGCCCTGTTGAATACGACCCCTGGCGTCTCGAGGGCATTGCCCACGACACCGCCGACATCATCGGCGCAATCGAACACTTTGCGACTCTGGAAGATGCCATCTCCGACTGTGTCGCGGTTGCCGGGTTTTCTGCCCGCAGACGAGCTGCCAAATGGCGCATCATCACGCCGAAAGAGGCTGCCGCCGAGCTGCTCGAGCGCGGTGGCCCCGTCGCCATGCTCTTCGGCCGGGAAGACCACGGCCTTCCGAACGACGCGTTGGACATGTGTCACGTCATCGTCACGATCCCGACGACAGGTCACGCGTCGCTCAACCTGGCCCAGGCGGTGCTGCTCGCCTCATACGAGCTGCATCTGCGCGCGTCCGACGCTACGCGGGATCTGCCCCCTCCCCGCAAGCAGGCGCCGGCCCCGACGACTGGGCACTACGAGCTCATGTTCGCCGACGCTGAGCGCGCGCTCGATGCGATCGACTTCTTCAAGACGAGGAATCACGAGTACATAATGCGGTCCGTGAGGACGCTTGTGTTCCGGGCCGCGCCGGATGCGCGCGAGCTGGACCTTCTTCGTGCGATGGCGATCGAAGTTCTGAGGACGCTTGCGCGACAGGAGCGTCAGACTAATCTTCATTCCGACACCTTGTGAAAAAGTTCACAAGGCCACCGTGGCACTCCCTCGACGACGATTGATGAAACTGCGGCGACAGTGGGCAGCAGTGCCGGCTTTCTTCGCGCTCGCAGCGCTCGCCACGATCGTGTCCGCGTACAGCGGAGCGTCATCCGGCGAGGGAAATAGCCCCACGCAGCCGGTTCGCTTTCCGCACCCGCAGCACGTGCAGACGCTGAAGATGAACTGCCTGTACTGCCACTTTTCCGCCAACAAGTCGCCCGATCCCGGCATGCCCGCCATGAGCACCTGCATGGGCTGCCACACCGTCGTCGCCGCAGGGAAGCCGGAGATCCAGAAGCTGGCCGGATACTGGACGCGCCAGCAGCCGGTGCCCTGGGTTCGCATTCACAAGCTCCCCGAGTACGTCAAGTTCCCGCACATGCGGCACGTCGGCGCGGGCGTTTCCTGCCAGACCTGCCACGGCGATGTCCAGAAGATGCCGCAGGTCTATCAGTCGGAATCGCTCTCCATGGGTTGGTGCGTGAGCTGCCACGTGGGTCAGTCGAATCCGCCGTTCAGGGCGAGATACGATTGCGCGACATGTCACTACTGATGAGCCCGCGATGACCGTACAGCGTCGGGATTTTCTCAAGGTCCTCGGGGTCGGCTCCGCGACGGCCGCCGTCGGCTGCGGCACCGGTGAAGTCGAGCGACTCATCCCGTACCTCGTCTCGCCCGACGAGACGGTTCCGGGAGTCTCCAACTATTACGCGACCACCTGCCGCGAATGTTCCGCGGCGTG
>JACDCY010000137.1 GCA_013817305.1 Gemmatimonadaceae bacterium | reverse complement strand
TCGCACGACAAACCGCCGAAGGAAGTGCACGCCGAGCATGCGCTGGCCGAGACGGAGAGTTACTGGAACGAATGGTCGCAGAGCTGCCGCTCAAAAGGACCATGGGCTGATGCGGTGGTGCGCTCGCTCGTGACGCTGAAGGGACTCACCTACGCGCCTACCGGTGGCATCGTCGCGGCGGCCACCACTTCGCTGCCGGAGGACATCGGCGGCGTGCGGAATTGGGATTATCGCTTCTGCTGGTTGCGCGATGCCACCTTCACCCTGCTGGCGCTGATGGACGCCGGCTACCTGGAGGAAGCGAAAGCCTGGCGCCAATGGCTGCTCCGCGCGGTCGCGGGCAGCCCCGCGCAGATGCAAATCATGTATGGCGTGTGCGGCGAGCGGCGGCTGTCCGAGTTCGAGCTGCCATGGCTGGATGGCTACGAAGGGTCCAAGCCGGTGCGGGTGGGGAACGCGGCCTCGGGGCAATTCCAGCTCGATGTCTACGGCGAGGTGCTCGACTCGATGTATCGCGCCGATCGCGCCGGGATCAAAACGACGGAGCCGGATTGGCGGCTGCAACAGGCGCTCATTCGTTCGCTCGAGAAACTCTGGGAGCTGCCGGACTACGGCATCTGGGAAATCCGCGGCGAGCCGCAACATTTCACGCACTCGAAGATGATGGCGTGGGTGGCGTTCGATCGCGCAGTGCGGCTGGTGGAGGAATGCGAATGCGAGCCGCAGGAGGATGTGGATCGCTGGCGCGCGATCCGCGACCGCATCCATGCGGAAGTCTGCGCGCGCGGCTTTCACGAGGGCAAACAGGCGTTCACGCAGGTTTACGGTTCCGAGCACCTGGATGCGAGCATTCTCATGATGCCGCTGGTCGGCTTCCTGCCGGCGACGGATCCGCGAGTGCGCAGCACGGTGGAAGCAGTCGAGCGCGAACTCGTGGAGGATGGGTTCGTGCTGCGTTACCGCACCGAGGAAAACAAAGTTGACGGCCTGCCGGGCGACGAAGGTGTCTTCCTGCTTTGCACCTTCTGGCTCGCGGATTGTCTGCACCTGATCGGGCGAACCGAGGAGGCGCGGGCGCTGTTCGAGCGGCTGCTGGCATTGCGGAACGACGTCGGCCTGCTCGCGGAGGAATACGATCCGCGGGCGAAACGTCAGCTCGGGAATTTTCCGCAGGCCTTCTCGCACACCGGGCTCGTGAATACGGCGCGGATTCTCGGCGGTGCTTAGACGATGACACCCGAGACACTTTGGTGGGCTGGCTTTATCGGCTTCGTCCTCGCGATGCTCGCGTCGGACCTCGGCGTTTTTCACCGCGAACCGCACGCGATCAAGATGCGCGAAGCGCTCACCTGGACCGGCGTTTGGGTGAGCTCTTCGTGGTGCTGATCTTGGTGGAATGGACCGACCTCGTTTTCGCGGTCGATTCCATCCCGGCCGTCCTCGCGGTGACGGTTGACCCGTTCATCGTCTTCACCTCCAATGTGATGGCCATTCTCGGGCTGCGTTCGCTCTATTTCGCCCTCGCCGGCATCATGGAGCGATTCCACCTGCTCCATTATGGCCTGGCCGCCATCCTGGTTTTCGTGGGTGCGAAGATGTTGCTCGCTGATCTCTACAAAGTGCCGACGGTCATCGCACTCGGCGTCGTGGCAGGCATCCTCATCGTGGCGGTGATTGCTTCGCTGCTGCGGCCGCCGCCGCGGGGCCCGTCGCGCCTGGAGTAGAGCGCCAGTCTGCGACTAACGAGGAGGCGTTTTCGGAAGCGAGAGCGTGAAGGAGGAACCCGCGGCCGGGACGCTCTTCACTTCGATCGAGCCGCCATGCGCCTCCGCAATCCGGCGCGCGACGGAGAGTCCCAACCCAACGCCCGGAATCGCCTCGCGCGTGGCAGCGGTGCGCCGAAACGGTTCGAAGACGTGGGGGAGATCTTCCGCCGAGATGCCGATGCCCTGGTCGGTCACGGCGAACTCCACGCCCGAGGCGCTCGCCGAAAGTGCGGCAGTGATTTCCCCACCGGACGGCGAATATTTGATCGCGTTACTCAGGAGATTGTTCAGCACTTGGCCGATGCGCGTCGGATCGCAGGGGTAGATGATCGGCTTGTCCGGCGCGGTCACCTGGATGCGGTGGCGGGCGGACAGGCCGCGGAAGACCTTCGCGGAAGTTTCGACGAGCTGTGCCAGGTCCTGCTCGCTGATCCGCAGTTCGAGCTGACCGGATTCGATGCGGGTGGTGTCGAGCAAATCGCCGACCTGCCGGTCGAGTTGCGAGATCTGGCGATCGATCGTGCGCACAGTTGCGCGTTGCTCCGCGGAGAGATGGTCGCCGAGCAACTCGGCCGAAAGCTTGATCGCCTGAAGCGGCGTGCGCAGGTCGTGCGCGATCCCGGCAAGAAAGCGCAGCTGCGATTCACGCTGGAGCTGGAGTTGCGCGATCAACTCGTTGAAAACGACCGCAATTCCTCGGAACTCCGCCGGCCCGTCGAGAGGCAACGGGGCGAGCTTGCCTGCTTCCAGCCCGACGATCCGCTCCTTCATCCGCTGCAAAGGCGCTTCGATCTGCCGATTCAGCAGATAGAAAACGCCTGCTCCGACCAGCAAGACAAACCCCACCATGGACCAACCGATTACGTTCGCCCGCGTGTTCTCGAATTCGGCGGCTCGCTGGAAGGTCTGGCTTTCCTCGTGATTGAGCTGGGCGAGGGTGGCGAGGGCGCGCCCCGCCGCGCTGACTAATCCGTCCACTGCCAGACCGGAATCGCCAGCGGACGTGTTCCCCGATTCGGACTGCTCCCGCGCCGCGATGTAGGCGCTCACATCGCTCCTGATCCGCTGGAAGAGTTCCCGCTCGATCGGGGATTCGGCCAGAGGGGCCAGCTCGGTCAGCCAGCGATCGAGTTCTTGCCGCGCCCGGTCGCGCTTCGCCCGGTGCTCGGGTAGCTTGGTGGTGCCGAGAAGATCGCACTCCCGGCTGTGCATCAACAAGGCACGCTCAGCCTGGGCGGCCACGGAGACCGTCTCGACCGCGCCGGAAAGCTGCGACGCAACGCGCTCGAGTCGCGTCGTAGCGACGATGAGCACGCCGGAGGCGACCAGGCCCGCCAGCCCGAGCGCTGTTCCCGCACCGCGCAAGAGGGGGACCAGCCGGGCAGCTTTTGGGGAAGGCGCTTTCACAGGCGCGAAGGTATGAATCAGCGTGCGTCCACGCAACTAAACGCCGCGCGTGGTTGTTCCAGCCGCCGGGCTGGATCTAGCGGAAAACGAGGAAACAAACCACGATCACTGCCGTGGGCAGGAGCGCGCCGAGGAGGAGGCCGAGCGGCGCGACGCCATCGCGGAAGTAGCCGGCGAGGATCGATTGACCTGCGGGGTTGGGAGCGTTTGCGATCACGGTGAGGCCGCCGCCCGCGACCGCGCCGGCGACGACGGCGTATTTGAGGGCGTCGGTAAAATTGG
>JACDCY010000136.1 GCA_013817305.1 Gemmatimonadaceae bacterium | reverse complement strand
TCGCGTCGAGGTTTGATTATCGGGAAATCCTCCCCGACGGCGTGCTGGAGCCCGCCAGGCGATCGAGTGCGGACCCCGACAACTTCGTCCGCCTGCCGAAGTATTTCTCTGGGATGTCCATCGTCTCCGAGGCCGACGCCATCCAGGCCGCTCTTGATCGCCGGTCGGCCTGGATGACGGCCAACGCTCAACGCATGTGGGACGACCCCGACTGCCGCAACTGGGCCGGGTTCGTGCCGCCCGCCTGATCTCAACGGAGCAACTGTCAAGCAATCCTTGACAGTTGCCCCGATGGCGAAGCTGAACGGTCGGATGAGGGGCAACGCATGACGGTCTTCCTGGTCGAGTTCGACTGTGGGGAGTACGGCAGGCCGGTCGCTTTCTTCTCGACTCGTGAGGCCGCCGAGCGGTACGCCGTCGAATACCGGAAGACGCTGAAGCATGGAGGGACCGTCAACGTCCAGGAATGGACGGTCGACGACCCGAAGGACCTGGACGCGGTGGCCGTCAGGACGTGGGCGGTCAACATCTTCGCCCGGTCCGGCAAGCTGAATTTCGCGGACGAAGGATTTAATCTGTATTCGGGTGACGAGCCGTCCGACGGCCCGCGCCTATCAGTTGTTCCCGATTGCACCGACGAGTTGACCTTCGCGTTCATCGGTTGGTCCACCGTCTCCGAGGCCGACGCCATCCAGGCCGCTCTTGATCGCCGGTCGGCCTGGATGACGGCCAACGCTCAACGCATGTGGGACGACCCCGACTGCCGCAACTGGGCCGGGTTCGTGCCGCCCGCCTGATCACCGCTCCCCACAACTCATCTTCCCCGCCAGCCCGCGTGCCCATCGCACGCCGGGCCGATCCCCGTTCGACCGCCACGACCGACCGAACCGAGGCCCTCCATGACCGACACGCTCATCTACTTCGGCGACGCCGCGAAGTCGCTCGACGAATCGGGCGATCGGTTCGGCGGCTACCTCGTGCGGTTCGGCACGCCCGACACCCACGACCTGTCGAGCTACAAGGACTACTTCACCGAGGAAACCCGGTTCGGCCTGGAGCACATGAAGTCGATCCCGATGCACTTCCACCACACGCTCGACCCGGTCATCGGCGACCGTGAGTTAGGGGCGTGGGAGTTCAAGGCGGACAAGATCGGGCTGTGGGTGGAGGGCATCCTCCACGCCCGCGACGAGTACGAGGCCAAGATCCGCGACATGGCGCGGGCCGGTAAGCTCGGGCTGTCGAGCGGGGCGGTCTCGCACAAGGTCCGCCGCGAGAAGCAGGTCAACGGCTCCAACCAGCTCAAGGCGTGGCCGATCGGCGAGGGGTCGCTGACGCACACCCCGGCCGACCCGCACCTGGCGCGGACCGTCCACGCGGTCAAGTCGCTGGAGGAGTACGCGGCCGAGCATGAGGTCGAGATCAAGGCCGACCTGCTCGGCGACGACCTGGAACACTCGATGGCGTGCGGCGTGGCCGGTCGGCTGAACGACGCCATGGCCATGGTCCTCTACACGACCATCCACGACGACACGCTCGACGCGGCCGCCAAGTTCGCCCGGATCGGCGCGGCCCACGACGAGTACCGGGCCAAGCTGACGGCCGTGCTGCCCGCGATCTTCGCGGCGGCCACCGAGCCCGAGGCGAAGGCCATCGCACACGCCGAGCGGGCGGCCTGCCTCGCCCGCCTCGGCTCCCACCTCAGCATGAAGGCCGCGGCCGAGACGATCCCTGCCATCGTCCGGGCCCACACCCTTCGGCTGGAGTCCTACGCGGCCCTGAAGCACGCGGACGGACACCCGGTCCCGGCCGATCGACTGGTCGAGATCGGGGGCCTGCGCGACGACCTCGACGCCCTCCTGGCGGCGGCGAAGGCCATCGGCAAGCCGAGCCCCCCGGCGGCGATCCCGCACGACGACGACGCCCTCGCCCTCGCGGGCCTGGCGACCCTCGCCCTGCTGCGCCGCTGACACCCGCCCGCACGACAGCGCAGCCAGGAGACATCAACCGATGTCCGTCCCCATGATCCTCCCTACGCCGAAGTCGGCCGCCCTCAAGGAGCTTGAGGGCCGGATCGAGGCGAAGGCCAAGCGTCAGCATGAGCTGATGAGCAACAAGGACGCCGACGGCCGGGTCATCTTCGCGGATGACGCCGCCCGCGACGAGTTCAAGTCGATCGACGCCGAGCTGAACGACCTCGGCCCGCAGCGCGACGAGCAGCGGGCCGCGTGGCTCGCCGACGAACGCAACGCGGCGATGCTCAAGTCCATCCGCCAGCCCCACATGCCGATCCCGTTCGGCACCGACTTCCACGTCAACGAGGCCGAGCAGAAGTCGATCGGCCAGCAGTTCATCGAGTCGCCCAACTACAAGGCGTACACCGGGGCCGGCGACCGTCAGGTGGTCGACCTGGCCGACTTCAACCTCAAGACCCTGATGACGACCTCGGCCGGGTTCGCCGCCGCGAACAACCGGACCAACGTGGTCGTCCCGTTCGCGCTCCGCCGGCCGATGGTCGCCGACCTGATCCCGCAGGACCAGACGACCCTCAGCCAGATCAAGTACATGGTGGAGACCACCTTCACCAACAACGCCGCGACCGTGGCCGAGGGTGCCGTCAAGCCCGAGGGCGCGTCGGTCTGGACCCAGACGACCGCGCAGGTCCAGAAGATCGCCGTGACGCTCCCGGTCACGGAAGAGCAGATCATGGACGTGCCCGCGATTCAGGGCGTCATCGACAACCGGCTCGGGATGATGGTGATGTTGACCGAGGAGAACCAGCTCCTCAACGGCACCGGCGTCAGCCCGCAGCTCCAGGGCTTCCTGTCGGCGGCGGCGGCCACGGCCGGCGTCCAGACCCAGGCCCTCGGCGCGGACAACGTCCCCGACGCCGTCCTGGCGGCGATGACCAAGGTCCAGCACACCGGGTTCTCCGACGTGTCCGGGATCGTGTTCCACCCCAACGACTGGATGGCCGTCCGGACCCTGAAGGAGAGCGGGACCGGCGCGTACATCTGGGGCTCGCCCTCCGAGGCCGGCCCGCAGCGGATCTGGGGCCAGCCGGTCATCGTCACGACGGCGATGACCGAGAACACCGCCCTGGTCGGTGACTTCCGGATGTACAGCCACATCTCCCGCCGGCTCGGCCTGCGGATCGACATGGGCTACGTCAACGACGACTTCACCCGCAACCAGGTCACGATGCGGGCTGAGGAGCGGCTGTCGCTGGAGATCCTCCGCTACTCGGCGTTCTGCAAGGTCACCGGCATCTAAGCCGGATGACGCCACGCGGGGCCGGCCGGGTGGAACACCCCGGCCGGCCTCTTTTCTTCCGGACGACGAAGGAGGGGACCGCCCGATGGCCGCCACTCTGAATGACATCTTCTCGATCCGGTTCAGCTCATCGGAAGTGCTGAACCGCACGGCCGCCGCGTGCATGAAAGCGGCGGCCGACATCAAG
>JACDCY010000135.1 GCA_013817305.1 Gemmatimonadaceae bacterium | reverse complement strand
CGCGAGATCCCGGGGCTGATGGAAGGAACGGGCAAGCCCGACTCCGCGCGTTGCGTGGACATCTCGACGAAGAGCGCGCTCAAGGAGATGATCGTGCCGGGCGTCGTGTCGATCACACTGCCGGTGATCGTCGGCAAGTTCATGGGAATCGAAGCGCTCGCTGGCTTCCTTGCCGGCGCAACGGTCACAGGTGTGATGATGGCGCTGTTCATGGCCAACGCCGGCGGCGCGTGGGACAACGCCAAGAAGTCCATCGAAGGCGGGCTGCACGGCGGAAAGGGATCCGACGCTCACAAGGCAGCCGTCGTCGGCGATACCGTAGGCGATCCGTTCAAGGACACGTCGGGCCCGTCCATGAACATCCTCATCAAGCTGATGTCGATCGTGAGTCTGGTGCTGGCACCGTGGTTCATAGCCTGAGCTGACCGCGTGCGGAAACATGTTGTTGCGACTTCGGATTGAGGACTTTGCGGCCTCAGGACTAACCGCCATTGAGGATCGGCGATCAAGTGAGGACTGAGGATGGGCGGAACAGAAGGGAAAGAGTCGCACGTGTCGTATGCCTCTCTCCGCGGTCCTCACTTGATCGCCGATCCTCAATGGCGGTTAGTCCTGAGGCCGCAAAGTCCTCAATCCGCAATCACAGGCGACCGCGACCGGGATTGACCCACGATCCAACCTCGGGCTGAATGAGTGCGCGCCCTGCCGCACGCTTAGCTTCCGGTACTTCTGCATCTGGACGCATTAGGATTGGCTGCTTTCCGCGGCGCCCGCATCCATAAAACCATCATCCCCCAAGCCTTTTGCTCCGTCTCGGAATCGTCGGTCTCCCCAACGTCGGCAAGTCCACGCTTTTCAATGCGCTCACATCGGCGGCGGCTGAAGCGGCCAACTACCCGTTCTGCACAGTCGAGCCGAACGTCGGGATGGTCGAGGTTCCGGATAAGCGCCTCGCGCAGCTCGCGGAGATCGTAAAGCCAAAGCGCACGGTCCCCGCCGTGGTTCAGTTCGTCGATATTGCCGGCCTCGTAAAAGGCGCCGCCGAAGGCGAAGGGCTCGGCAACAAATTCCTCGCGAACATCCGCGAGACGGATGCGATCGTGCACGTCGTCCGCTGCTTCGAGGACGAAGACGTCACGCATGTGATGGGATCGGTGAACCCGGTTCGCGACCGCGAGGTCATCGAGTTCGAGCTCGCGCTCGCGGACCTCGGCACCGTCGAGAAGCGGCTCGACCGGACCGCGCGCTCGGCAAAGTCCGGCGAGAAGGAGGCCGTCGCCGAGCTGCCCGTGCTCAAGCGCGCCTTCGAGTTTCTGAAGGACGGACGCGGACTGTGGGAGGCCAACCTTTCGGCGGAAGAGCGCGCTACGCTCGCTCCGCTCAGTCTCCTGACGGCAAAGCCGGTGTTGTACGCGGCCAACGTCACCGACCACGAGCTGTCGGGCGATGAGGGCCCGCACCTCAAAGCACTGCGCCAGGCGATCAGCAAGAGCGGCGAACACGCGCAGGTGGTCCCTTTCTCCGCGCGGATCGAGGCCGAGCTGGCGCAACTCGCTCCGGATGACCGCGCGGAGTTTCTTCAGTCGCTCGGGCTAAGCTCCGCAGGGCTGGAACGGCTCATTCAAGCGAGCTACGAGCTGCTCGGCCTCCAGACTTATTTCACCGCCGGCGAGCAGGAAGTGCGCGCCTGGACGATCCATCGCGGTGACACCGCCCCGAAGGCTGCGGGCGTGATCCATACCGACTTCGAGCGCGGATTCATCCGGGCCGAGACCGTGGGGCTCCCCGATTTCCTCGCCAGCGGCGGCCTCAAGGAGGCACGCGACAAAGGCCTCGTCCGCGCCGAGGGGAAAGAGTACGTTGTGCAGGACGGGGACGTGATGCTTTTTCGCTTCAACGTATAGCGCCCGATCGCCGTACCCATAGACGCGAATTAACCCTCAGATATGAAAATACGTTCGATCATTCTCCGCGCCGCCGTCGCGCTATCGGCTGCGTCCGCTCTGACACCTGCAGACGCACAACAGCCGGCCGCCGCGGACAGCGCCGCGACTGGCAAGCCAAGGGTGTTCATCGACTGCGAGCGGTGCGATGACGATTTCCTGCGTGAAGACATCGCGTGGATAGACCACGTCCGGGACCGCGCGGTAGCCGACGTCCACGTGCTGGTTACGGCCCAGCGAACCGGCTCCGGGGGAACCGAGTATACGGCCAACTTCATCGGGTTGCGCCAGTTCAGCGGCAAGCAGGACACCCTGTCGTATTTCTCGCGTGTCGCGGAATCGTCGGACCAGACGCGGCGCGGCATTTCCGCCGTTCTCAAGCTGGGCCTCGTCCGGTACGCCGCGCGGTCGCCCGTGGCCTCGACGCTAATGATCAGCGGGAGGGCTGAGGGCCCGGGTGTGGCCGCGCTCCCGGTACGCGATCGCTGGAATCTCTGGGTATTCCGAACTTCGGCGCGCGGATTCTTCAACGGCGAAAAAACGAGCAAAGCAGGCAATCTGTTCGGCAGCGTTTCCGCCAACAGGATCTCACCTGCATGGAAGACGAACTTCGGCATGAACATCAACTACAGCGAGAACAAGTTCACTTTTAACGACGGCCGCAAGTTCAACAACTACAGCCGCGGGTACGGCGCCACGAGCCTGATCGTCAAAAGCCTCGGTCCCCAATGGTCCGTCGGGCAGCGCGCGTCGGTCTCGTCGTCAACCTTTCTCAATCAAGAGTTGGCCGCGCGCGTGGCTCCGGCAATCGAATACAACTTCTTCCCTTACGCGGAATCGACACGCCGGCAGCTCACGCTCCAGTACTCGGCAGGGCTCAATCACTTTCGCTACGAAGACACCACCATCTACAACGAAATTCGCGAAACCTTGGGCGATCAGGCGTTGATCGCCTCGCTCGACGTCAAGCAGCCCTGGGGATCCGTAAGCACCTCGCTCGAAGCCGCGGCATTCATTCACGATTTCTCCAAGCAGCGTCTCGTGTTTTTCACCAACCTCGACTGGAGACTCATCAAGGGCCTGTCGGTCAGCCTATCGGGCAATGCGTCGCTGATTCGGGACCAGTTGTACATTGCCGGCGGGGAGCTGAGCGACGAGCAGGTCCTGCTACGGCGACGCCAACTTGCCACGTCGTACCGGTACTTTGTGTCCGCCGGCCTGAGCTATTCGTTCGGCTCCATCTACAGCAACGTCGTCAACTCCCGCTTTGGTGGCACCAGCGGGGGAACCGTATTCTTCTTCTGATCCGCCACCCTCTTCCATGACGACTACTACCCACCATCCCGAAGCCGCCGCCTTGATCACACTGGAGGATCAGTGGGGCGCGCACAACTACCATCCCCTCGACATCGTGATCGAGCGCGGCGAGGGTGCGTGGGTGTTCGACGTTGAAGGTAAAAAGTACCTCGACTGCCTTAGCGCCTACTCGGCCGTCAATCAGGGCCACTGCCACCCGCG
>JACDCY010000134.1 GCA_013817305.1 Gemmatimonadaceae bacterium | reverse complement strand
CCGAGCGCGAACGGCGTTAGCTTCTCCCGGATTTCCCAGATGACCTTGGTGTTTGGGCAAGGGATTTGCGCCGGAACCCTGGGATTCCCAGCGTTTCCGACGCTTCCCTGCCAGAATGACCGAGGCCCCCCATGGGTGACCGCCGAACCCCTCCTCTCCGCGTCGAGTTCGACCGCCAGATCAAGCTGGAGTTCCACGGCTCGACCGTCACCAGCGACGCCGGACTGCTCGCCTACCGCGAACTCGACTACGCCCTGGAACTGACCACCACGGCGGCGACCGGGCTGCACGACTCCCGCACCGGCCCAAACACGCAGCACGGCCTGGAAGCCCTCCTCCGCCAGTCCATCTACAGCCGACTGGCCGGGTACGAGGACGTGAACGACGCCGAGCGGCTGTGCGTCGATCCGGCGATGCGGGCCGTGGTCGGCGGCCGGGCCAAGGATCGCACCGCCGCGTCCACCAGCGAGATGGCCCGGTTCGAGACGGACACGCTCGGCACGCGGGAGAACCTGAAGCACCTCTCGGACGTGCTGGGGCGATGGATCGACCAGACCCACCGGCACCGCACGCTCACCAAACTCATCCTCGACATGGATAGTTCCGTGAGCGAGACGTACGGCCGGCAGCAGGGGTCGGCGTACAACGGCCACTTCGAGTGCACCTGCTACCACCCCCTGTTCCTGTTCAACCAGTTCGGGGACGTGGAGCGGGTCATGCTCCGGCGGGGGAACCACGCCAGCGCGAAGTTCTGGCGGCGGGTGCTGATGCCGGTGATCGACCGGTATCGCGGCCGGGACATCCCGAAGTTCTTCCGCGGGGATTCCGCGTTCGCCCTGCCGAAGCTGTTCGCGTTGCTGGAGCGGGAGGGGTTCCGGTACGCCATCCGGCTGAAGTCCAACGCGGTCCTGGAGCGGAAGATCGCCCGGTGGATGACTCGCCCGGTGGGCCGCCCGTCGCACCAGCCGAAGGTCTTCTACCACGGCTTCCGCTACCGGGCCGGGTCGTGGGACCAACCCCGCCGGGTGGTGGTCAAGATCGCCTGGCACGCCGGCGAGTTGTTCCCGCGGGTGGGCTTCATCGTAACGAACTTGAAGTGGCGTTCGAAGCGGGTGGTCCGGTTTTACAACCAGCGGGGCACGGCGGAGCAGTGGATCAAGGAAGGGAAGAATGCCGTGCAGTGGACCAAGTTGTCGTGCCGGCGGTTCCGAGACAACGCGGCCCGGGTGCAGTTGTTCGCCCTGGCGTACAACCTGGGCAACTTCCTTCGGCAGGTGGTGCTGCCGAAGCCGGTCCGGCACTGGAGCCTGACGACACTCCGCGAGAAGTTGATCAAGATCGGGGCCAAGGTGGTGACACACGCGAAGTCCGTGATCTTCCAGTTGGCCGAGGTGGCGGTGCCGCGAACGTTGTTTGCGGCGATCCTGACGCGGATCGGACGGTTGCGGCGGGCGGACGACTCGGGATGACGCGTGGCGGCGCACGTTGACGGGCGGGAACGAGGATCGGGCGGCATCGCTTGCGGGAGCGGTACGGCCCGATAGCCGTTTCGGGCAGCGGAACCGGGCTCAGGGCGGGTCTCCGGAGGTGCTCGGAGCGTTTCCGGGGCGTCCATCGGTGTCCGATTCCCGTAACGGAGGTGGAAATGTGCTTGACCGGGGACGACGCCGAACCGAAACTGGCACCGATCTACCCAGACGCAGTCATCTGGGAAAGATCGGGTAGAGCGAGTTGTAGACCGCGGCGATGTTCCCCGCCTTCACGCACGCCCCGCTGCCGGCGTTCGCCAGCCGGGCGAGGAGGCGGAAGTCCGAGTAGTCGGTGTAGGCGATGGTGTTGACGAACGCGTCCGTCCCCTTCAAGCCGGTGACCAGGCTCATGAGCGTGGTCGCTTCCGCGTTCGGCGACGGGTCGTTGGCGTAGCCGTCGGAGTGGACGGTGATCGCGGTCAGTTCGTCCCGGGCGATCTTCTCCAGGGCGAGTTTGAGGCCGCCGGAGATGCACGTCGCCCCGGTCACCTGGAGCTGGCTGATCGCCTTCTGGTACTTGCTCCCGGGCTTCATGATCTCGCGGATCGGCGCCCGCTCGAAGTGGCACGTCGCGTCGCCGGCGCTGCTGTACGAGATGAGCGTGACGACGATGTCGTACTGGGCGTACTCGTCGAGCGTGAGCAGTTTGAGGAGCGTGTCGCGGGTGTCGGCCATCGCCCCGTACATGCTCCCGGAGCGGTCCACGACGATGACGCTGTGGGCGACCGTTTTCCGCTTCGGGTCGGGCTCGGGGCGGTCGAGCTCGCTCGGCTCGACGAGGTAGTACGCCCGCGGCTCGCCGAGCAGGTTGTAGAGCGTGAACTTGGTCGGCCCGGTCGGCCGCACCAGCAGCGGCGTCGCGCCGGGGTCGGCGGACAGCGTCGCCTTCTTGCCGCGGGTCGCGGGCGCCTTCGCCACGGCCTTCGACTTCGCGGGGACCTTCGGGGCGGCGGTCGTCTTCTTGGGGGGTGCCATGGTGCGGTCCTCGGGGCGTGAGTCGGCCGCGCCGGGGCGCGGCGGAGCCTCATTGTGGGGGTTACGGACCCGGTTTGGGAGCGAAAAGTGAGGGAAGGTTACCCCCCGCCGCGGGTGTATGGGAGGTCAGTAGTGCGGCCCACTCCGGTTGACCCGCCGCGGCCGCGGCGGTACGCTCCCGCCCTCCTACGGGTGCCCCCATGCGCGCGGGTCGAGTCGAAGTCGCGGTCTTCACCCTCGCGGTGCTCCTGGCCGGGGCGGCGTCCGCGCTGGTCGTCCCGCCGGGGCAGACGCCGGATGAGGGGCTCTGTTTTCTCCGGGCGTACCACGTCGCCGACGGGCACCACGTCCCGGAGACGTTCGACGGCTGGGGCGGCGGCCGGTTCCCGCCAGGCGTGGTGCGGATTGTCGTCGCGCCGCACCGGATGGCCGACCACCCGGAGGAGAAGTTCACCGCCGCCGATTGGCGCGAACTCGCGGCCCTCGACGCCGGCGGCGAGCTGCGGGTGTTTACCTACTTCACCGCGGCCCCGTACACCTGCGTGCCGTTCCTCCCGCAGGCGGCCGGCATCCGCGTCGCCCGCGCGCTCGGCGGCGGGCCGCTCGCCGCGTTCTACGCCGGCCGGGTCGCCAACCTCCTGTTCGGCACCGCACTCGTTGCTCTCTCCCTGGCGGTCGCCCCTGCCGGCCGCCGCTTCCTCGGGCTCGTCGCGCTCTCGCCGATGACGATCCACCTGCTCGGCTCCCACGCCCCCGAGGTCGGCGTGATCGGGGCCGCGCTCCTCATCCCGGCGGTGGTGCTGCGGCTGACCCTCGCCGACCGGCGGGCGGCGTGGTGGGAAGTGGGCGTGCTCGTGCTCGCGGCGGCGTGGGTCGGGGCGAGCAAGCCGCCGTACCTGCCGCTGGCGGCGCTCGTGCTGGCGGTCCCGGCGGCGCGCTTCGGTGGGCGGGTCGGGTG
>JACDCY010000133.1 GCA_013817305.1 Gemmatimonadaceae bacterium | reverse complement strand
CGGAATCTGAGAACCTTGCAGTTCTTCGTCGTCCGGCGCTTGAAACTGAGCCCGCCACTGCTCAAGTTCAACGTCGCTCATGTGGAACGTTTGATCGGGCGTAGTTGCCAACCGATTGGTGACACGACTGCGTTGCTCCTCGTGGTCAATCGGCAGGTAGACGACTTGGCTACGCGCACCGACGGCGTCAGCGATCCAGCGGAGCGCTGATCGTTCGTCCTTTCCCCAGAACCCGAAGTCGAAGACGACATTGGTGCCCAGCTCCGCGGCCCGCATGCCGAGCTGAACCAACTTGCCTTCAACGAGGTCACGCAGATCTGGCGGGTTTTGATCGCCAAACAGCAGGATCTGCCACTCGTCTGGCGTTAGCCGTAGGGCCGACGCGCTGATCTCCAGTTCCTTCGCGTGAGTTGTTTTCCCTGCACCGGGAAGGCCAACGATCAAGTAGACGATTGCTGGTCCGACGCGCGGATCGGTCGGCTCGGGGTGCTTGTGTCCGTACATGCGCGGCTCCTGAGGGATGGCAGGGGCCAGGCAACGCGAACGGCCGCCTGGAAGGAAGCCGGCGGCGCGGAAGCGAGGAACTTACCTACAGACTGTCCCGGCGCCGTCAGCGAAAACGGCAGGGACGAGTCACGGACGCACCAGCACACATGCCCACGACTCTACCGATGAATGGTCGGGTCGCCCGCGTCCGTCCCAGAAAACATCCGCTCGTGCTTGATATGCGGGTGATCTTTATGGATGTACCGGTGGGCTGTTGGGGTCTGCCGTCCGTGGAGATGGAGACCCTGTTGTGGCGTTCAACGAACCCTGTCTGAATCGTGGTGTGTCCCCTGCCGGGGAGCTCGTGGTGCGCGTGGGTGTGCCGCTGCTGGACGACTACCTGGAGTTCCTCGCTGGTCGCGCACGACCGAATTCAGTCCTGGCTGCCGGCTACGACGTGGTGGTGTTCTTCCGCTTCGTCGCGAAGGAACCTCACGAGGTCACCAGCGCGGACGTACTCGCTTTCATCACCTCCCAGCGCAGCGGCGGTGACGGTCGCAGCTTTCGCGCGGTCAACGACGCAGCACAAGTGAGCGCCCGCACGGTCCGCCGTCGACTGTCGACGATCTCGGGGCTGTTCTCCTACCTCACCGTCCGGGGTGACGTACTGGCCAACCCTGTCCCGCGAGGGCTGCCGACCCGACGAGAGGTCTCCCGCCCGCGGCAGGGAGTGCCGCTGGTGCGCAGCCCGCGGACGCTGCCACGTGTGCTGGAACCCGCCGAGGTCGATGCACTGCTCGCAGCAGCGAACACCCACCGGGACCGGGCGATGTTCGAGGCGATGGTTCTGGGTGGGTTGCGTCGCTGCGAGGTCCTCGGCCTGCGCATGGAAGACATCCGGGCCGGTGCCCGGCAGGTGTTCATCGCCCAGGGCAAGGGCGGCCACCAGCGGCAGGTTCCGGTCTCGGGCCGGTTCTTCACTAGCGTCGGTGCCTACCTCGACACCGAACGACCCGCCGAGGCGGAAACGGAGAAGCTGTTCGTCGCCCTGAAGGGCCCCCGCCGCGGTCAGGCGCTGTCCGCCGCCGGGGTTGACACAGTGATGGACGGGGCGCGCGCCCGGGCCGGGCTCGCGCACGCGACGTGCCACGAGCTGCGCCACACTTGCCTGACCCGCTTGCGGGAGGCCGGCATGGCGTTGGAAGCGATCCAGGCCCAGGCCGGGCACGCGTCGATCGAATCGACCCGGATCTACCTGCACCTCGGTGATGACTGGCTCGCGGCCCAGTACCGCCGCGCCGCGGAAGTGATTGACGCCCAGGTCTTCGCAGACCACCCCCATCCCCGCGCGGCCGGAGGCCAGCGGTGAGCGCGCTGCGGATGCCCGACTGGGACCAGCTGGCCGTGGACCGGCCGGTCATGGTCGCCACTATGGGCCGCTACCTCGAGCAGGTCGCCTGCACTCTGCGACCAGGCAGCGTCGGCGGCGCAGACCTGGCATTGCGGTGCTTCGCGGCGTTCCTCGCCGAAGCCCACCCCGAGGTCAAGACCGTCGCCGCGGTCGGACGCGAGCACATCGAGAACTTCAAGCCCTGGTTGAAGAACCGACCCGGTCGCACCTCAGGGAAGGTGACCGTGAACACGATCGCTCACCGACTCGGGACCTTGCGCATGTTCTTCGTTCGGATCCAGGAGTGGGGCTGGGCTGACGCCCCCGCGCGGGTCCCGATCATCACCGCTGACCTGCCCCGGCAGGACAAGGCGCTGCCCAAGGCCCTCGACGACGCCGACGCCGCGAAGTTCCTGCGCGCCGCCCAAGGACAACGCCGGCTGCTCATCCGGGTCGTCAGCGAGGTTCTGCTGCGCACCGGGCTGCGCGTTGGGGAGCTCATCGCGTTGCGCGCCGACGCGGTCGTGCTCATCGGCGACGGGCACTGGCTCCACGTCCCCGTCGGAAAACTCCACGACGACCGCTACCTGCCCCTGCACCCCCATGTCGTCACCCTCATCGGCGAGTACCGCGCTGCGCACGTGGCCCCGGCCAATCCGCTGCTGTTGCCGCGGGAGGGCGGCACCCCGCTGGACCGCCACACCATCACCCGGATGCTCAACCTTGCCGCGAAGGCCGCGGGGATAGGCCACGTCCACCCCCACCAGATGCGCCACACCCTGGCCACCCAGGCCATCAACCGGGGCATGAGCCTGGAAGCCATCGCCGCGATGCTCGGCCACCACAGCATGGACATGACCCTTCGCTACGCCAAGATCGCCAACCGCACCGTCGCCGAGCAGTACTTCGCGGTCACCGAGAAGGTCGAAGCCCTCTATGCGACGAACACCCCGCTGCCCGCGGACACCCTCGGCCCGACCCTGTCCCGGCTGCGCCGAGAGCACCACCGCATGCTGGGCAACGGCTACTGCGCCCGACCCCAGCACCTGGACTGCGCCTTCGAAAGCGTCTGCGAGACGTGCACGTTCTTCCAGACCAGCATCGAGTTCAGACCGACCCTGCAACAGCAGCACGACGACGCCGCGGCCAAGGAACAGGCCCACCGTCAGCAACTCTTCGGAAGGCTCCTTGCCGACCTAGACCAGGACGCGTCATGACCCGCCCCGCACTCCGCCTCACCAGCGCAGATGACCTGCCCGCACCCCGCGCCGACGACGCCAGCGCCCTCGTGCTGGAACAAGCCCTCGACGACCTCGCCCGACTGCGCACCGCCTACTGGCTCGGCGAGAGCGGCGTCCGCCTGCACGCCCTGGCCAGCCTCATCTGCCAAGCCCACCAGATGCTCCCCGCGGCCATCAACGACGCCCGCGACCAAGAGCTCACCTGGACCGACATCGCCCAGCTCCTCGGCGTCTCACCCAGCACCGCAGCACGGTTCAGACGGAAAACCCGATGAGCCCCTTGACAAAGATCACCCACATAATGCCGATGAGCGCGCGTTACCACAGCACGCCGTTAGTCTCCCAGCGT
>JACDCY010000132.1 GCA_013817305.1 Gemmatimonadaceae bacterium | reverse complement strand
CGGATCGCACACGACGGCTCGCGCCGGCTCGCCAATCTTCTCGCGAAGCCGCTGCCCTTCGCGCTTTTTCACTACTGCGGGCGACGCGCCTTTGCCGGATTCCTCGCGTACCTCGCTTATCTCCAGAGGCCAATACCTCGCGGCCCGCGTCTCGTACTCAGCGATCGCGCCGGCCAGGGAAGAATCCTTCGGCTTCCCCACCACCGCAACTATGACTCGCATCGGCGAGCGTCAGGCGTAGATGCCGCGCAGCTTGTGCACGGTCGAGACCCGCTCGACCGACAACATGTACGCGGCAGTGCGCATGTTGACCTTGTGCTTCTTCGAGATGCCGAGGACGTTCGAGAAGCTCCGGCACATGATGTCGCGCAACCGATCGTTGACCAGATCTTCCGTCCAGAAATAACCGCCGCGGTTCTGAACCCACTCGAAGTACGAGACCGTGACGCCGCCTGCATTCGCGAGAATGTCCGGAATTACGAACACGCCCTTCTCGTCCAGAATCGCGTCGGCCGGCGCGGTCGTCGGGCCGTTCGCGCCCTCGCAGATGATCTTTGCGCGGATCTGAGCGGCGTTCTTTGTCGTAATGACGTTCTCCAGCGCCGCCGGCAGCAACACGTCGACATCGAGCGTGAGCATTTCTTCCGGCTTGATCCTGTCCCCGCCGTCGAACGTCTGGAGCGAGCCGTTCTTCCGCACGTGCTCTATCGCCGCCTGCACGTCGATGCCTTCAGCGTTGTGCAGCGATGCGTGCCGATCACCGATGGCGACAATCCTGCACCCCTCCTGCGACAGAAGATCCGCCGCCACCGAGCCGACGTTGCCGAAACCCTGCACCGCGACAGTCGCGTTACGGACGGCCAGCCCGAGATGATTCAGCGCCTCCCTGGTCACGATCATGCAGCCCCGGCCCGTCGCCTCGCGCCGGCCAAGTGAGCCGCCCATCACGACAGGCTTGCCCGTAACTACCGCAGTCACCGTGTGCCCGACGTGCATCGAGTACGTGTCCATCAGCCACGCCATGACGCGCTCGTTGGTGTTCACGTCCGGCGCGGGCACGTCGGAGTCGGGGCCGAGCGTATGGATGATTCCTGCGGTGTAGCGACGGGTCATCCGCTCGAGCTCGCCGACGCTCATCTTCTCCGGGTCGCAGTTGACACCGCCCTTGGCTCCGCCGAAGGGGATGTCGACGACCGCGCACTTCCACGTCATCCATGCCGCGAGGGCCTTCACCTCTTCCAGCGTGACGGCGGTGTCGAAGCGAATGCCGCCTTTGGCCGGTCCCCGCGATGTGTTGTACAGCACGCGATAGCCTGTATACACGTCCACGCTGCCATCGTCCTTCAGGACCGGTACGGCGACGATGATCTGCTTCTCCGGCTGGCGTAGCACCTTTACCAGCCCGGCATCCAGATCGAGGAGCTCCGCCGCTCTGTCGAAGCGCGACATCATGGCCTCGAATGGATTCTCCTCGGCGAGAAAGCGGTCTTTGTCCCGGCCGATTATTCCCTGCGCGGGTGTGAGGCGGCGGTCTTCGAAGGTTGCCATTTTCAGGAAGAGTTCCGCGCTGCGCGCGGGCTTCGGTTGATCCTTGTCAGTGAGTGTCAACGGGCGGCGCGGCGCGCCAGCAGCGCATCCAGGAGCCGATCGAAAAGCTCGGCGCCCCACTCCACCCGAATGGGCTGTGAAACATACCATAAGGCAGCTGCGTCGGCAGGCCACAACGGCAGCAGCTTGACTGCGTCCTTGAGGGTGCATATGGCCATCCCGCCGGCCGGTGCGAGCAATGCCAGCCGGTGGACTTCTTCGAGCGTGAAGCGGTGGTGATCGGGAAAGCTCTGTGCAGACACGATCGCGCCCGCGCGCCGCAGCTGCGCGAAAAACGCGTCGGGATTTCCGACGGCCGCTACCGCCAGCACGTTCGCTCCCGACAACCCGCCGGGCGGGAGCCGGGCGCCCGGATCGCCGAACCTGAACAGCTCGCCCAGATCGAGCGAGATGCCGGCAACCGGTGTGTCGGGGGCCGCGCGCGTGACAGCCATCCGGACAGCGTCCACTTCCGTGCTCGTAGCGGCCTTGCTCGTGACCACGACCAGGTCCGCCCGGCGCAGTGCTTCAAGCGGCTCCCGCCATGGCCCCGAGGGTAACATCCGGCGCGGAATGGTCCAACCGTCTGCGGCAACGAGCACGATGTCCGCAGCGCGAGCGACTCTACGGTGCTGGAAAGCGTCGTCGAGTACCGCCACATCCGCTCCGCGCGCGGCCGCGTCGGCGACGCCCTTCGCCCTGTCCGCCGAAACCACTACAGGGATGGAAGGGTTGAGAACTGCGTGGACCAGCGGCTCGTCATCCCCGTACCCGCGCAGCACGACCGCCGGCGCGAACCCGCGTGCGGCCAGCTGCTGCGCGATCCACGCGGACACGGGCGTCTTCCCTGTCCCGCCGACTGTAAGGTTACCGACGCTGATCGCCGGGATCGCCGTCGCGCGCACAGTAAATGCGCCACGGTCGTACAGCGCGTTCCGCGTTGCAACGGCGCCCGCCATCGCTCTCTCCGCCGGCCGTAGGAGAGCTCTTGCCGCGCGGGCGGTGACACTACGGGAGCGCCACAGATCCTCGATGGCCATCAGCTCAATGCGGCGCCCTCCGCGGCGCCCACCGCGGCGTTCATCGCAGACTCCAATCGCGCCGTCTCGGCCGCGGCTGCGCGCGCGTCACCCGGCAGTCCCACCGGCTCGCCATAAGCGATGGTCACCCGCGCGAACGGCTTCGGGATCATGAAGCGATCCCAGCTCCCCAGCCTCCACGCACGATCGGCGTGCGCGGCCATGGGCAAGATGAGAGCGCCGGCTTTGCTCGCGGCAACCGCAGCCCCGGGCGCGTAGCTGCATGCCGGCCCGCGCGGACCATCGGGCGTGATCCCGACTTCCTTCCCCTCTGCTAGGGCGCGCACGAGCCCGAGCAGCGCGCCGGCCGCCCCGCGCGTGGACGATCCGCGAATGGTACCGTAGCCGATCGATTCTGCGAACCGGGCTATCAGCTCGCCGTCCTTGTGCTCGCTCACCAGTATCGAGACTCCCTGATCCCGGTGATGCCAGATCAGAGGAAGCAGCTGGCCGTGCCAGATCGAGAAAATGAAAGGCGCGTCACCCGCGCGAAGCTTCTGCAGTCGTTCAGCGTCGCGCACGCGGTATTTCCAGGTCGACGCCAGCAGGCGGATCAGCCTGCCGCCCAGTACCACCGCGAGCCGATCGGACAGTGGAAGCTTCCTGCGAGTGGAATCGTCGTCGCTCACGCGACCAGCTCGCTGGCCATCCGCGCGACCCGGGCCGATGCCCCCGGACTTCCGAGCTTCGAGCGCACTTCGGCGAGATCTTCGATCGTGCGCCGGCGCAGCCCCGTATCCGTGAGCAATGCGTCGAGCGCCCGGGCCACTGACTCCGGGTCGAGCGCGTCCTGCACGAACTCCCG
>JACDCY010000131.1 GCA_013817305.1 Gemmatimonadaceae bacterium | reverse complement strand
GCTCGCTCCGACGACGATTAGCGCCATGGCGTCGTCCTCTGCTGGAATTCGCCGCCTTCGACCAGGTCGCAGAACTCGGGAGGCACCAGGTCGTCCGCGAGCGCGCGCCATCCGTCGGGCTCTCCGCGGGCAAGAAGCGCTGCCCTCGCCGTCACGAGAAATTCCAGCGCGTCCGCGTAACGCTGGTCGAACTGCTTCGCGATTTCATCCCGCACGCGCGAGGCGGCGCGCGGAACGCCCGCCACAACACCGACCGTCAAGTCGCCCGCGCGATGGACAGCCATCGTGGAAAAACTCCCCTCGTGCGGCACATCCACGCGGTTGACCAGCTTGCCGGCGCGACGCGCGTCCGCGACGACCCGTTCGTTCACGGCAGGAATGTCCGTCGCAGCGACTACCAGCATCGCTTCACCGATGTCCGCTGGCGCATACTCCCGCGCATGAAGGTGAAGCCTGTCGTTGGCGTCCGCCTTCTCGCGTAGTTCCTCCGATACGACGGGCGCTATCACGCTCACCTGCGCGCCCGCGGTCAGGAATGTGATCGCCTTCCTGGTGGCGACGCTGCCTCCGCCGACTACGACAACCGTCGTCCCTGCTGCGTGAATCGCAATCGGAACAACGCTCACAGGAACTGCCCGCGGTTTTCCGCGCCGAGCCGGAAGATCACGTACAGCAGGACGACGGAAGCGAACGTAAGCGAGGACACCGCCGCTGCGCGTCTCGGGGAGAGCTTGCCGGCGAGGCGGCCAAGCGCGAGAACCGCAATGCCGAGCCACGCGGCGACACCCCAAACCACCTGCGTCACGACTATGGACCGGTAAGCGATGGAGTATGCGGCCGCGAGACCGATTCCGAGCGTGAGCACGAGAAAGCCGCCCATCGCGGCGACATGGTTGACGCGATCGAGGGTCGAGAGCGGAGGAAAGGACCGGAACACGGCCCCGAACCGGCGCGACTTGAGATCACGGTGCGCGACGAGGTACATCGTCCCCGCTGCGGCCGCCGTGGCGTACGCGGCGAGTCCGGCGAAGGCCAGAACGATGTGTAGCGCGAGCCAGACGGCGCGGGCGCCCCCCGGATCGCTCATGGTTTGCATTCCGGCGATGTTGCCGGCCGTCGCGGCGATCGCAGCGAGCGGCGCGGCGATCAGCGTGAGACTGACCTCCCGCGCGAGTCCTTCGACGATCAGCAGCGCCAGAGCGACGGTGAATGCCGCGAATGACAGCGACGGTCCGAGCCCGCTCAGCGCGCCCGGGCCGGCCTGCCTGGCGAGCATCAAAATGGCGGCTCCGTGCGCGGCGATCCCGGCGGCCAGCGCGGCCAGCACAGCATTTACCGGCGGGCGTACCGGGCGCGCGAGCGGCGCTGCGGCGAGCGCGGCGGCGGCTGCGTAGCAGGAGATGGCAATGAAGTGGGCGACGTGAATCATCGACGCCCAATCTATCAGGTATCAGGTATCAGGAAAACGCAGGAAAAGCGGACGCGCTGGGCGGAAACGGTTACTCGATGCCTGATACCTGACACCTGCACTAGCCCTGCGCGTTATGGGACCCGCGCCGTCAGTCGCGCCCGCATCCCGATCGATATCGTAGGCAGCTCCTGATCGATCACGATCGCGGTCGCCGCGAATGGGGTAACCCGAACAACCTGGGCCAGTGCAGCTGGTTCCGGCGGTTTCGTCGAGTCTGCAACGCCGCGCCGTGTCTGATCGATCAACACGAATCGGTCTCCTACACGCGCCAGCCCGGGGGCCACGTCGAGAAACACGTAATGCTGCAGCGACGGCAGAACGGGATCGTTGTGAATCCACGCTATGCGCCCTTCCATCGCAACCAGGGATGGCAACGGTGCCGCCGTCGATGACGCCGTCTCCGCCTCGTAGGTCAGGAGCCGCTGTCCGATGAGCACCGCCCCGAACTGCCTTATGATGCGGGCAGCGATCGGCTGGCCCGGGCGGGATTCCACTACGCGCAGTATGGCCGTGGGAACCGCGAGCACCGCGCTGTCCATCACGGCCGGTCCCAGAGCAAGCGATGTGAAGCGTGCGCCCACCGCTGCGGGCCCGGATCCCGGGGGAGGCTTGATGTAGACGACGTCGTTCAGCTGAAAACGGCGATCGCGGACGTTCATCGCGATCCCGGGGCGCTCGGCGCTGCCTACGATCTCCCCCGCGAGAGCGGGTCCGTCTTCGCCCACGACGAATGGCGCGACATCGATCTCTCCGCGCCTGACGCCGGCGATCCGACCGCGCTCTTCAAACTCGAATCGCCGCTGCGCGCGTCCACCGCCGGGCCCAAACACGGTGGTCGCGGCCGGAGCGGGAACAGTGCGTATCGTTGTGACGACGTTCCCGGCCCGCTCCGCGTCCGCCAATGCCTCGTCTCTTACGGCGGTCGTCGTTATCCGGATGACCTCGCCGGGATAGATCAAATGCGGATTCTCGACCACGTCCGGATTGCGCCGAAAAATTTCCGGCCACTTGAACGGATCCCGCAGATACTGCGCGGCGATATCCCACAGTGTGTCGCCGGGCTTCACCGTGTGCGTGACTTCGCGGCCGGTGTCGGCCGGGGCGGCGGCCGGGGGGTCCTGGGCGCCCGCGTTCCCAACCGGAAGAGCGAAGGCAAGTGCAAACAGCACGGAGAGGCGGAGCGGAGCTTTCACGGTTAGGAGGCTCGAGGAAGGATCACAAAATAGGACGAGTCAGCCTTAGTGCTCGTAAAATGTGCTCCCAACGTGATCCGAGCGGAATGCAAGCTGTGGGTGGTGAGTGTTGAGTTTGGAGTAATGAGTGCAGTAGCGCTCATGACTCGTGACTCATCGACTCGCCACCCACAGCTTGCATCCCGTCTGCCCTGCCTAGGACTATCCGCTAGAATGGCAGATCATCATCAGCGTCTTCGAGTGCCGCCGGGAAATCCTCGAAATCGCCACCCGCCGCGGCTCCAGCACCCGTCGAGGCTCCCGCCTTTGCCGCCGCCGGCGCGCGACGCGATCCGCCGTCGGACTCGAAGTCGCCGCCACCGCCGCCGCGACCGCCCAGCATGACCAGATCACGCACTTTGATCTCGGTCGTGTAGCGTGTCTGGTTTTCCTTGTCCTGCCACTGGCGGTACTCGATCTCTCCCTCGATGTAGAGCCGGTCGCCCTTCTTGACGTACTTCTCAACTACGTCCACCAGCCCGCCGCCGCTCTTGCTATTCCACACTACGCACTTGTGCCACTCCGTCTTTTCCTGCTTCTCGCCATTCTGTCCGCTCCAACTGCGGCTCGTTGCGAGCGAGAAACTGGCCACGCGGCTCCCGCCGGTGGTAGAACGAATCTCTGGATCGCTTCCCAGATTCCCAATCAGCATCGCCTTGTTCAGACTGCGGCCCACGGAGCCTCCTCGCGAAAAGTGTCGGACGATCCAACCGTCATTGTATCTCGTCTATCCCTGCGGCTCCCGCGATTACGAAAGGACGCGGCCGCAAGCAGAACAATTCCAGGCGAGCCGCGCGAC
>JACDCY010000051.1 GCA_013817305.1 Gemmatimonadaceae bacterium | reverse complement strand
CCAGCCGTCAGCCGACGTGCCAGCGGCCGGCGTGCCGCACTGCTTGCAAACCGGCGGTGAATCAATATTGGAAGACATTGCGGAAATATCGCTGCGCGCAGCGCGCAGCACGCAACACGCAGCTTTTGTTGGTAGTCACACCGGGAAGAGCATCTCCCGGTACTTGGGGAGCGGCCAGTACTCGTCTCCCACAGATAGCTCGAGGTCGTCGCACGCCTCGCGCACGGCCTCCATGCAGCGTGCGCCCTCCGCGGTGAGGAAGCCGGCCTGCTTGCGTCCGTCGTCGTGAAGCCCGTTGGCTTTGTCGACCGCGGCCGACAGCTTGTTGCGACCTTTCAGCAGGCGCTCGATCGTCTTGCCGATCTCGTTCGCCGCCGCTACCTGCGGAATCACTGCCACACCGCCTGCCGTGGCGTGCGCCGCCGCACGCGCGAGCGAGCCCGAGTAGGCGAATGCCGCCGGCAAAATCATCGTATCCACCACCTCACGCAGCGCTGCCATCTCGATAAGCATGTCCTTCGAGTAGCGCTCCAGCCGGATGTGAAAACGCGAATCCAGTTCTTCGTTGGTAAGAATGCCGAGTGAGGTGAACAGCTTGCGCGAGCTGTCCGTAACGAGCTGGTCAAGAGCGTCGGGGCTCCGGCGGTAGTTGGGCAGCCCGCGCTTCTCCGCCTCTGCCACCCACTCGTCCGAATAGTTGTTGCCCTCGAACCTCACGGGGGTGCTCGCTTTGAAGGACTCGCGCACGACGGCCAGCACCGCGTCGTCGCGCGACTTCGTGTTTTTCATCTCGGCGCGCAGCTTGTCCGTCAGATCGCCGATCGCTTCCGCCACCGCCGCGTTCAGGATCATCACCGGGAACGCGATCGACGCGCTCGATCCCACGGCGCGGAACTCGAACTTCTGGCCGGTGAACGCGAAGGGCGAAGTCCTGTTCCGGTCCGTGTTGTCGCGCTGGATCTCGGGGAGCTTGGCTACGCCGAGCTTGATCATCGCCTGCTCGGCGTTCGCCGTCGCCTTGCCGGTGCTGATCTCGTCGATCACGCGCGTAAGCATCTCGCCCATGAACGCGGAGATGATCGCCGGCGGCGCTTCATTGGCGCCGAGCCGGTGCTCGTTTCCGGAAGACGCTATTCCCGCGCGCAAAAGACCGGCGTGCTTGTGCAGGCCCTGGAGCGCCGCCGCCAGGAAAATCAGGAAGCGGACGTTCTGGTGTGGCGTATCGCCGGGCTTGAGAAGATTGGCGCCGTCTATGCGCGGGTTGTCGGACCGGACCTGCATCGACCAGTTACAGTGCTTGCCGCTCCCGTTGATTCCGGCAAACGGCTTCTCGTGCAGCAGCGCCTGCATCCCGTGCCGCAGCGCGACGCGGCGCAGCGTGGACATCACGAGCATGTTGTGATCGCACGCGATGTCGGTCTCTTCGAATACCGGCGCCATCTCGAACTGGCACGGCGCGACTTCGTTGTGCCGCGTCTTGATCGGCACGCCAAGCTTGTAGAGCTCGTATTCGACTTCGGCGATGCACGCCTGGACGCGCTCAGGAATGCCGCCGAAGTAATGGTCCTCCAGCTGCTGGCCGCGCGCCGGCGGTGCGCCCACCAGGGTGCGTCCAGCCATGACCAGGTCCGGGCGGAGCGCGAACTGCGTGCGGTCTATGAGAAAATATTCCTGCTCGGACCCGAGCGTGGTGTACACGCGGTGCACATCGTCGCCCAGCACTTCGAGCAGCTCGACGGCCTTCTGCGACAGCGCGTCCGAGCTGCGCAGCAAAGGCGTCATCTCGTCCAGCGCTTCGCCGTTGTATCCGATGAAAACCGACGGCACGCACAGCGTGCGCACGCCGGCCCATTCCGCGATGAATACCGGCGACGCCGGATTCCAGGCGGTGTAACCGCGTGCTTCCCACGTGGCTCTCAGGCCGCCGGAGGGAAAGCTCGACGCGTCAGGCTCGCTCTGAATCAGCTGCTCGGCCGAGAAGGCCTCGAGCGGCGTGTTGTCGTTGGCGAACGAGAGGAAGGCGTCGTGTTTCTCGGCGGTGAGTCCCGTCTGCGGTTGGAACCAGTGCGTGAAATGCGTGGCTCCGCGCGAGATCGCCCAATCCATTACGACCTTCGCCAGCAGGGGCGCAACTTCTGCGTCCAGCTTTTTCCCCCAGCGGATCGACTCGATCAGCTTCTGGTAGACGTCCTTCGGCAGCTTGTCGCGCATCTGCCTGACGCCGAAAGTGTTGCACCCGAAGTACTCGGAGATTCGATGCGAGTCGCCGCGGTCGTTGAGCAGCACCGATCGCGTCGCGAGATCCTGGATGGCGGCGAGTCGTGGAGGAGTCGGCATTCTATGCGACGATTGTGGCGGGGGTGGAGAGCAGCGGAGATTGGCGCGGTGCGCCGGGTTGAAAGCTACTAATTTGTTGGCGTGATACCACCCGACGGCGCCCCGGACAAGTCCATGGCTGCGGACGATCTGGCCCTGGTCCAGCGAATTGCGGACGGCGATCCCCTCGCGCTATCGGCGCTGTACGACCGCCATTCCCAGGGGATATACTCGCACGCTTTCCACCTCCTTGGCGACGTCGCCGAGGGCGAGGACGCCGTCGAGGAAACGTTCTGGCGGGTGTGGCGAAAGGCCGGTGATTACGACCAGTCGGCTCCCGACGTGGCCACGTGGCTTTTAATGATGTGCCGCCAGCGCGCGACGGAGCGGCTCCGGAACAGGAGACGGAGCCTGGACCACGTGCTCGAGGACACCACGGGCTTGGGATCGAGCGGGTCGGAGCCTGGCGACGCAGCGAGCCTGGATCGCGCCAGAACCGGTGCGGCGCTGGCCGCCATTCCACTCGATCAGCGCACGGTTCTGGAGCTTGCTTTCTTCCGGGGAATGGCGCCGGCCGAGGCTGCCGCCGCCACTAAACAGTCGCCGGAAACCGCGCGGACCAGGCTGCGAGTCGCGATGCGCAAGTTGCGGGACGCGTTGGCCGAGTCCACCCCGCCCATCGCGCTTGACGCGGCGGAAGGCCCGGCATGACCCAGGAGCTGACGCACGAGCAGGCGTCTGACGATATCGAGGCCGTTGCCTTGGGCATTGCGACGGAGGAGGTCGCGCGGGGAGTGAGCGCGCACGCGGTCAGGTGCGCTGAGTGCACGGCAGAGCTGCGGAGCTTCCACGGCGTGGTTACCGCGCTCTCCGGTCTTATCCCGTCGCGCCCGCTGAACCGCGGACATTCCGCTGGCATCAAGTCACGATTGCTCGCCAAAGCGGCCGCCGGGCGGGAGGGAGGCTCTCGCCGCGCGCCGCGCGCGGAGCCCGCGCGGCAGGCGGAGGCGCGCTCTCCGGTTGCGAAGCCTGCGCGGGTCGAGGAAGCGCAGCCTGTCACCAGACAGGACAGAGGCAGCGCTCCGATGTGGATCGCCGCCATCGCGACGATCATCGCGCTCGGATCCGTTGCCGCGTGGCTGAACGCGCGCGGCGAAAGTGGTTCGGTGTCGGGCGGAAGCGTCGAGAGGCCGAGCGATGACGAGCGCGTCGCGGAGCTCGAGCGAGCGGTGGCCGAGAAGGACGTTACCATCGCATCCGTGTCGGGCCCGGGCGTGCGTATCATCAGCCTGTTCAACCGCGAGGCGCGCGAGCCACTGGCGCGAATGTTCTGGGACAGGCGCAGCGACAGATGGACCCTGTTCGTCTACAGTCTGCGGCAGCCGCGCTCCGGCAAGACTTTCCAGGTCTGGCTGGGCACCGACGGAGGGCGCGTTCCGCTCGGCACCTTTCAGCCCGCGTCCGACGGGACAGCGACTTTCACCGCGTCGCATCCGCTCGCGATAGCCGACCTCAACACTGTGTCGATCAGCGAGGAGGATACCGGCGGCAACCGAAGCTCGCCGACGGGCCCGGTAGTTCTTGCCGGAGCGCTTCGCTGATCCTATGACGCCCCGTGAGGGGAGCGAGCGGGCCGCAGCGGAGCGGCTCACGTCCGGCATCCAGCCCGAAGCGGCGCGGCTGCTGCTCGCGCGCTGCCTCGCTGGCGACTTGCCGGCATCGCGGGCATTGCGCGAGCTGTTCGAGATGACTGCCGAGCCGGAGAGTGTGCGGTCGCTCGTCGATCAGATCACGAAACGCGCGGCTATCCTATCGAGGGCGGGCGATCGCCTGCTGCAGGACCGCGTGGATGAGCTGACGCAGCTCGTAGTAGAGCCCGACAACACTCACTGATCCCTTCGGTCGCTCCTGCGCCTTTCCCCGCGGCGCGGGCGGTACCAACGGACGGTGAAAAACACAGCCATGGCTCCGAGGATCCAATAGCCGGGAATGAGCAGGTCGCGGGCGGCCGGCATGGTGCGGCCGATCCAGTACAATCCGGCGGCGATGGCGAGACCCGCCAGCCAGAACCGGATCAACCCTCCCGTTCTCCGGGAGGTGGGCGCGAATCGTGCCATGTTAAAGGGCTGTCGATAGGGATGGGAACTGTTTCGTTCCACATGGTATAACAATCAGTGCAGGGCGGGATAAGTGTCCACGAGGATTCCAGCTCGACCTCCAATCATATGGTGTCAGGCATGAGCGTCATTTCCGCTACGAGATCGGTTGTCGCCATCGTACTGGTGGGCATTATGGTGGCTTGCGGCGGGGGGGATGGACCTATCTCGCCCACGGGGCCGGCTTCGCTGTCGCTCTCCCCGGCGAGCGATATCCGTCTGTCCGGCATCGGCCAAACCGCGCAGTTGACCGCGGCGCCCAAGGATGAGTCGGGGAACGATGTCTCGGCGCAGGTGACGTGGACGTCGACCAATGAGGCGGTCGCGACAGTTGTCAGCACCGGTGCTACGACGGCGACCGTGACGGCGAGAGGATTTGGCAGCGCAAAGATACGGGCAACGGCGGGCTCCGTCTTCCAGGAGATAACGGTCACAGTGCAGCAGCAGCAATTCAACGTCAACGCCACTTCCACGTGCTCCAGCCCGGACCTGCGGAACTACAAGATCGAGGCGCAGTCGGCGCACCTGCTCATCGTCTCGGGGACCGACAATCCTCCAGGTGGCTTTACCACGGCTGATTACGAAGCGTTCGCGGCGACGTTCGAGAGTCTGGTATATCCGGTCGTGACGCAGAACTTCGGCGTGCCAGCGGACATCGACGGGAACGGCAAGGTGATCGCGTTCTTTACGCGCGCGGTGAATGAGCTGACGCCCCCGAATTCGCAAAGCGTGGTGGGCGGATTCTTCTTCGGCCGGGATCTTTTCCCGAAGGTTGCCAGCGGCGGTTTGGCGGCATGCGCGGGCAGTAACCAGGCCGAGCTGTTCTACCTGCTCGTCCCCGATCCTACGGGCGTCGTCAATGGGAACGTGCGGTCCCTCGAGCAGGTGCGGCGTCTCACTATCGGCGTGATCGGCCACGAGTTTCAGCACCTGATCAATTCATCGAGGCGCCTGTTTATCAACCAAGGGGCCACGTGGCCAGAGACGGTCTATGTAGAGGAAGGTCTCTCGCACATCGCTGAAGAGCTGATTTTCTACGAGGCGAGCGGCGGTTTGACGCCAAAGATGAACATCGGCATCGAGACCCTCAGAACGTCGCAGACGCGGCTCGATGCGTTCAACTCATATATGATTTCCAACGCCGCCCGGTTCAGCACGTATCTCAAGGACCCCTCGGGCAACTCGCCGTACCAGAAAGACGATGACCTGGCCACGCGGGGCGCGATCTGGTCGTTTCTTAGGTATCTCGCGGACCGCGGGACGCCGGGCACTCCATTCGTCGAGCCCGCGTGCGGAGCTTCGGTGACACTTGCCGTAGGCGGCCGGTGCGCTCTCGAAGGTTCGGGAGCCGCACAGTTCGACGTTACAGCCGGCGGCAGCCTCGGCGAGTTCACGATCGTGGCGTTCGCGAAGGATCTGCCGATCGTATCGGTGACGCAACCGGGCTCGCTGACGACCACCGCCAGCGCGACTTCCACCGTGGGGGTAAGTGGGCCGCCCAATCCGTGGTCGGGAACCAGCGGAGCTCAGTTCTCCACGTTCGGAACCGGGAGCCTTGGCGGTGCAGCCGCATCACTGCCGCTCGACCACTCGTTCCATGCGAAGCTGCGCGGGATCGAGCGGCGGGAATTGCCTGAACGCGTGGCCGGTGCGCGCGCCGCTTATTCGCTCACGGATCGCTCGGGTGCGCGG
Organism: Gemmatimonadaceae bacterium; assembly: GCA_013817305.1. Lineage (GTDB taxonomy): Bacteria > Gemmatimonadota > Gemmatimonadetes > Gemmatimonadales > Gemmatimonadaceae > JACDCY01. Next base: position 9,045 of record JACDCY010000051.1, on the reverse strand, counting down.
ATGTACTCGGCGCCGGGATCGCCGTCCATGGCCGCCATTGTGGTCGAAGCGGTGTGGGGGCAGCTCGTCAATGCGAACGACACCGGGATGGCGAATCTGAAGGGGAGATTTGGCCAGGACATCACGGGCGCCGCGCGCGATTGGACGGTCGCGAACTACGTAGATGACATCGGGCTAACGGTGCCGAGCCAGTACATGCACCCGAGTTGGAACTTCAGGACGCTGCTGCCGGCGCTGTCGTCGAACGGAGCGAGCATGGGGAACCCCGGGACGTACCCACTCCAGGTTCAGAACCTGACGAGCTCTGTCACGGTGACTTTGGCAGATGGCGGATCAGCATACTACCGGTTCGGTGTGGCGGCGGGCGGGACGAGCACGGTGCGGTTTACGGTCGGTGGCGGGCCACCGCCCTCGAACCTGAAGCTCGTGCTGGTGCGGACGAAGTAGCGAACTGCGAGGAGCGTTGATGAACAGCCGGGGCTTGTGCCCGGCTGTTTTTTTTTGCTGTCGGGCGCATCGATCTGCAAAGCGAACTCTCCGCGCGTAGAATTCGGTACACATGAAAAGGGCCGCAAATCAATGGGGAGCGCTGGCGCGCACGGCGGTGCGGGCGGACGGCGCGGCGCGCTGCAGGCGGTGCCTGGGGCTTACGCAGGCCGATTTTGCAGAGTCTGTCGGGGTTGGGCGCGTGACGGTAGCGAGGTGGGAGACGGGGGTGATCCGCCCGACTCCGCGGCACGTTGCGACGATGCTCGATCTGCTGGCGGAGCTGGTGTCGAATTCCCGCGTCACGGGTGCCGGCAGCGCCGAGCTGCGTGAACGTTTCGCGGCTGTGGTGTTGTTCGGCGCGCGCGCGCGACTCGTGCCCGCGGCATGGCGCGAGCTTCTGGATCTTCCGGCCAGCGCGCTTGCGGGCGTACCGACCACTGACGGACGGGATGGCCGCCCGCTCGCTTCAGGTTATGACGTCGGGAGTTGGCTCGAGGGGAAGCTTCGCCGCAAGGATCCGCGGCTGCCGGTCACGGGCGACGGCTCGCGCGAGCTGGGCGAGAGGCGGCTGATGACGGAGATCGTTTTTCTTGCCGAGGGGCTGAGGCGGACAGCCGGGTAAAGGCGTTGCGTGCTGCGTGCTGCGCCCGGGCAGCCGCCCTGTGCTTTCGGCTATTTTACATTTCCTCAATACCAGTAAGGCGCGGTAGCCAAGTGGTAAGGCAGCGGTCTGCAAAACCGCTATTCGCCGGTTCGATTCCGGCCCGCGCCTCTCGATTGGTTTGATATTGTTTAGGGGGCGCTCATTGGCGGCGGCTATCTTGGTCAACGGATATGCCACGCAGATTTGTTTTTGCCGATGAGTCAGGAAACTTCGACTTCACCCGAAACCCAGGGGCGTCGAAATATTTTATCCTGACTACTCTCACAGCAACGGATTGCACGGTTGGTCAGACTCTTCTTGATCTACGGCGCTCGCTCGCGTGGGAGGGAGTGGGTCTCAATTCGGAGTTCCACGCAACAGCGGATCTTCAAGTGATTCGCAATCGAGTTTTTCAAGCCATCGCTCCGATCGGCTTCCGTTTGGATGCGACGATCCTAGAAAAGTGCAAAGCACAGCCGCCGATTAGAGACACGCCCGAGCGATTTTACAAGATGGCATGGTATCTCCACACCAAGTATGTCGTGCCCCAGATCGTTCAGCCCGGAGATGAACTCCTTGTTGTCGGCGCGTCTTTGGGAACGAAAAAGCGGCGCGCTCTTTTCCATGCTGCGGTGGACGATGTAATTCGCCAAGTGAGTCCGACCACCCAATTCCGCGTGGCCAGCTGGGCGTGTTCAAGCGATCCTTGTCTCCAAGCGACGGACTACTGTGCTTGGGCGATCCAACGAAAATGGGAGAGCGGTGACTCTCGCTCTTACGATCTAATTACGCCGAAGATTGCCAGCGAGTTCGACGCGTTTCGAGTCGGTGGCACGAGCTACTACTGAAATGCAGAACGGCTGACTAGCCAAGCTCTCGCTTGGCAGAGCCCTAGGGCTCTTATCGCCAGCCGTTCTTCCACCAATGTTCGTAACCTACGTTCCGTAGGTTCAATTCTTATACGAAACTAAGGGGAGCGGTGTTCCGCGCAAGGCCATGGCGAGGCCGCTATCCGTAACGGCGCGAATAGTAAGGCTGGCAGGGCGCCCCGTTCAGTTGGCACTCGGCCAAGGTGATCTCGATCTTGAGCAAAGTTTGAGCAAGGCGGCGTAAGCATCCGTAAGCTTGAGTGTGCTCGACGGCACCCCTGTCCTTTCGATAGCACATGTGTAAGTGGCTGTGCGACACACTCGCGAAAACTGCAAAACCGCTATTCACCGGTTCGATTCCGGCCCGCGCCTCTCGTCGTCACCCGGAGATGCTTGGAGTTTATCCATCGCTATGCTTGGAACCGCTGAGCATCTTCTCGAGTGAGTAGAAAGATTGGCGGTGTCGCGCTGTGTATCGTAGCCGGCCTAATGCTATTGGGCTTTGCTCAAGTGGGCTCTGTCACCGCTGCCTCGTTGATCGCTCTCATCCTTGGAGCCGGGATCCCAGCCGCCGTGGGAATAGCGCTGCTGGCCGGGCGTTTAGGAGGCGACAGAAGTCTGACACGTGCGAAAGTTCAGCTTCGCCGACAGACCATCGAGGCGGAGGTTCTCCGGTTAGCCGGGCAGCGAGAGGGGAAAATCACCGTGGTTGAAGTGGTCTCGGAACTGGCGATCGACCACTCGGAAGCTACCGACGTTTTGGAAACTCTTTCCGTCCGCGGTCTCGCCGACATCCAAATCACAGATTCCGGCACGATCGTCTACGACTTTCGCGACCTCCGGCTGCTCGGCGAAAAGGGATCTGCGAAGGATGTCCTCGAGTGATTGAATCGAGGATACCCTGCCCGGTATGCCTTGGCGTTCATATGGTCAAGGAATCCCCCCCGCAGCGAGACCTGATACTGGATCTGTGTCCGCGCTGCGGCGGCATCTGGTTCGAGCCAGGCGAATTCCACCTGCTTCGCTCCGGCACGCGCGTCGAGCTAGGCAGGTCCCTCATAAGCAGGCCACACACTGCTCGGTGTCACGCATGCATGGCGTCGGTGGGGCGGGACGCGGAGATGTGCGCAGCGTGTGGCGCACCTAACAAGATCGATTGCCCCCATTGTTGCCGCCCGACACGACGGATCAGGTACGAGGGGCTCACCTTGGACGTATGTATCAAGTGTCGCGGCGTGTGGTTTGACCGACATGAGCTATCCGCGATCTGGGCCGTTGCCCTGGCTACGGTTGTTGAAGGTCGAAGCACAAACCCGGGGCGCGCGTTTGGAGCGAGCAGCGACGGCGGTGCGGCCCTGCTCGACGCGCTCGCATACAGCCCCGACGTGGGCGCAGTTGTGATTGAAGGCTCGCTTCAGGCGGCAGGTTCAGCGATCCATGGGCTGACTGTCGTCCCAGAGGTCGCTGGCGCTGTCGTGGAATCCGCAGGAGTTGTGTTCGAGGCACTTGTGTCGATGGTCGGGGCCGCTCTTGAGGGGCTCTAACGGGCATCCTTGCCGCCGGGCGTTTGCGTTGGCAGTTGGCACCTTCGCCCCCGTTCATGCACTCTCGCGTGGCTCCAGTTCCCTGGGTAAGTACGTGGGTAAACTGCGGGCAAAGAGATGCAACGGAATACAATGTTTCTCCCGCTTTAGATGGACCAAGCGTCTGAATTCGCAGCGGAGTACACGCGGAGGCAACGATTTGCAAAGGCACACCATCGTTCCACAAAACCGCTATTCGCCGGTTCGATTCCGGCCCGCGCCCCTTGTAGTGCCCAACTCGGCTAGCGCCCAGCGCCCGGCGTCCGACCTCTTCGTCGGTTAGTCGCCCCCCTCCCCCAGCGCGAACCGACGTCGCAGGGCGTGTTCGGTCCCGGACCGAGGTCGCGGCTGGTGTGCTGTTTGCATCGCGCCCCCGGTAACTCCCCCCTAAAAGGTCATAACAACGTGCAAACGGACAGCCTTACCGATGCGCAGTTGAGGGATCAGATCTGCCGTGCGTTCGGTCTCGAGCGCGACTCCATGGAGACTGTCTCGGCACAGGCCTTCGATTTGCTCCCCGGGCGCGATCTGATCGTCTGGGAGGGGGATGCCCAAACATTCCAGTTCTCCTTTGTCAGCGATTCGGCCAGGACCATCCTAGGTTACCCGCTGGAGCGTTGGACCACCGAGCCGACTTTCTGGGCTGACACGGTAGTTCATCCCGAGGACCGGAGCGATGCGATTGCTTTCTGTGCGCTCGCGACGGGCCGTTGCCGCGACCATGACTTCGTGTATCGCGCGATCGCTGCGGATGGGCGCACGGTCATTCTCCATGATGTCGTTAAGGTCATCATCGGGGCCAAAGGAGTCGCAAGCACGCCCCGCGGGATCATGCTCGACGTTACGGACGAACAGAACGAATTCGCCACCGGCGCCGGGTAACCGCTCATCGAGCAGCGCCCATCCGACAGCTAATCGTGCAGACTTTTCATCCGGACATCGAAGAGCTGTTTCGGCAGGCTCCGATCTTCTTCACGGTGCTCCGTGGTCCCACCTATGTGGTCGAGCGCGCCAATGAGGCGTCCCTCCAGCTCGTCGGGCACCGGGACATTCTTGGCAAACCGCTGCTGGAAGCGCTACCCGAACTTGCGGGCCAGGGATTCGTCGAGCTGCTCGACGAAGTAATCAATACTGGAAAGCCCTTCATCGCGCGCGGCATGGCCGCGTCTCTGGAGAGATCTGCCGGGGCGCCGCCTGAAGATGTGTGGGTCGATTTCGTATATCAGCCCCTTCGTGCCGCGAATGGCACCGTCGATGGCGTGATCGTGGTTGGAACCGACGTCACCAAGCAATTCGTCGCCGTCAGGGAAGCGGAAACAAGAGCTCGCGCGCTCGCGGCTAGCGAGGAGCAGTTAGTGACCGCCGTTAATTCCATTCCGACATTGGCCTGGATGGCCAATGCAGACGGGTGGATATTCTGGTACAACGCGCGATGGTACCAGTACACGGGCACGACCCCGGAGGCCATGGAAGGCTGGGGCTGGCAGTCGGTTCATGATCCCGAAATTCTGCCATCGGTGCTCGAGCGCTGGACGCTGTCGATCGCGACGGGGGAGCCGTTCGAAATGGAGTTTCCCCTGCGGAGTTCCTCGGGCGAATTTCGTTGGTTTCTGACGCGGGTTTCTCCGCTATTCGATGCCGACGGGAAGATCATACGCTGGTTCGGAACCAATACCGACGTGCATATCCAGCGGGAGGCGGCGGACGCCGCGCAGGCGGCGAATCAAGCCAAGTCCAGCTTCCTCGCAGCTATGAGCCACGAAACGCGTCAGCCCATCAACGCAACGCTCGGTTTCGTCGAAGTCCTAGAGATGGAGCTGTACGGCCCACTCAATGAGGAACAGAAGAAGGCGCTCGCGCGCATTCGCCTGAATCAGGAGCAGCTGCGCACAGTCGTTACCGATGTGCTCACGTTCGCCCGATTGGAGGTGGGTCAAGTTCAACTGGAGCCCGAGATGCTTCGATGCCATGATCTCCTTGCAGACATCCCCTCGCTGACAGAACCGCAGATGGCCGCCCGGCAGGTCAGCATGCGGGTAGAACCTTGCGATGAGACGCTCATCGCGCGGGGTGACAGGAATCGCGTGCTGCAGATCTGCACGAACCTGGTGACCAACGCTCTCCGCGCGAGCGAGAAGGGCGGAGCAATTACGATGCGTTGCCGTGCGAGAGATGAATGGGTAGACATTGACGTCGAGGATGCTGGAATCGGCATTCCAGCGGACAAGCTGGAGCAGATTTTCGCGCCGTTCGTGCAGCTGGATCGCGGCCTGAACAGGCCGCGGGAAGGTGTAGGTCTGGGCCTCGCGATCAGTCGCGACCTGGCGCGAGCAATGGGCGGCGAGCTCACGGTCAAGAGTGCCGTAGGCAAAGGTTCCACCTTCACGCTTTCCCTCCAGGGCTCCTCAACGCGAGGCGACGCAACCGCACGAGACTCCAAGCTGCGCGGGGCGTAGTTACTGCAGCGGGACGGTTGTGCCGATCGAGGTGTGGACGGGCGCGTGGTAGCGCTGACGTTCGGAGGAAGCAGGTTCGCGCGGTAGCCGCGCGCGGAATGAGCGAAAAGAAAGAGCCCCCGCAACCGATTGGCTGCGGGGGCTCTTTCGCGTTGCTGCCGTTATGAAGCTGCCTGAATAATCCTGGTTACCGCAGCGCGAATCACAGCGGCATCGGCCGCCGAGAGACGCCCTGACCGTTCCATCGCGTCGAGCTCGTGGAGGAACGCCTCGAGCTGGTTGACCGCGGTAGCGGGGTTCCCGCGAGCGAACGAAGCTTGCGCGGCGTTCAGCTTCACCTGCAGCGAGTTCGCCTCGCCGCGATTGAGCTTGCCCGCGGCGGCCAGCTGGCCGACCAGCGCGCCGGCGCTGCCGGTCGCCTGACTCCAGGTCGCAATGGTCGCGGTCGTCTGCACCGTGTCGGCAAGCGCGCGCGTGTCAGTCACGATCAACCGAACGGTGAACGTTCCACCGCTCGTGTACGTGTGCGACACGGTGACGCCCGAGCCCGTTCCGCCGTCGCCGAAGCGCCACGCGTACGTCAAAGCGTCCCCGTCGGGATCGCTCGACATCTGGCCGCTCATGCTGACGGACTCGCCCTCGATGGCCGCATACGGGCCATCCACTGCCGCCACCGGTGGCTTGGTATTGCTTTCCACCGCGATTTCAATGTCGTCGCGGAGCAGGGCGAGCAGGTTGTAGCCCGTAAGTGCTTCCACCTGATCGACCGTCCGCTTGTACGACTGCCACGGAACGGCCTTTATTCCCGCTTCGTTCGGCATGATCACCGCGATGACTTCGACGTCGTCGTAGCTGTTCACGTGCTCGAGGCCCTGATCCTTCGGCATGATCACCGCGACCTTCCACGTGTTCTCGGGGATCACCATCTTCCCTTCGTTCTTGATGGTGCCCTTGTTTCCCTGCGGTCCGGCTATGACGTAGACCTCCTTCGCCCCCGACTGCGCCAGGCCGCCGAGGTAGTTCTCCATCTGAGCCCACGGACCCTGATTGTTGTCAGCGGCCTGCGGGATGATGTTGCTGAAGTAGTACGTGTGCGCGTTGTCCAGGCTTCCCGCGGTTCGGTCGAACGAGCGGGCCAGGTGGCCGCGGTCTATGCCGTAGCCATGGAACGTACCGGCCCCGGTGTAATCCGCCGTCGTGTATCTCCCCGACTGCGGGAGCTCGGGATCGTATGTGAAGCAGTCGCACCGGTCCTGCGGGCCGAAATGCGATGCGTCGATCTCGTACGCTACCCAGTTGGGTGTGCCCTTGTTCGGGTTGAACGATGTGATGAGCTGATTACGGCGGATGATGATCTCGTCCGCCGGCGTCGCATCCTCGGGCTCGCCGAACTCGGCATTCCCCTGGTAATCAGCGGTCATGCTCGCCGTCGCGACGTGGGTGGGCAGGGAGTATGACCGCGTGGTTCCATCCTGAGCGGTCGCGCGGACCACCGCGGTGCCAGCGGCGAGCGCCCGCAGCACGCCGTCCTGATCGATGCTCGCGATGGCGGGCGTCTCCGAGGTCCACGTGAACGTCGTCGCTACAACGGTGCCGGAGCTGTTCCGCATCGTCGCGAATAGCTGATCTTCGAAGCCCGCTGGCAGCGGCGGCTCGCTCGGCGCCCGGCCGGAGAACGAAATGCTATTAGGGAACGGCGGCGGCGTGACGCCGGTGCCGTTGCAAACGCCGAAGCTGGCAGCTGCCGACGACCAGCTCGCGCCGGATGCCGAGCGCTGGAGCGACTGCCCCAGTGGAGCCGATGCCTGCGCGACGCCGATATCCTGCGACGTCATGCCATTCGCAGGACCGCCGGAGGCTACGAAGCTTCCTTCATAAGAGAGGAGCTCGATGACCGCCCCGCCCGCATCCACCAGCGCGAGCCCGTCGGGCGCGCCGTTCTGCAGACCGTCAGTGGGGTAGGTCACAACAAGCACGCCCCGGCCGTTGCACGCCGTGGTCGCCGGGATGACTCCGTCGAAAACTCTTTCTTCGCCGTACACGACACCGCCGTTGCCGTTATAGAGCACGATCTTCCAGCCGGTCACATCGGTTCCGGCAGGCCCTTCGATCTCCACCGCCTCGTTGACGTCCGTGCCGAAGTTGTCGTAGTGGATCTCCGAGATGCGAACGGCAGGCTGCGGCACGCTGGATTCGACGTGCAGCGTGGCCGTGTCCCCTTTTCCGTTCTCGGACATCGCGATGATCAGCGCATCACCTACCTGAGCGCCCGTCGCCAGACCCGTGGAGCTCACTGTCGCGTTCGCGTTCGAGCTGCTCCATGTGAACGTGGCGGTCGCGATCTCCTGATTCGCGGCGTCGTAGGCCTTTGCGTTGAACTGCACGCTCGAGCCTTGCGCTACCGTCGCTTCGCCCGGCTCGACGATGACATGATCGATCACTGCGACGACGACGCCGCCGCCGCACGCCGAAATGGTCGTGCTGGAGTTGCGCGGCGCGGGCGTGCCCGTGGAGAAATCGTTGCTGTTGTCATTCGTGTCCGTGCAGCCATTGTTCGCGCGGAATCCCGCGAGCGTCGTGCTGAGAGCCGGCGCGGGACCGGACCCTTCGTAGAAGTTGGCGCTTCCGTATCCAACGAGATCGACGATGCGCGCGAGCTGCGCGGGCGTGCATGGGTTCGAGCCGCCGTTACAGCCGAGCGAGGTTGCCTGATCGGAGAGCGCAACCTTTCCCGCCGCAGCCGCCATCGCGATCGTACCCGTAGCATCGGACGCCGGAAGCGGCGCTCCATTCGCGCCGCCGCCGAGCTTGACGAGGTAGTACTGCCCCGGCGCAACGGACCCGCTGAGCGCGACGAGCTGGGAGGCGCTCGATCCGAAATTCCCGGTCCCGGTCGCGCTGGCGTACTGGACGGACCAGCCGGAGAGCGAGGCCGTGGCCGTGCCGGCGTTGAACAGCTCGACGTAGTCGGCGTTGAGGGTGGCGCCGCTGTTTCCGCCCGCCCC
>JACDCY010000130.1 GCA_013817305.1 Gemmatimonadaceae bacterium | reverse complement strand
ACGCTCGACGCGGCGATCGCGGGCGTCAACATCCAGGAGCTCGATCCGGCGGATCAGTCCGTGGGGCTAGGCGGCCTGCCGAATTCAGAGGGAGTCGTGCAGTTGGACGCGTCGTGCATGCACGGTCCGACGAAGCGCGCGGGATCGGTGGCCTCCCTGGAAGGAATCGCGACGCCCTCGCTCGTGGCCAAGGCCGTGATGGACTACACGGATCACGTCATGCTCGTGGGTGCCGGTGCGAAGCGATTTGCGCTCGAGATGGGGTTCAAGGAGCAGAACCTTCTAACTGAAGAGAGCAGGCAGGACTGGCTCCGCTGGCGCGCGTGCCTCAACAGCGGCGACGCGTGGCTCGACCACACGGATCCCGTGGTGATCAAGTTCCACACGGGCACGATCAACATGATCGCGCTGAACGCGGCCGGCGACGTGTCGACGGTAACGACCACGAGCGGCCTGTCGTGGAAGATTCCCGGCCGCGTCGGCGACAGTCCGATCATCGGCGCCGGGCAGTACTGCGACAATCTCGTCGGCGGAGCGGGCACGACGGGACGGGGCGAGTCGGTGATCAAGGCGTGTGCGTCGTTTCTCACGGTCGAGCACATGCGGCAGGGAATGGCGCCGGAGCAGGCCTGCATCAGGACGCTCGAGCGGATCGTGGCTATGACTGAAACGCGTCTGCTCGACGGGCGCGGCCGCCCGCGGTTCGGCGTCGAGTTCTACGCTGTAGCCAAGGACGGTCGCTTTGGCTCGGCTTCACTGTACTCGGGCTCGCGCTTTGCCGTCGCCGACGCGTCGGGCGCGCGCATGGTCGACGCGGCCTATCTCTATCCCGCCTCGGAGCGTCCGCGGTTTCCCCGTCCGGCGTGCGTGAAACAAGCCGGGTGACTCTTCGGGGGTCGGTGGCGAGGTCTCAGCCCCCGTCGCGCGCTACGCTCGCAAACTGCGCGAGCTAAGACGCGCGCTGTGGGGGCCGAGACCTCACCACCGACCATTGACCGGCGCCGAGCTGCGCCACGCACTACCCGTGGTTCCGCTCCTCGTGCGAAAAATGACCCCTGCGTCGGTCCCGCTGTCGCTTGGTTCGCGCACAGGAGTTTGGTCGCGTTAGGCCTGGGCGTGCCCTCGAAGGCCGCGTCTTAGCGCGCGTAGTTTGCGCGCGTAGCGGCCGCAGACGGCACGCCCAGGACCAACGCGACACGCACAATCATCTGAACATGCGCATCCAGGTTTGACCGTCGGGCCCGACGTAGCCCCGGGTCATGCCCTCGGCATTGAAGGGCATCGCGACGTGCCCGCGGTTGTCGAGCGAGATGACGCCGCCGGTGCCGCCGGTGCGGTGGAGCACACCCATGATTACGGAGTCGGCGGCAGAGGCGAGCGACTGCCCGGCCAAGTCGGTTCGCGTACAGATCGAATGCGCGATCGACCACCTGATGAAATACTCGCCGTCGCCCGTAGCTGACACCGCGCAAGCTGGGCTGGCGTACGTGCCTGCTCCGATAATCGGCACGTCGCCTACCCGCCCGTATCGCTTGTTGGTCATGCCGCCGGTCGACGTCGCGGCTGCGAGGCGGCCCTGTTTGTCGAGCGCGACCGCGCCCACGGTGCCGAAGCGCCACGTAGGATCCGGAAGGACTGCGGTTCCATTCGGATTCGCGGCGCGACGCTCGTCCTCGATCGCTTTGCGCAGCGAGCGCATGCGGCGGCCGGTGTGGAAGTAGCCCGGATCCACCATCTCGATCCGCTGCTCGACAGCAAATCGCTCGGCGCCGTCACCGATCATCATCACGTGCTTCGACCGCTCCATGACGGCGCGCGCGAGCGTGATGGGATTCTTGACGCGATGCACGCCCGCGACAGCCCCCGCGCGGTACGTGTGCCCTTCCATTATCGCTGCGTCGAGCTCGTTGATGCTGTCGTTCGTGAACACCGAGCCCTTGCCGGCATTGAACAGCGAGTCGTCCTCGAGAATCCGCACGGCTGCCTCCACAGCATCCAGACTCGATCCGCCGCCCGCCAGAATCGCGTGGCCCGCGCGCAGCGCGGCATGGAACGCCGCCTCCATGAGCGGGAGCTCGGCAGCCGAATAGCTCGCGCGCGTGACCCCGGCTCCGCCATGAAGCACCATTCCCCACTCGAGGCGGGGGTGCTCGACATCGGTCGGCGCGGGAGTATTCGCCGGCGGCGCGGTGGGCGCGCACGCGGCGACAACAAGGAACAAGAGGGCGATTGGGCGCATGGATGTGTGCTGGATAGGGTCACTCGAATGATAGCTGCGGAAGGATGGATAAGCGGAGCGCGGTGTGCGTTACCCGTTTTTCCGCTGTCTGTTAGGACGTGGACGGCGGGGGGATGCCGGGGGCGAGCGGGCCGAGCGTCCTCGGAGCGCGCGTCTTAGCGAGCGCAGTTTGCTCGCGTAGCGCGCGAAGAGGATGCTCGGTCCGCTCCGCCCGCGCCCAGAGGACAGCTGCCTTGACCACCACGCGCTCCGCCCGCGCGCAGCGCGCGATACCTTTGAACGAACAATGGGCAAGATCCCGCAGGAACCAAGAGACCTTTCGGACCTTTACGATCCGACGTTCGTAGAGTCGAAATGGCGGGAACGCTGGCTCGTGAGCGAGACGAACAGCACCGACCTGGCCGGCGCGAAGAAGCCGTTCTACGCGCTGATGATGTTCCCGTACCCGTCTGCCGAGGGGCTGCACGTCGGGAATCTGTTTGCGTTCACGGGGAACGACATCTACGCGCGCTTCCAGCGGCTGCAGGGTTACGACGTCTTCGAGCCGCTCGGCTACGACGCCTTCGGGATTCACTCGGAGAACTACGCGCTCAAGGTTGGCGAGCATCCGAGCGAGCTGATTCCGAACAACATCCGCAACTTCCGGCGCCAGCTCGAGCGCGCGGGGTTGATGGTCGATTGGCGATACACGCTGTCGACGACGGATCCCGAGTACTACAAGTGGACGCAGTGGGTCTTTCTGCAGCTGCTCAAGCAGGGGCTCGCGTACAAGAAGTCCGCGGCCGTGAACTGGTGCCCGAACGACAAGACCGTGCTCGCCAACGAGCAGGTCATCGCGGGCGCGTGCGAGCGCTGCGGAGCGATGGTCGAGCAGCGGCAGCTCGAGCAGTGGTTCTTCAAGATCAGCGACTACGCTCCGAGGCTCCTGTCGAACCTCGACCGCCTCGACTGGTCCGACAGCACGCGCACGGCGCAGCGAAACTGGATCGGCAAGTCCACGGGCGCGGAAGTCGAGTTCAGGATCGAAGTGGATGTTGCTATGTCGGTAAAGGTTTTTACGACGCGTCCCGATACGATCTTCGGCGCGACGTACCTCGTCCTCGCGCCCGAGCACCTGCTGGTGGACGTAGTGACGACGCGCGAGGAATTTGATTCCGTTCGCGCGTACCGGGAGCTGACGGCCAGGCAGGATCTCGTCTCGCGCAAGACGAGCCGCGAGAAGACGGGAGTGTTCACCGGGGAGTACGCGACTAATCCGGCGACAGGGCAACCGATCCC
>JACDCY010000050.1 GCA_013817305.1 Gemmatimonadaceae bacterium | reverse complement strand
TGTCGCCGAAGACGCCGTTCACGCGGATCCCGACACTGAAGTGTCCGATCCCGCCCAGCGAACCGCCCTGGCCGAGCGTCGGCGCGCCGCCGGCCAACGCGGTGGCGAGCTGCGGCGCGAGGTACTTGAAGAGATCGATCGACTTCTGACAGGCGTCCTGGGTGGCGCGCTGCTGATCCGGCACGCCGAAGGAATTGACCGTTCCCGGCGGACACTGCGGGCTCGGGCTGGTCTGCTGCGCCGCGAGCGGCGCCGCGAGCACTACCGAAGCAATTGCTACTGACACGAACGATTTCATGCGAATCCTCTGATTGAATGTTAAAGCTTCACGACAGCACTACGCGCCCGGACCCTGCCCGGATTTCGCCGGCGATCCACGCGTCCATCCCTTCGCCGGCGGCCGCGGCAATAATGGCGTCGGCATCCGACGCCCCGGCAACGACCATCATACCGACGCCCATGTTGAAAGTTCGAAACATCTCCTGCCGGTCGATCGCACCCGCGCGCGCGATGGTTTCGAAAACATCCGGCACCTGCCAGCTGCGCGCGTCTACCACCGCGTCCATCCCGTCCGGAAGCACCCGGTCCAGGTTCCCCGGTATGCCACCGCCGGTAATGTGAGCCATCGCGTGCACGCGCCCGAGCACAGGTGTGAGCGCGCGGAGATACGAGCGATGCACGCGGAGCAGCACATCCGCGACCGATTCATTTGTACCGGGGTACCGGTCCGCCGGGCCAAGTCCGAGCCGGTCGAAAAGTACGCTGCGCACGAGCGAGTAGCCGTTCGTATGGAAGCCGGAGCTCGGCAGCGCGACGACGACATCGCCGTCTTGAACTCGCGCGGCCCCCAGGGTCGCATCCTCTTCGACACAGCCAACGATGAATCCAGCCAGGTCGTAATCGGGCGCCGTGTACAGGCCCGGCATCTCCGCTGTCTCGCCGCCCACGAGCGCGCATCCGTTCTCGCGGCAGCCTGCGGCGACACCAGCCACGACCGCCTCCGCCACCGCCGCGTCGAGCTTGCCGAACGCGACGTAGTCGAGAAAGAAAAGCGGCTTGGCTCCCTGAACCAGAATGTCGTTCACGCAGTGATTGACGAGGTCGTGCCCGATGGTGTCGTGCCGGCCGGCTTCGATCGCCACCTTGATCTTGGTGCCGACGCCGTCGGCGCTCGACACCAACACCGGCGAACGCATCCCCGAGGGCATCCGGAACATCCCGCCAAATCCGCCGAACGCGCCGAGCACTCCCGCAGTGCGTGTCGATTCGACGAGCGCCTGGAGCCGGTGCTTCGCGTCTTCGGCCACAGCCAGGTCGACGCCCGCGGCCCGATAATCCAGGCTGCTGGTCACGCCGGCTTGCGCTCCATCAATGAATCTCTTCCTCGAACGCGACCAGCTTCCGGAAATCGAGGATCCGGCTCTGGAGGTCGGCAGGCGTGATCTCCAGGAGGCGCTCGATCGAGAACTTCTCGACGGCGAACGATCCCATCGCAGACCCGTAGATCACCGCGCGCCGCATGCTCGCTTCCGAAAGATCGCCCGTCTTGGCGAGATAGCCGATGAATCCTCCGGCAAACGAATCGCCCGCACCCGTGGGATCGAAGACGCTTTCGAGCGGATAGGCCGGAGCGAAGAAGATCGTGTCGCCCGTGAACATGAACGCGCCGTGTTCGCCCTTCTTGATGATGACGTGCTTGGGCCCCTGCTTCATTATCCAGCGCGCCGCCTGCACGAGGTTCGCTTTCTCGGACAGCTGCCGCGCCTCTCCGTCGTTCACCGTGACGAGATCCACGTGACCCAGCAGCTCCATCAGCTCGGGGCGACGGCTTTCGATCCAGAAGTTCATGGTGTCGCACGCGACGAGCTTCGGCCGCTGCACCTGTTTCAGCACTTCGAGCTGGAGCCGCGGATCGATGTTCGCCAGGAAGACGAACGGGGCCGACTTGAACGCGTCCGGAATCTTCGGGCTGAAGCGGGAAAAAACCCCGAGGTGCGTTTCGAGCGTCTCCGCGGAGTTCAGATCGTGGCGGTACCGCCCTCTCCACCGAAAGGACGAACCTTCGGCGTGCTCCAGGCCGCTCAAATCCACCCCGCGCTTCGCGAGCGGCTCGAGCTTCTCCACGGGGTAATCGTCACCGACAACGCCGACGAGCTGGACAGGAGTCAGCAGGCTCGCGGCCGCCGAGAAGAACGTTCCCGAGCCGCCGAGCACATCGTCCGCTTTTCCGAACGGCGTCTCCACCGAATCCAGCGCTACCGATCCCACTACGAGTACGGTCACATTCTCTCCGGTGCGGTTATTCCGAGCGCGGACAATCCGTTAGCGATCACGATCTGCGCGGCGCGCGCGAGCACGAGGCGCGCCCGCATAAGCGGCGGCTCCTGGCCGAGCACGTGGTGCTTGTGATACCATAGATGCGCGAGCCGCGCGGTCTCCAGAAGGTAACTGGCCAGGCGCTGCGGTTCGAGCGCCGCCGCCGAGCCTGCGACCTCGGCGGGATAGTCCTCCAGCGCCTTGATCAACTGCTGCTCCTCCGGCTCGGTCAGCAGCGACAGGTCCGCGTGCGCGGTGCCGGTCACGATCCCTTGCTCTGCGCCAACACGGAAAATCCCGCACATGCGCGCGTGCGCCATCTGGATGTAGTAGACCGGATTCTCCTCGGACTGCGAGCGCGCGAGGTCGACGTCGAAGATCAGCGGCGAATCGCCCTTCCGCATCAGGAAGAAGAACCGAACCGCGTCGCGGCCGACTTCGTCGATGAGATCCCGCACCGTTACGTAGCTGCCCGCGCGCTTGGAGATTTTCACTTCCTCGCCGCCGCGGGTGACGGTGACCATCTGGTGCAGGACGTACTCCGGGTAGCCCTCGGGGATGTCAATATCGAGCGCCTGCAGTCCAGCGCGCACACGTGTCACCGTACTGTGGTGGTCGGCTCCCTGTACGTTGATGGCGCGTTTGAAGCCGCGGTGCCATTTGGTCACGTGATAAGCGACATCGGGCACGAAATACGTGAACGTCCCGTCGTTCTTGCGCATCACGCGGTCTTTGTCGTCGCCGTAGTCGGTGGTGCGGAGCCACAGCGCGCCCTCGTGCTCATACGTCTTGCCGGACTGCGTGAGAGCTTCGACGGTCATATCCACCTTCAGATCGTCGTACAGCGAAGACTCCAGAAAGTACGTGTCGAACTTCACGCCAAAGGCGGCGAGGTCGAGATCCTGCTCGCGCCGCAACTCGCTCACGGCGTGCGCTTGAATGGCAGGCAGACTATCGATCTCTCCAACATACGAGGCCGCGATCTCACGGATATACTCGCCGTGATACCCTCCTTCTGGTATCGGGGCAGTCTCACCCTTCGCTTCCTTCAACCGCGCTTCTACGCTCTCCATCAAATTCCAGATCTGCGCGCCGGCGTCGTTGTAGTAGTACTCGCGCGACACGTCCCAGCCCGTGTGCTCGAGAAGCGTCGCGATCGCGTCGCCGAGCGCGGCCTGGCGGCCGTGGCCCACGTGCAGCGGGCCTGTTGGATTCGCCGACACGAACTCGACGTTGACCTTTGCCCCGTTGCCCGAATCGCTGCGGCCGTAGCGCTCGCCAGCCTCGATGATGTCACCCGCTACCGAAGCGATGACCTCGGGGCGCAGCCGGAAGTTGAGAAATCCCGGACCTGCCACATCTATGGATGCGACGCCCGCTCCCTCGGCGCGGAACTGCTCGCGGATCTTCTCGGCGATGTCGCGCGGCTTCTGCTTGAGCGGTCGCGCGAGGATCATCGCGACGTTGGTTGCCCAGTCGCCGTGCGCGCGGTCGCGCGGCCGCTCGAGGATCACGTCCGTCCCGTCCGGCGCGCCGAGGTCCCGCGCGATCCGGCCGAGCTCGGCGCGAATCGCGTCGGCCGGTTTCATTCGCTGGGCTTGGAAGTCTTGGTCGAGCTGCTCTTGTCGGACTTGGTCGTCGACGTCTTCGTGGATGCGGCGGGTGCGGACTCCGTCTTGGAGGATTTCGAGTCCGCGGGTTTCGAGTCCCCGCCTTTCGAGTCACCGCTCGTGCTGGCCCCGCCTTCGCCGGCGGGCGTCTTCTGTCCCGCGCGCCCGTAATCAGTGAGGTAGAAGCCCGATCCCTTGAACACGAGTCCCGCCCCGCCCGACATCTGCCGCGTTGCGAGCTCGCCGCATTCCGCGCACGCCAGCTCCAGCGGCGCCTCGCTCATTTTGAGGAAGCGATCGAATGTATGTCCCGCTTCGCAGCGGAATTCGTAAGTGGGCATCGTTGCAGGACTTGGGAGGGGCGAGCTGAGGGAAGTTATCCAAGCTCGCGGAGCCGTTCAAGGCGGCGGAGCCGACTGGATATAATGCGTTGCTAATTTGGGCTCCAGCCAGGATTTCACCCTTACGCCAAGCCTATCGTCCTCCATGCGGCCCTCACGGAAATAGACTGCGAGGTGTTTGCAAGGATTTTCGCTCGCGCCGGGGGATCGAGAACCCGTAAGATCTTGTCGAAGCGGCGTTTGAAATAGGCGCTATCCCTGCAGGAACTCCGTGATGCTGCAGAACGTTTGCAAGTATCCGTGCTTATCCGCAGGGTATGTAGTCCAGATAATCATTAGTTAGGCCAATGCCAATCATTGATTCAGGAGGACTGTCTGACGTCTCCAGGCTCGGTACGAAAGCGCTGGCTACAGATTGCCGTTCTAGCAGGCGCACTAGCGTGTGCGACCTCGCCGCCGGCGATTGCTCCATCCATCAGCACAAAGGATGAAGCACCGGTCCGGGCGGCGGCTGAGCGGTTTCTGCGGGTGTTCGATGATCTCGACTGGGAGCCGTTCCGAGCAAGCTGGGCATCAGAGCCAACCGTCTTCTTCCCCTTTGACGACACGCCCGAGCGAGTCACCGGCCAAGCGGCTGTCGAAGCGCGTTTTCGTCGCTTCTTTGAGCAAGTAAGAGCGCGGGGTTCGGGGCCACCATATCTAAATCTCAAGCCGCGCGAACTTCGGGTCGAACGTTACGGCGACGCGGGACTCGTCACGTTTGAACTTGGTGGGCCAGGCGGGCGTATGGGCCGCCGCACGCTATTGTTCGTTAGGGAGAACGACGCTTGGAGGCTATCTCACCTTCACGCATCGGCCGCGGGAGAACCGTGAGTCGAGTACACAGAGATCGCCGCACGTTCTTCGCCCACCGCCTAGCACACGGTGATCCCGACAAGCGATTTAGGGAGGTTGCTCGCTTCGCTCGCGATTGTGAGATTCGCTTTGCGGCGTAGCTGAAGCGTTAGGCGGACAAGACACAACCCGCGGAGGAGGCCACTCGCTCAAGGCCGCCAGACCTCCGTCTCGGGCCGGAAGACGGCCCAGGCGAACCAGAAGTGGTTCCCGTGCGGAATCGGCCTCAATCTCTGGCCCTTCAGCGGCCCGTCCACGGCACGTCCGGCGAGGGTCCAGCCGGAACCGGTCTCCCGGTCGCGGAATCCCCCCTTGACCGGATGGAAGGTCAGAACCCTCGTGCCCACCCGCCGGTCGTAGACCGCCGTCTGCCCCACGTCGCGCCCGCGCGCGATCTCCGCCGCGTCCAGCGCGCTCGCCGCGCCGGGGCTCCAGAGCGCGACGAGCGGGGTTCCCTTCACCTCGGCGTTCGCGACGCGTGCTTCGCGCAATGCCGAGAACGGCGCTGCCCAGCCCACTCCAAGCTCCACCGCCACCACTCGCTCCATCGCCTTTAGCCGGGGATCGGCGTCGCGGTTGAAGAACCTCTTCAGAGGACCGCTTCCCGGATCGTCGTAGCCGGCGTACGGGTTCCGCCCGTACGGCCGGTCGTGGCCCGTCTGGCGTGAGAGGACCCGGAGGTTCGGGTGCAGCTCGCGCGCGGTCGCCCAAGCCAGGGTGTTGGAGGGGACTCGCCGGAGCTTCTTCCCCTCGAGCTCGCCGACGATGGCGTCGCCCGTGGCCTGCTGCCACCAGGTCTCCGTCTGCCGGTCGTACATCACCAGGTCCGAGTGCCGCAGCCGCCCCGTCGCACCGAAGTCGAGCAGGCGGCGGTCCAGCCGGCGGTCGAAGACCAGCGCCGTGTTGCACAGCGGGCAGAAGGTGACGGCCACGGGGAGCCCCGCCACCTCGTCGTTCACGATCTCGTGCCAGGTGAGGATGGCCAGCGGGTACGCTTTCGCCACGTCCCCGTTCTCCACCACCATCACCGGATCCCGGTCGTTGAGCCAACGACCGGCCTCGCGAACGGACTCGAACCGCGGCCGGTCGATCGCGGGGATCCCGTCCTTCGGCGGTCCGCCGGAGACGATCTCCCCAAGGGGAACGGAGTGGCGCGAGAAATCCGTCCTCCACACCTCGCCGTCGGAGAGGCGACGCCCGGCGGAGTCCGGCTCCTGCGCGCAGGCCGTGGCGGCGACTACGAGGAACGGGAGGACGGCGAGAAGCGGGTGAACACTCATCATGCGATTCCCTGGTCCAGTTCCCGCAACAGGTCGGCGGCGTATGGGTTCGGTAGCCGGGGTCCCGGCACCGTACCCCATCCAATACCCGCAGGGCCGGCGTGGTTCCAGGGTCGGGAACGCGGTCCTCGTCGAGGCAGCAGGCACCGAGAACTCAGGCGCGGAGCGGCACGTGGTCGGTCGGCGTCAGCGGGATTGGCGCGTGACGTTTCGCTTTGATGGCCCAGACGTCACCGACGTCGACTATGAGGACTATCATTGATGACAATGCCCATGATGCACCAGCCGCCGCATCCCGGCGAGATTCTCCGCGAATCATGTTTGGCTCCGTTGCGGCTCAGCGTCACGGCTGCGGCCGAATCGCTCGGCGTGAGTCGCAATACGTTGTCTGCGATCTTGAACGGGCGTGCCGGCATCAGCCCTGAGATGGCTGTCCGGTTGTCCATCGCCTTTGACACCACGGCCGAGAGTTGGCTGCGTCAACAGATGCAGTACGATCTTTGGCTCGCCGAGCGGTCGCGGAAGCGACTGCGTGTCCGCAAGCTCGCCGCCGCTTACGCGAGTGTGAGTCGAGTGAAACTGACGGAGGCGTCACGTGGATAGGGCGGAAGCGTACCTCTGCAAGCCTGGCGAAAGCGAAGTGCGCTGGATGGGCGATACTTCGACACACTTTCTGGCGACCGGTGCTCTCACCGGCGAGGAGTTTGGACTCGTCGAGGAATCGGTCAAGCGTGGAGCTAGCGTGCCGCTTCACCGGCACGACCGCGATATCGAGTCGTTTTATGTCATAGAAGGGCGTATCACGTTCTACCTCGGCGACCAACCAGGCGCTCTCGCTGTACCCGGAACGTTTGTCCATATACCAGGTGGCACGATCCATGGATTCCGAGTCGAGTCAGACACAGCCCGGTACTTGATTCTAACGACACCACGTCATGCAGAATTCTACCGGGCGATCACGGTGTCGTCGCCAATGACGCCGATTGAGGACTCTGTGATCGGGAAGGCGTGCCAGGAGTAAGGCATCGCCTTCATCGGCCCGCTGCCGGACCCAGCGTAACCCTGGTGGACGCAGCGATGGAACGCAATCATAGCCGCCTAACCAACGAATGGATCCGACGATTAGAATCTCGATCCCGAGAGCCTTACGTCCGCCCCGCTCGACGCGCGGACGAGCCGCGCGGCGACATCGGCAGCCGCCTGAGTCTTTGACTGCGCGCGCAAACTCGCCGCCAGTCCGGACAGCGACCAGCCATTCTCGGGGAACCGGCGCAGGTCCTCCAGATACGCGCGCTCCGCATCCGCGGCGCGGTCCGCCTTGAGGAGCGCCTCACCCAGCGACCATCGGATGGGAACCGCCCACTGCGGCGGCTCCGTGTAGTTGAAGCTGTCCTCCAGTCCGGCCGCCACCTGGAAGTGCGCGGCTGCCTCCGGGAACCGCCCGCGCCGGTACGCGATCTCCGCGATGAGCGCGTGCATCGCAATGTCCATGATGGTCTTGTTCTCGCCGGCACCGGCCGCCATCGCGGTCCGATCCGCGGGAGCTGTGCCCAGCGCGATCGCCGTCACAGTATCGAGCGACGACCGGGCGGCATTCCAGTCGCTCTTCGCGGCGAACGCCACGCCGCGGGCGTAGTGCGCGAGCCCGAATGCCAGACGAAGATCACCCGGGGGGAGCGGCTCGCTTAATACGTCGTCCCACCGGCCGAACGCAGCCAGCATCTGATGCGCGTATGAGATCAGCGGCTCGAGCGGCGGCACCACCCGCGCGACGTCCGCAGGTACCCGCTCCCGCAGCTTCCTCGCCGCCTCGATCGCCTGCGTGCCGCTCATCGCCATCATCCCGGCCATGCCGAGAAAGTGATAGTTATGCGGGTAGTAGCCGATCGGATAGATACCCGATGGCTGCTCGCTCGCGATGTACGCTTCATCCGCGTGCGACGCGTGGATGTTGGCCTGGATCGCGTCAGCATAGCGGCCAACGCGGATGTAGATATGCGCCGGCATGTGAACGACGTGGCCAGCCCCCGGCATCAGCGATGCGAGCCGCTCGGCGCACGGCACGGCCTTTTCCGGCGCGACCGCTTCCACCGCGTGGATGTAATAATGGCACGCACCGGGATGGTCCGGGTTCGCCTGCAGCACGCGCTCGAGCTGCGCGAGAATCGTAAGCGTGCCGGGGTACGGCTCGCCTTGCCTGGTCCAATATGCCCACGGCCGCAGGTCCATCAGCGCTTCGGCGTACAGCGTCGCCGCATCGAGATCAGCGGGATAGCGCGCCACCACGTCGCCCATCGCGAGGGCGTACGCCAAGTCGAGAGCAGCGCGGTCCGCGGGTGGAGCCGACGCGTACCGGTGAGTCAGAGCGTCAATGAAAGCACGTTCGCGCGGCGAAGCCTTATCCCTGAGTGCAATCGCCAGTTGCAGGTGTGCCCACGCCTGCACGCCGGCCGCGGAGTCCATCGGGGCGTTGACGTGCGGGCCCAGCGCGAGCGCGGCGCCCCAGTGGCAGATGGCGCAATCCGGATCGAGGCGGGCTGCCTGCGTGAACGCGCGGATCGCTTCCCCGTGATTGAAGCCGTACACCAGGCGCATCCCCTGATCGAAGTACTGCTGCGCCGCGGGAACCTGCGTGCCGATCGGCATGTGGTGCGCGCCCAGATCGGAGTACAGCCGGACAGAATCGGCGGGCGGCGTCGTTCCTTGAACGATGGGGAGCAGCAGCGTGAAGAACGCGATCGTGATCATGACACGCTCCTACGGGACGAAGGAAGCCTCTTACGAGAAGATCATTGAGCCTATCAATTCCAGGGCGCGGCGTCAACAGCTCCTGCATGCCCGACCGTGACTTGCGCCGCACAGTGGCTTCCGCCATTGGCAAAGTACAGCGGCCGGCTTGCAGGGATTCATACGGCGCTGCAGGATATCCTGACCGGCTAATAAGTAGTTGCCCCGAACTCGGAGATAGGGCATCTATGTTTTTCTTGCCAACCCAATCACCGCGTACGGCTCTATTCGCCGGCGTGGCTATGTACCTGAGCGCGGCCTGCACCGCCGGCCCGCGCGCCACTATGACGCCGCTGCCTGCGCCCGCAGCCGAATCTGCGGCGGAATCCGCCGTGCCTACCACGGTTCTCTTCGAGCGCTTTGTGCTGCCGAACGGTCTGACGCTGATCGTCCACGAGGACCACGACGAGCCCATTGCCCAGGTGCGCATGTTTTACCATGTGGGCGAGAAGGATGCAGGCCCCGGCCGCACGGGCTACCCGCACCTCTTTGAGCATCTCGCGTTCAGTCAGAGCAAACACCTGGACCGATCCATCTGGAGCTTTCTGGAAAGGATCGGCGCGAGCGACTACGATGCGACCACCCGCTACGATTACACGCATTACTACGCGATCGTGCGCGTGCAGATGCTGGATACGCTGCTCTGGCTGGAGGCCGAGCGTATGGCGCACCTCGCGGGCGCGCTCACGGAGGACGATCTTCGCCGCAGTCGCAAAGAGGTTTTTCAGGAGGCGGAGCGGCTCCTGCAACTTCCGCCCGTTCGACTTCTCAAGGCCACCTGGGACTATACATACCCGGAAGGGCATCCCTACGCGGGGTTCGACATCGCCTCCGAGGACCTGAACCGCGCTACGCTGGTGGACGCGCGGCGCTTCTACGCTCGCTACTATCACCCCGCGAATGCGGTTTTGGTGATCGCGGGAGATGTGGATGCTCAAGTAGTGCGAGGTAAGGTAGAAGAGTACTTCGGTTCCATACGCCCGGGTCAACGCGTGGGGAATTCCGAGCCGCGCATCGGGCAGCGGAGCGGAACCCAGCGCCGGCGGATCGAGGGCGTATTGCCGGATGCCCGTCTGCGTCTGGTTTGGAACACGCCGGGATGGGGCACCACCGCCGCCAATTATTTGGAGCTCGCCTCTACGACTATCGCATCGCGCGTCCGCGAGCGGTTGACAGCAAACGGCATTGCCACGAAGGTTGAAAGCGCGACAGAAATGCGCGAACTCGGGGGCCAGGTGACGCTCGATGTTATCGCATCATCGCCGACGGTCTTTCCCGGCATAGAGCGGATCGTCCGCGAGGAGATCCACCGTCTGGCGTCCGGAGGCCCGAGCACGGTCGAGCTAGACTACGCCAAAGCTCAGCACCGGAGCCAGTTTAAACAGAATACAACGGACCCGGCTGATGTGACGTATCTGCTGGGCAAGGCCGAGTTGTTCCGCGGAGACCCAGCGCATCTCCAGGTGATGTTCCGGCGCACCGAGGCGGCGACCTCCGAAGGCGTGCGCCAAGCCGCGCGCATGTGGCTCACTGACGGGGTATTCATTCTGGAGTTTGCCCCGGCCGTGCAGCCGTGAGCACCGCCTAACAAACTTGACGATTCCGAGACACGCATCCATATTGCATCCATAACGGATACTCGGAGGCGACGTGGCAACACTGACCATCAAGAACCTGCCCGACACACTGTACGCCCAGTTGAAGGCGAGGGCCGCCGAGCATCGGCGCAGCCTCAATAGTGAGGCCATTCTTGCGGTGGAGCAGGCTCTCACGGAAACCAGGCTGCCGGACCCCGCGAAGATTTTGGCGGACCTGCGGCGTGGGCGTGCTCGACTGAAGGGATTGTATCTCACCGACACGGATCTCCGGGCCGCTCGAGAGCGCGGTCGCGCGTGATCGTCGCCGACGCCAATCTGCTTGCCTACCTTGTCATGCCCGGTCAGCGGACGGAAGATGCCGAAGCCGTCCTGTCGAAAGATGCAATGTGGGCCGCCCCGGTATTGTGGCGGAGCGAGCTGCGAAGCGTCGCGCATAAGTACGTGGTGCGCGGTGACATTACCATCACACGTGCCCTCGCGGTTTTGGAGCAGGCTGAAGCAGTCGTTGGAGGTCGAGAGGGGCAGGTAGAATCACGAGTTGTGTTGGACCTGGCTTCACGCTCCAAATGCTCGACCTATGATTGCGAGTATGTCGCCCTGGCAAAAGCATTGGGAGTACCACTGATCACAGTGGATGGAGCGATCCTGCGAGCGTTTCCAGAGACAGCGATCACCCCGTCGCACTTTCTCAGGAATTGAATCGCAGACAGCCCGCGAAGGGCGGTACTCGGCGCTCTACCTCAAGGTGCTGGGAGACACGCCCGCCGAGCGGCTCACGCTGGTCCTACTCGCGAACAGCGACGGACTTCAATGGGAGACGCGCTTCGACGAGGCCGCGATCGAGCGCTCGCCATTCGCAACGGCGTTCCTGGATTTCCAATGATCAGAAAGTGTGTCATCCTCGGCTTACTCCTTTTCGCGACGCAAGCGTGTCGTCGCGACGAAACGGTACAGTCGCTGGCTGTCAATGGTGCCGCCGGGCATGCCGGTGCCGGGGCCGTGTCCGTTCGCCTTATCGATTCAGTCCCTTACGAGAATGAGGTTGGTGAAGGACACGCTTGGCATGTGCGTGTGACATCGCCGCTGGGCATAGATGTACTCCCTGGCATACTCACCCATTACACGCCAGTGATGTCCGGCGATTCCCTCGTGATCGGAGTAGTCGCAGAGGAGAACGCGGATCCCGGACTCTTCGTCTTTGATGTAAAGCGAAGGAAGCTGAGGCCCGGACCGCACCTTGAAGGATGGTTTCAGTATCAAGGTCCAGCGATTGCGCCTGATGGCCGACACATAGTCTATCTCGCCCGCCAGGGGGACTTGTTCCGCGGCATCGTCGCCCAATTGCCCAACGGCAATGTCATCTACCGTGGGCCATTGGTGTCGCCATTGGAAACGGACGTCGGGGTAGACCGAACCGAGTGGCGGAGCGCGACAGAGTTCCAGATGACCATTGATCTCAGCTTCAAGGTCGGCGGCAGGGTGAGAATGCGTGGCACGCTATCGCCGCTCAAAGTAGTCGTTGACACTTTGCCGCCGGGACACACTTAGCGTGCGCAGCATAACTTTCATTGGAACGGACGGGAGAACTGACGAGTGCTAGCTTCGCTCGCATTTTGTTTGATTCGCCCGCAGCTCAACTTTAACATTATGCGGACCCTATCACCGAGGCGGCGACCGTGAGACAGACAACGCTCCGAGCACTTTGGATTGCAGTCGCCCTCGTATCACCGGGGTGCGCGATGGAAGAGGATGGGTCGGGACGGCCCACGGCGAGCTCTGCTCCGAACGTCGTAGCGCTCTCCGCCACCGATGGTGCGTTCCACGCGCCTGATACCATCAACGCCGGCTGGACCACCTTCCGCTTCACCAACCAGGGCGCCGACATCCATTACGCCCACTTCGTGCAGCTGGACTCCGGACGGACCGTGCCGGAGCTAGTCGCCGCATACGCCGAGGCCATTCGCACTTCTGGCCCGCGTCCGAAGTGGGTGACGCGGTTCGGAGGCCCCGGTGGCGTAGCCCCCGGTGACTCGTCCGCCGTGACGCAGTACCTGGCGCCCGGCAGCTACGTGTTGATCTGTCCCGTCGAGGATCTCGGCGGAAGGCCGCACTTCGGAAAGGGAGAGTTCAGGACGCTAGTCGTTCTCCCCGCAGGCCCGGATGCGCCAGGGCGGGATGCCGCTCCCACCGCAACCGTCTCGATACGCCTCCTGGACTTTTCGTTCAACCTCGAACGCCCACTCACGGTCGGCGAGCAGACGATTCGAGTCGTGAATGCCGGAGTCGAGCCGCACGACCTGGTCCTCCTGAAGCTCGCGCCCGGCATCACCGCAGAGGCAGTTGTCAGGGCGATGAATCCGGAGCGTGCGCGCCGCTCCGGCGCGGCCGCTGCGCCGCCCCCGTCCTTGGCAAGCCTCGCGAGTATCGCAGGCGGCATCGCTGTGATCCGGCCGGGCATGGAGGTGTTCTTCACCGCCACGCTTTCCCCCGGCGAGTACCTGATCCTCTGCATGACGACTGCGCCGGACGGGCGGTCTCACATCGAGCACGGTATGGTTCAGCAGGTGCGCGTCCAGTAACGTCGCGACGACGGGTGCAAGCCGCACGGCCAACATGCCCTCTTTGTGAAATAGCGTCCGCATGACACGAATCGCCCTTGTCCCGCTCATCGCACTGTCGATCCTTTGCCTGTCGCTTTCCGCCTGCTCCGCGCGGGAACCGCAGCCGGACGACACGAACAGCATAAACGACGCGGTCGAGGCCCCGGCCGTTCCCGCCGCGGCGGACAGTGCCGCGCCCGATGGCTTTTCCGCGTTCGATCAGCGGCTGGCCGCGATCGAAGCGGCGATCGGCACCTGGAGCAAGGCGCCCGATATCGCGACCGCACACCGTGCGGCGGAGACCGCGCGCAACTTGGTCGTCGGTCCTGCGGGCCCCTATTATGGCGACAGCGACCGCGACGGCACCGTGTCGGGCGCCAGCGATATCGGCTTTCTTCCCGGTCGCGGCGGCGAAGCCGGGATCGCGCGGGCCGATTTGAACGCATGCGTCGCGCGCGACGTGCTGGGTGGCGACTGGTCCGACCCGCGCGAACGCTGGGCCATCCTCGATCGTGCGATCAAGGCGTGGTCGCCAACCAACAACCCCTTCCCCACTTTTCCCAGCCACCTGCAGCGGATCGTCGGCTGGGCTAGCCTGACGCTCGCATCCCAGGATGTCGCCAAGGCGCGCGAGTTCGCCAGCCACGCCCGCCTCCACAGCGACGTGTCACGCAAGGCGCTGGAAAGCTGCGGCTGAACATCTTCGAAGCGCGGCCTTCGCCGCGCCGCATGATTCCCTAGCGGACTTGTTCAGCCCGGGGGGACGCTGTCCGGGTCCTCTGCATCGCCGCGGCGGTCCTCGTCGAGCAGCCGGCCGATGCGCAGCGCCTGCTCGCTCGCCTCGGCGCCCCCCTCGACCTCGCCGTTCACGCGCTCGCCGCCCACGCCCGGCGGCGCGTCCGCGTTGATGTCGCGTCCTTCGTCTACGGTATCGTGGCCCGCGCTCCGCCCATGGTGCTGCTTGTGCCGTTCCGACATGACGTCTCCGTGTATGCGTGTATGCGGCGCCGCTCATTCACGCCCGGCCGCGGATCGACCTGGCGCCGACGGTCACGATCTCCTTGATGCGCTCGTCTATGGCCGTGGTCTCCTCACATGGGGTGCGGGCGATCAGGATCGGCGGCATTCGACTCGGACTGGAAGATCAACCCTCGAGTGTACGGACTCGACTTGTCACCCTGCTTGAACGCCATCGCCGTCTTCGCGTAGAACGCGCGGGCGTCGGCCGGCGTGCGCTTGCTCATGATCACGTCATGCGCAAGGTTGAGCGCCAGAAAGTTCATCTCCTCGACGTCGCACTGGGCGGAGAGCTCGCCGCGCGTTCGATGGAAGTACACGCTGCCGTCGTATTCGTTCAGGTCGTCCAGCTTGTCGGCCGGCACGCGGTGTTTCACGGTCTGCGTGAGGTAGTCGACGTGCGCCATCGGGAAGTTGTGCACGACCTCGTCGCGCGCGATCGCCGTCATCACGAAGGGGCCATTGCCGTACCACGCGAGCATGCGGTCGCCCATGACCGTGGGCTCCCCGTACTTGGCCGTCATTAACGCCACGGTCTCACGCTGCTTCGCGGGCCAAGCGGCCACCATCGCGCTCGCGGTGGCGCGGGCGGTTACCATTGGTCCGGCGGATTCCATGCGCGTTGTTCCGCCAGGTCCACTCACGCAGGCCGCGAGCGACGTCGCGGCGAGCGCCAAGGCCAGGCGCGGACGGTCATGGGGACGAATTCGGTGTGTGACGGACATTGCGACCTCCGGGTCGGCAGAGTGTACGATCGTTTCGTCGCCCTCCCTCGAACCGAGGTTCGCGCTCAGGTGGCGGTACCCAGCCGCGTCCAGTGTTGCAAAGGCCGCGCCGTTCTGTACGCCGGCTGCTCTGCTTGCGTAATACGTACGATGTATGTACGCTGAAGTGTGCGCTTCGCTTGAGGGCTACCCGATCTGAGCGCGCCCAGTATGGCGCGCGGTGGATGAAATGAGACGTGAATACGATTTTTCCAAGGCACGGCGGAATCCCTACGCTGCCAAGGTCAAGCGATCCGTCACCATTCGGCTCGACGA
>JACDCY010000129.1 GCA_013817305.1 Gemmatimonadaceae bacterium | reverse complement strand
TGGTCCACTTGGCTGCACCACCCTCGTGGCGGCGGCGGATCGTCTCTGGGGCTTCGGCGGACAGGTTCCGGTGGGGTGCGTGCAGTTCTCCAAGCTGTTCGCGATGAACCAGGGTGCGGGCTTCGACCCGATCAACAGCATCCAGGTGATGGACGCGCAGGGTGGAACGATTACCTCCATTGCGAGCTTCAACGACGCCACCATCATCGCGTTCGAGCTGGACCGCTTCTACATCCTGGTCGGCGGCGGCCCCGACAACTACGGCAACGGCGGATTCAGCGTACCTCAAACGGTGATCGCCGACGGGGCGCTGACCCACCTCGGGACCGTCGGTACCCCCCTGGGTGTCGCGTTCTGGGGTAGCGGCGGCCCTCGAGTGGTCACGCCGAACGGTACCGTGGAGAACATCTCCGAGCCGATCGCGGACCTGGCCAAGAAGCTGACTCCCTCCGGTGTGCGCATCGACTTCTCGCGTCGCGAGATCGTCTGGTACACCGAGACCGGCGACGCACTACTCTGGAACTACTCCGGTGGTTCCCGGTGGGCACGCTGGAATGGTCTCAAGATCGCGGGGTGCTCAACCAGTGCCCTCATCACGACCGCCGGCCGGTTCCTTCGTCAGGTCGAGGGTGTCAACCACGACGACGGGCGCCACTTCGTCTTCAAGCTGACGACCGGCAACGTGCGACCCGAGCAGCTACTCCAGGGGTACACCCTACTTCGCCGATTCGGCATGACGGGCGAGCTCACCGGAGTGCACCGTGCGCGCTTCCGCATCTACTACGACGGCTCCCCGCTGTGGTACCAGTCCATCACGTGGGTACCCACCACGAGCACCTGGTTGCAGGCGGCGGAGGGTCTCGAGCAGCTGACGCCCGCCGAGATTGACGCACTTCCCACCGTCGACCGCTCGGGCAGCTACGGCACGCACCATCGCGCCAAGAAGCAGAATTGTCAGTATTTTAAACTCGAAGTGTCGGACAAGGGCAACGAGGGGTTCATCCCCTGGGAGTTTTCATTCGAGCTCGGAGCGAAGGCCGGCCTCGGTCGCACTCCGGTTAACACCTTTCAGGATCAATGACCGAACTAATCAACTACCTCACGACGTCGCTGGGCATGGCACCGGATGCAGCGGCCGCGTTCGCCGCGAAGCTCATGGGACCTCAAATGCGGAACGAGATCGAAATCGGTCCCGCGACCGTTACCCCCATTCAGAAAGTGGAAATCGGCGAGGCGACGGTCACCCCAAACTGGCCACCCCAGTGGGCACCGCGTCCGCAGCATCCCCGAGATCGCGAGCAGGTTGGACGCACCGCACAGGCGGTGTCGGGTCTGATGGACTCCTTCGGGGCAATGTCGAAGCCGGACACTGCATCGGGGTACCGCCAGCGCAGCCGCGAGAACAATGACATCTACGGCGCGGCGTCGCAGTACCAGCCGCATGCCGGGTTCGACACGCTACTTCGCTTTGCCGAGGCCACGGGTATCGTCCCCGCGTACCCCGGTTCGCGAGAGGAGTACCAGCGCAAGGTCAAGTTTATCGATACCCACCGCCCTAAAGGGGGTAATTAATGTCTGACGTAAACTGGAATCAGGGCGCACAGGGCGCGATGGGTGGCGCGATGGCCGGCTCCTTCGCGGGTCCCGTGGGTATGGGTGTCGGCGCACTCATCGGCGGCGGCCTCGGGCTGTTCGGCGGTGGCGGCGAGGACCCCAACGCGAAGTACCGCAAGATGCTGGAGCAGTACAGCCGGCGCAGTGGTCCGAAGCTCGGGCCGGCGGCGCAGGCTGGGCGGTCGGGGCTCACCGGTAACCGGGCGAGTCTCGTATCGCAGCTCGAGGCAATGGCGCGCGGTGAGGGTCCCAGCGCGGCTCGACTCCAAATGCAGGACGCAATGGAGCGGGCTTCCGCTTCGCAGGCGTCGGCGGCGGCGGGTGCGGGTGGACGCGGGGTGAACGCGGGTGCGGCTCACCGCATGGCGACGAACAACACCGCGGCGATTCAGTCGCAGGTGGCGCGCGACACCGGGGCCATCCGGGCGCAAGAGCAGATGACGGCGGTTGGCCAGCTTGGCGACGTCCTCGGTCAAGGCATCGCGAGCGACAACCAGCACTCACAATTTAACGCCGGGCAACTCAACGCCCACCAGATCGAGCAGCTCCGCGCGATCGGTATCAGCAACCAGCAGCAGCTTGACGCCATCCTCGGCGCGATGGGCGGCACCCCGAAGCCGCAGCCGGGTCTCGGTACCCAAATGCTCGCGGGCGGCGCCAACGCGTTCATGCCGGGCCTCCAGCACTGGCAGGGTCAGCAGAACCAAATCCCGATGGGCGGTCCCCACCGCGGCGGTCTCCCACTCGTCGGTCCCCAGCCCGGTCAGGGTGGTCAGGGTGGAGGTAGCTCCTGGAACGGTCCACCGCCTTCGTACCCGTCGTACAACCCATACGGCGGCAACCCATTCTACAGCTAAGGACAGATAACCAGTGGATCCCGCCGAGTATTTCGCCCTCTTTGGGCTTCCCCCGGATAACAACATCCTCCAAAACCGGTTCACCACGACCGCCACCCCGGAAGCCCCGGTGGAAACCCCCGCCCCGGGCCCGCAACCGGCCATCCAGGTGGTCATTCCGCCGTCCGTCCCCCCGGGTACTCAGCTCTCGGTACCCCCGGGCGGTAAGGTTGGCGACGCCACTTCGCAGGGCGCCTCCTTCCGCGGCGTCACCGATCAGGGTCTCGAGCAGTCCAAGAAGGTGTACTCCGGCGTCGACGGGCGCATTGCTCAGCAAACAGCACCCCTCGAAACGCAGGCGCGGGATCAACTCGGGCAACAGCGGGCGAACGCGCAGAACATCTACGACGCCCAGAACGAGCAGGCTCGCCTCACGCAGACGCACGGCGAGACGCTGGCGGGCCTCAAGCGAGATGAGGCGCTGTTCCACCAGGACGCCGCGGCTCTGGAGCAGCGGATGCGCCTGGAGACGAAGGCGGAGAGTGAGCGCTACGTCGGTGCCTACCGCGAGCAACTCGCCGCGGTTCGGGCGATGACGGTGGACCCAACCGGTCCGATCGCGAAACTGTCGACCGCGCAGGCGGGTGGCCTCTCCATGGCGATGTTCGCGCAGGGCTTCCTTGCCGCGCAGGGCATCCAGATCGACGTGTCGGGGCAGCTCGATCGCTGGGTGGAACGTTCGATCCACGAGCAGGAGCGCCAGATTAAGCAGGCCGAGAAGGGCGCGGAAGACACCCTCAGTCTCTGGAACATCGCTCGCCAGTCCAGCGCGGATGATCTCGAGGCGCGCACTCGTTACCGCGGGATGGTCGTCGCCGGCATGATGGCCACCACCGAAGCGAAGGCTCAGCAGTTCAACTCGTCGGTGGCGATGTCCAAGGCGAAGGAGGCTAACGCCCGCCTCGCGGTGGAACTCGGTGCGGTTGAGCGCCAGATCCAGGACGGGTACTTCAACAAGGTGCAGACCGTTAAGCAGGCGGAGTACCAGCGTGCCTACCAGATGGGCTCTCTCGCTCAGCAGTCGAAGCAGACCAACGAGACGAGGCGGCACAACGAGGCGATGGAGGGCAT
The DNA here is from genome assembly GCA_013817305.1 of Gemmatimonadaceae bacterium. Classification (GTDB taxonomy): domain Bacteria; phylum Gemmatimonadota; class Gemmatimonadetes; order Gemmatimonadales; family Gemmatimonadaceae; genus JACDCY01. The sequence goes on along the minus strand of JACDCY010000129.1, from coordinate 33 downwards.
CTCCCGCGCGGCGAAGTTGGGTGAAGGCCCCCT
>JACDCY010000128.1 GCA_013817305.1 Gemmatimonadaceae bacterium | reverse complement strand
CCAACTTCTACGCCGCGAAAGTGAACGAACGCGGTGAGATCATCCAAACCAAAGTCAGCGGCGTCGAAGCCGACATCGTGTCGTCGATCACCTCCCGCTTCGGTGGCACCCGCGGTCTGATCGAGCGGTACTACACCCTGATGAAAGTCCCCGGTCAGGGCTTCCTCACCGGCGTCCGCTCCGGCCTCGACGGGACGGGTGATCTGGACGGCTACTGGTTCTTGTCGTCGTCGGAGATCGGCCGGGAAGGTGACGCAGCGTCGAGGGCACGTGCACGCGAACCGTTGACGTGGAAGATGAAGCGCACCGGCGGATCCAACTCGACCGGACTCTCCCGCCTCATCCAGCCCCAAGACTTCTACGGCCGGGTGTGGAACCCGGACCACGAGTTCGTCGAAGACGCCGCGTCCCCGATGCAGTCGATCAACGGGATGTGCGAACAACTCCACACGCTGACAGAGACGATCGCCGGCCGCCTCCGCCAACGCTTCGCGCTCGCCGGAATCCTGCTCATCCCGAATGAGATCAACGATGCCGCGATCTCCGGCGACAAGCCCCGCGACGGCCGGTATTCATCCGACAAGGTGATGAACTACCTGATCCATGTGATGACCACCAACGTCGTCAATCACGCCCAAGGCATCGCGAACATCCCGATCCTGCTGAAAGGCCCAGCGGCAGTTCTCGACATGGTCCGGCATCTGATCATGGATGCGACGATCGCCGAAACTGATCTGCAACTCCGTGGTGAACTGATCGGGCGCATCCTCACCGCCCTCGACCAGCAGCAGTCCGCCGTCGAAGGCATGACGGACATGAACCACTTCACCGCCTGGACCGTCGGTGACGAGGAACGCCGGATCGCCGTCCAGCCCGACATCGAGAACCTGTGTCACATCCTCACGCGCATGATCCTGTGGAAGGAACTCAAAGAGCGCAAGCGGACCGCCGGCACGATCATGCCGTGGCGGGTGTGGTTCGACCTCTCCGCCTCTTCGGTGCGATCCAACCTCTCCGAGGACGCCCGCCAAGGCTTCGATCGTCTCGCCGTCGGCCCGGCTTATCTGCGCCGCCAGTTCGGTGCCACCTCCGAAGACGCACCCACCGACCAAGAGTATGTGCGGATGCTCGGCGCCAGCATGAAGAACCCGATCCTCGCCACCTACGGCATGACGGGTGTTGAAGCCGTCCTTGAACGTGCGGCAACATGGGCCAAAACCCCCGGCCCCGCGCCCGACTCCCAAGGTGACGATCCGGAAGCCGGACCGGGCGAAGGAGACCCGGGGTCCCCCGACGATCGGGAGACGGACATCCCAAGAACCGAGAGGCCAGCCTGATGATCAAAACAACCTTTGGGGAGATGCCAACCGAAGCGCCGATTGGAAACTTTCGCGCAGTGCACTTTCCGCAACTCGCCCGCCTCGACATCGGCACCGTCGAAGGCATGGTGTCGCGCCAACTCTCGTCCGAGGGTGCGACAGTCCGTGAACTACCGCGCACCATCTCGTTCCAGGAATCCGACATGCCCGGCCACTCCGGCGCGGTTCCGGCCGGGTCACTGTGGTCTGTCACCGTCGACTCTGAGACCGGCCTGCTCTCCGGTTCGGGCTGGTTGGCCGACAACGAACACGGTCACGCCGCCGAACTGGCGATCGTGTCGAAGTCGCTGCATCACAACTCGATCGACCTCGGCGACATCCCCGCCAATGGGGTCCGCATCGTCGAACACGGCGACTTCTGGGACGACGACTTCCATGTCGACCTGATCTTCGAGAAGTGGTCGCTGGTGAAGACGACACTCGTCGCGAACCCGGCGTTCAAGGACGCCCGCGTCGAAGTCTCCGACGAGATCACCGCCGCCCTCGGTCTCGACGAGCCGCTCGTCGTCGAAGCACCGTCGCTCTACTCCGGCCATACCGCCGTAGAAATGGTCGCGTCGGCCACCGCGCTGCCGTCGTGGGACCACTTCTACCAAGCCGAATCGGACATCCCCCACAAGGTGATGCTCGGCGACGCCGACGCTGACGGATGGATTCCCCTGTCCGGCAACCTCGCCCAGTGGGGCAAGCCACATACCGGCTATGACGGCCGCAGCCGGTACGCGCCACGCAGCGCGAACGACTACGCCAAGTTCTGCCAGCCGTCGGTCCTCACCGACCGTGGGTATGTTCGCACCGGCCCGATCGTTCTGTTCGGCGGCCACGTCTCGTTGACCGCCGCCGCCGACGATCCGCGCAACGCGTGGGCCGACGTCCGCGTCACCGACGGCAAGCACGGCCCCTGGGTGTCGGGTGTCGTCCGCCCGCACGTCTCAGCCGACGACGCGGCGCTCTACATCGCCCGCGCCTCGCGCCTGTCAGGGCATTGGAAGGGCGACGAGTTGCGGATGATCATCTCCTGCAACGCGGAAGGTTTCCCGATCGAGTCGTATGAGATCGCTGAAGGTGAACTGGTCGCCTCGTTCGAAGCCCCCGAGCGTCCCCTCGCGATCCCAACCGACCTGTTCAGTTTCACCGAACTGTCCAGCGACGCACAGGACCGAGTGCTCGCATGGGCGAAGGGCGCCAAGTTCTCGAACGAGACACATGACGACGGTTCAGAGTTCACCGACACCGAACAGGCCGAGCGCGACCGGATCGTCGCCGAGTTCCTCGCAGAGCACACCTGACCCCAGGGGTGTTGCGAACCCCCAGGTGTCGTGTGCGACCATGACGCCACCAACTTCGCCGAACCCCAGGAGACGGGCACATGTACCCACAGCTTCCCGACGCAACGACCCTCGCAGGTTTGAGCGCAACCGAACTTCGCTCGCTCGCATCCGAGTTCCGCGCCGCCCACAAGGCCGCCGCGATCGCCAACCCGCAGATGTCTGCGGAAGAGTTCGCCGAATGGGAAGGTGCCGCAGCGACAGCACGAGTCCTGTCGACTCTCGCCGCCGAAGCCGACGCTGACGCCGCCGACCAGGCCGCTAACGACGCAGCCGCTGCGAAGGAGACGGAGAAGGAGACGGTCGTCGAAACCGACGTCGACAAGACCACCGAGAAGTCGACCGAGAAGGTGACCGAGCCCGTCGTCGAGCCCGCACAGGCTCCCGAGCCCGAGCAGACCGAAGTCGACAACGAAGCCTCCACCGTCGTCCACACCACGATGTCGCTCGGCGGCACCACCACCATCGAAAACCCGAAGTCCGGCTGGGTCTCCACCGGCAAGGGCGGGGTGGCGGCAGGTCACGAGTTCGAGTCGACGAAAGAGTTGGCCGAAGTCTTCCAGGAGCTTGTTGCGTCGATCGGCGGCGACAACGAGAAGCGGGTCATCGCCCGGATGCCGTCGAACATGCCCGAAGAGCGGATCCTGTCCAGTGACCAACTGTTCACCGACCTCAACCGGCTGACCGACACCGACGACGAAGTCATGGCGGCGTTCTGCACCCCGCTCACCCCGCTGTACGACATCTCGTGTGCGAACGTCACCCGCCGGCCCGTCTTCGGCGGTCTCCCCCAGTTCCAGCCCGACGCCAACCGCGGCGGATTCCGGGTCCCCGAGTCGCCGTCGCTGTTCGACATCACCGGCGGCTTCGGTCAGTGGACGTCCGCGATGGACGCCGACCCGAACGCCATCAAGAACGCCTGCCAGACAATCGTCTGCACCAACTGGAACGA
>JACDCY010000049.1 GCA_013817305.1 Gemmatimonadaceae bacterium | reverse complement strand
GTCGCGGCGACGGAATCGGCAACGATACCGGGGCGGACCGAATCGCCCGTCACGATGCCGAGCAGCCGAAGCGTACGCGCGAGATCGCCAATGCTGTCGTTCTTGATCGCGAGGACCGCGATGCCGAGCGAGCGGAGGCGGTCGGCCGCGGGGCGGTTGTCGGCGCTGGCATACAGAATGACGAGATCAGGCCTGGCGCCTACTACTACTTCGAGGTTCGGCCGCAGCCCGGGGCCCATGTCTGGAACGAGACGCGCCGAGTCGGGATACCAGTCCCACGACGTCCTGCCGATGACGCGACTGCCCGCGCCGATGGCGAACAGCATCTCGGTCGTGGCGGGACTGAGCGAGATGATCCTGCGCGCCACGCCCGGAACGACCTCCTGCCCGAAGTCGTCGTGCACCGTGGGTAGCGCTCGCTCGGCGCCCCGGTCGCATGCGATGCTCAGCGCGACAGCGGCATACAAACAAAAAACGAGCTTTCCCCCCGAAAGCTTTCGGGAGAACGCCCGTACGACATGACCAGCAGAGATGAATGACGCCACCGTCCCTCCCACGAGGGTTGATCGGAGTGGCGCGGACGACGAGTCGTCTCCTGGCTCCGGGCCGCTACGCTCACCTTCCCGGCCGCTGAGGCCAGTGGTTCCACGAGCGCGCGTTGAATTCCCGTTACAGTGGCGGGGCCGCGCCGGTCTTGCACCGGCTTCCGAGGCTCCCGTCCGCGTACTAAAAACTGTTTTTGGATTCTGGTTCCTGGTTCGCGCAGCGAGACGCAGCTGAGCCGCTCTCACCAAAAACCACAAACCAAAATCCCTGTTGTAGCCTACTTCCTCCGGTATGCCCGCGCAAGCGCGAGCATCATCAGCGAGCCGACCGCTACTGTAAAGAGAATCAGAAAAGTCGGGCTCCACGTGCGCTGCGGCGGTGGGATGTCGATCACCGCCACGGCGTTGAGCGGGACCTCCTGCGCGAGGAACCGGCGGAACGTCCTCCCCCCGGCGGTCGCAGCGGGTTGTTCTTCGAGCCCGGCACCGCTCACCGTGCCCCGCGGCTCCTCGATGAGCACCTCGTACACGTCGATCGGCGCTTGCGCCGGGACCGAGAGCGGAAAGTCTCCGGCCGGCAGCGCGTAGCTGTACGCGAGCTGCTTGACACCCGGTGGCAGCGGCGCCACTACCCGCACCCGCCCGTCCGTGAACGTCACGGCCTCGGCGGAAAAGTCACCCTGGTCGACCTTGGCGTCTCTCGCGTTCTTTGGCAGCAGAGTGGCGAAGGTGGGAGCCGAGGAAGGCCCGGGGCTGACCAGCGTGACCGTCGAGTCGTTGGAGATCTCGAAAACCTCGGTCACCGCGCGCATCCCGGATGAGTTGGTCGCGGAGATGATCATGTGCCGCCCGCGAATGGTGGTCGGCACCCGTCCCGACGTGGTGTCGAATACCACAATCTCCGCCGGATCCCCGCTGACGTTGCTGAACGCGAGCGGAACTGTGAAGTACGTGACGCCCCCATGCGTCGCCGAGACGAAGTAGACGGCGTCGGAGGATCCCGTGCGGCGGTAGGCGAACGAATAGCGCCCGCGGGCGTCGGTCCGCGCGGAGTCGAGCGGGCCGGCCGAATCCGGACCGACGCGGTGCAGGGTCGTCCAGACTCCGGCCACCGGCTCCATCACTTCCGCCCCGGGCCGCACAATGCGTCCATCGACCCGATCGGGCGGAGCGAGCGGAGCGGATGCCTGCAGCAGCAGGACGGCTATCTTACATATTGAACTTGCCAAAATCTTCCGGGCGAAGATTTTCGAGATACTGTTTCAGCGTCTCGGCGCTTGTGTCGGCTTCAACTTCCGGCTGCGCTCCCGGAAATTCCAGCTCCTCGCCTTCTTCGGCTTCGTCGACGAGCATGGCGGTCAGCAACGAGGCCTGCGCGAAGATCGGCGCGGCGAATCGCAGCGCGATGGCGATGCTGTCGGACGGGCGCGCGTCTACCTGCACCATCCCATTCGGCATCGCGACGTGGAGCTCGGCAAAAAAAGTCCGGTTCTGGACCTTCGTGATCTGCACGCGCCGCAAGGTGCCGCCCATGCCGACTATGATGTTTTTGCAGAGATCGTGAGTCAGCGGCCGCTCGCGCTTGATGCCGTTCATCTCGATAACGATCGATTCGGCCTCGGGCTGCCCGATCCAGATGGGCAGTAGTCGGGAGCCGCCCTTTTCCTGGAGTATCACCACGTAGGAGTTGGACGACCTGTCGAGACCGAGGCGCAGGACATCGACTTCAACGAGTTCCATGGTTGCAAGCTAGTAAGTGCGCTCGACCCGTGGCTACGACACCGGGACCCACTCCGGCCGCTACGCGAGCTTCGCTCGCTAAGACGCGGCCTCCGGAGTCCCGGTGCCGTAGCCACTGGTTATCTAGTCACGGCTCACTTCACGGCCCGCTTTAGAGCCGCCACGCGATCCGTGCGCTCCCAGCTGAACAGCGTCGAGCCCTTCGGCCCCTTCCGTGGCGTGCGGCCGAAGTGTCCGTATGCCGCGGTCTCGCTGTAGATCGGCTTGCGGAGATCCAGCGCCTTGATGATCCCGCGCGGAGTAAGGTCGAACACCTTTTCGACCGCGCGCATGATCGACATCTCGGGAACGGTGTTGGTTCCGAAGGTGTCCACCATGATCGAGACGGGCTGCGCGACACCGATCGCGTATGCCACCTGCACCTCGCAGCGCCGCGCGAGCTTGGCGGCCACGATGTTCTTCGCCACCCAGCGGGCAGCGTACGACGCCGAGCGGTCAACCTTGGACGGATCCTTGCCGCTAAACGCGCCGCCGCCGTGGCGGCCCATTCCGCCGTACGTGTCGACGATGATCTTGCGGCCCGTTAGGCCGGCGTCTCCCTGCGGTCCGCCGACGACGAAGCGGCCGGTGGGGTTGATGTGGTACTTGATCTTCCGGTCGCGCAGATCTTTCGGCACAGTCGGCTCGATCACGTCCTTGATGATCGCGGCGCGGATCTTCTTGTTGGAGACGTGATCCGCGTGCTGCGTCGAGATGACGACGGTGTCCACGGAGACCGGGATGCCGTCCTCATAAACCACGCTCACCTGCGACTTGCCGTCGGGGCGGAGCCACTTACCCGCGCTGGTGCGGCGGTATGCCGCCAGAGCCTCGGTGAGCCGGTGCGCGAGCTGAATCGGCAGCGGCATCAGCTCGGGCGTCTCATCCGTCGCGTACCCGAACATCATTCCCTGATCGCCGGCGCCACCGGTGTCGACCCCCTGCCCGATGTCGCGCGACTGCTTGCCGATGGTGCTGATCACCGCGCACGTCTTGTAATCGAAGCCGTATGTGGCGTCATCGTACCCGATTTTCTTAATCGTTGCGCGGACGATGTCGGGAAAATCGACATAGGTGTTCGTCGTGATCTCGCCGGCGATGCACGCCAGACCGGTGGTGACCAGCGTCTCGCACGCCACGCGGGCGTCGGGATCTTTCGCGAGGATGGCGTCGAGAACTGCGTCGGAGATCTGGTCCGCGACTTTATCGGGATGCCCTTCTGTGACCGACTCGGATGTGAAGAGATAGCGATCGAGCAAGGTTGTGTTGGCCGGAGAAAAGGGAAAGCCGGCAACGGAGTCGCCGGCGGATACAAGGAGCTTGGTTGGAAGGTGCGTCGCCGTGCCCTGGTCAGGGCCCGGCTGAGCTTTCAAAGCTATGACCGTCCACGACGACGGGCAAGCCGTGCCGGAGGAATGGCGCGTCGCCGAACGCCGAATATAACCGCTCGGCGAGCGCGTCGTGAGCCGCCTGCGCGGTGTCCGCCGCCACCGCGGCCGCCGCTGCCTCCCGCGCGATCTCGGCACTCACCCCGCGGATGATTCGCTTCACCAGGGGCACCGACCGCGGCGCCACGCTCAGCTCTCTCACTCCCAGCCCAATCAGAGCAAACGCCATCACGGGCTGCGAGGCCATCTCCCCGCAGACGGCTACCTCGAGCCCGGCCTCGTGCCCGATCTCCACGGTTCGCTGGATCAGTCGAAGCACCGCGGGATGCAGCGGCGTGTAGCGCGAGGCGAGGTTGGCGTTGCCGCGATCCACCGCGAGCGTGTACTGCACCAGGTCGTTGGTGCCCACGCTGAAAAAGCTGACGTCCTTGACGAGAGTATCGGCCACGATCACGGCAGCCGGCGTCTCGACCATCACGCCCAGCGGGATGTCGTGGCGGTACTCGACGCCCCTGGCGTCGAGCTCGGCCGCGGCTTCTTCAAGAAGCACCCGCGCCTGGCGGACTTCGGCGACGGACACGATCAGCGGCAGCATGATCCGCACGTCGCCGTGCAGCGCCGCCCGCATCAACGCTCTCAGCTGAGTCTTGAACAGCTCGGGCTCGTCCAGGCACATGCGGATGGCGCGCCAGCCCAGAAACGGATTCGCCTCAGCCGGATATCCTCCGATCGGAAGCTTGTCGCCACCCAGATCGAAAGTGCGGATGACAACCGGGTGCCCATCGAAGGCTTTGACGACGCGCGAATACTCGCGGTACTGCTCCTCCTCGTCAGGCATGGTCGCACGACCCACGACCAGAAACTCCGTTCGCATCAATCCCACGCCTTCCGCGCCGCTCTGCGAAGCCTGCTCGGCCTCGTCAGGCAGATCCACGTTCGCGCGCAGAGTCATGCGCACGCCGTCGAGAGTCAGGGGCTCCGCCGTGGCGAGCAGCCCGAGCTCGAGCTCGTCAGCCTGCTCCCGCAACGCGCGGTCGCGGTATGCGGCGAGATGCTCGTCGGTCGGGTCGACGATCAGCAGCCCGGATGAGCCGTCGAGTATCGCCTGCTCGTGCCCGTGCAGACGGCCGACAGCGTCGCGTAATCCGACGACGGCGGGGAGCCCTAGCGATCGGGCGAGAATCGCCACGTGAGAGGCGCGCGTGCCTTCGTCGGTGGCGATCGCCGCGATTGCATTTCGATCCAGCTGAACCGTCAGGCTCGGCGTCAGGTCGTGCGTGATCAGGATTGCGTTCGCCCCCGCGGGAAGATCCACGGGATCGTGGTCGGGCAGGTCCAGCAGCACCGACAGCACCCTGATGTGAAGATCGACGAGGTCGCTGACGCGCTCTCTCAGCATCGCATGCGTGTGCTTGGCGAAGTGCTGCCGCCACTCGAGCATGACGAGATCGAATGCCTTTTCGGCGCCGATGTTCTGCCGGATCAACGACTCGACTCCGCCGATGAGATCGGCATCTTCGAGCATCGAGGCCTGCACGTCGAAAATTGCGGCCTCCTCGTCGCCCGCGTGCTTCTCCGCGCGACCGCGCACCTCGCGCAGCCGGTCCTTCGCGCGATCGACGGCGGCGTGCAGCCGCGCGATCTCCGCCGGAATCGCCTCGTCCGAAATGATCCGGTGCCGCACTTCCGGCACTTCCCAGCGCAGCACGTGCACGGGGCCGATCACGATCCCGCGCGAAGCTGGAATGCCGGTGAAGGTCTGCATCACCGCTCCCCGAACTTGTTCGCTACGACGGCCGCGAGCGCGTCGAGCGCCTGATCCTCGTCGGGTCCGTCGGCGCGCAGAGTTATCGTGGATCCGAACTCCGCCGCCAGCATCATCACGCCCATGATGCTCTTCCCGTTGACCTCGAGGTCATCACGGATCAGCGTAATGTCGCTCGCGAACCTGGCCGCGGTCTTCACTATCTCGGCGGCCGGCCGGGCGTGCAGTCCGAGCTTGTTGATGATCTCAACCTGAATCTCCTTCATCAGACGATCACCGCGTACAGAACGATCAACGACAGCACGCCGAGCGCCAGACGCCAGCCGATGGAATTGTTGGGAATGCGCGCGAGCACGACGCCTCCGACCAGCACCGCGCCGATCGCTGCCGCGCTCGCCTGCCCCCCGATCCCCACGGCGCGCTCGACCGCGGTGGGGATCGCGATTCCCGCCAACAGCGCGCCGGCCCGATCGATCCATTCCGGCGCGCGCCGGAGCAACGGAGAGGCTAGAGACTTCGCGACCTCCGTGCCGCGCGCGAACCCGGCCCTGAGCCCCCAGGCCCGGAGCACGAGGTGCCCCGCGTTGAAGGCGATGAGAAAGAGCGCGACCACGAGCCCGGCACTTCCCCCGACGCCGTACGCGCCGAGCGCCAGCAGCGAGCAGAGCGGCAGCCAACCCGACCAGACGAGTCGGTCGCCGACGCTGCCCAGCGGACCGGCCAGCGCAATTCTGAAGCGCTCGATCCTCGCGGGGTCGACGCCGTCGAGCTCGGCCCGGGCGAGAGCGCCCACAGCTACCGACGCGAGATACGGATGCGCGTTGAAGTAGCGCGACTGCCGCGCCAGCGCGCCGCGGTACCGCTCGCCTCCGCGTCCGCCTGGAAGCAGCCTCAGGGCCGGCTCTACGCAAAAGCCGATTCCGTTCCCGATCAGGATCTCGTAATTCCACGATCCCTGGACCGCGAAAAGCCGAAGCCAGATCGACATCCTGGTGAGGTACGGCACGCGGGTGCGGCTCATTGGACGGCCACGAAGCCGAGCCCGATGACGAGTCCGGCAAGAAACAGCCAGCCGGTTCGCGTGCCCGCGGTGAAAAATTTCCAGATGGATCCGCCGGCCACCGCACCGGCAAGCCCGATGACGGCCGCGTTCGAGAACGTCGCGGGCAGTCCCCAGATCTGCACCATGCCCCCGGCCAGCGGCAACGCAATCGAGACCGCGATCAGCGTGAGCAGGAATCCCCGGGCGAGGTCCGCGGTGAGTCCGAACAGTTGCAGGCCGGCCACCGCCCGGTCGGAGCCGGACTCGATGAGGTCGCGCGTGGCGGACGCGCGAGCGCCGATCACCTTGCGTAATCCGACCATGCTCGATCCGCTTATCATCGCGGTCACCAGCGAGACGAACACCGCTGTCGGAAGGGCGCCGGGTCGCGCGCCACCGATGGCCGCGAACACCGCCCCGCCCGTGACGCCGGCGGTTCCCCACTCCGGGTAGCGCGACGCGCCGAAGGGGCGCGTATCGAGCGCCAGCAGCTCCAGCACCACGCCGATCAACAACCCTTCCGGCGCGGATCCTATGATCGCACCTCCCGCCGTAGCCCCCACGATCGGACGCGAGATCATGGCCTGCGGGAAGCTCACGAAGTCGAGTCCGCATACGGCGCCGAGAATGGCGATCGGAAGAATCTCGAGAACGTTCACAGCAGCTCCTCGAGCTCCACGGTCTTGCTGCCGGGAACGTCCTGCGCGGAGATCCTCACGCCCGTGTCCGCGAGCGCGCGAAGCGAGCGCTCCTCGTCCTGGCTTAGAAAGACGTACCGGAGCCGTTGCGCCCTACCGGGCGCCTGGTGGATGCCGCCGACGTTCACCTCGGCGATCGCCACCAGCGCGGCAAGCCGACGCATCGTGTCTATGTCGGCGGCAAGCACGATTCCTGGTCGCGGGTCGCTCTCCCACAGGGCGTGCTGGCGCGCGGCAGCTTCAACGTCCGCGAAGTAGAGGGTCATCTCCGGCGGCACGCCCATCCGGTACAGCTCCTGCTCCCATTCCGACGCCGCGACGGTGTCGTCCACGAGCGCGATAAATCCCACGCCCAACGGGCGTCCCCAGCCGACGACCACCTGACCGTGGATGAGGCGATCGTCAATGCGGTGAAGCACTATCGGCACGCTTACTCCCCGCCGCTCGAATTGATCGAGGAGCGGCCTTTCTCGACGGCCGTGCGCGCCGCGTCCGCGGGCCCGCACCGCTCGCCAAGGGCGAACTCGAGGAGCGCCGCGAGGTTTGCGCCCGTCACGAGCACGAGCCCGGGGTTGTCGCGCATCACGCGGCGCGCGGCGGTAGCGGCGCTCCCGGCAGGCAGATCCGTGAAGACGATCTCGGCGCCCCGCGCGACGTGCTCGCGCAGCACGCGCTCCAGCTCCTCTGCCGGATACTCGCGGTTGGAGACCGCCGCGAAGACGTCGGCTAGACCGCATATCTGCTGCACCGCGGACACCAGCCCCGCGGCGAAGTCGCCGTGGCCGACTATGACGCCGCGAATGGTCTTGTCACTCATCGTCTTCCTGAAGGTACTTCTCGACGTCCGCGGTGCGCGCCATGTGCGCGATGAGCCGATCGTTGAACGCCGACGCCGCGTCTACCCCGCTGTACTTGAGCAGATGATTGAGCGCGATGACTTCGGCGATCACGGTAAGATTCTTTCCCGGATTGAGCGGGACTCTGATCTTGGGCAGCTCGACGCCAAGAATGTCCGCTGTCTCGGTGTCGAGCCCCGTGCGATCCACGAGCAGCGACTGGTTCCACTCCTCGAGCTGCAAGACGACTTCAATGCGCTTCTGCTGGCGCACGGCCTTCACGCCGAAAATAGACGGGATGTTGATGAGCCCTATCCCGCGAATCTCCATGTGGCCCCGCTGCAGCTCGTGGCCGCGCCCGATCACCACGTCGTTTCCGCGCCGCGTTACCATGACGATGTCGTCCGCGACCAGACGATGGCCTCTCTCCACGAGGTCCAGAACGCACTCCGACTTGCCGATGCCGCTCTTGCCGGTCACCAGCAACCCGACGCCGAACACGTCCGCGAGCGAGCCGTGGAGCGTGGCCGCGGGCGCGAACGTGGTCTCGAGAAATGGCTTCAACCTGCGGTAGAATTCGTTCGTCTTCAACTTCGTCCGGAACAGGGCGACGCCGACCGCCTGCGCGCCCTCCTTCAACCCGCTCGGAAGAGGCTGATCCTTCGTAACGAAGACAGCCGGCACCCTGAACGAGAAAAACTGGTTGAGCAAGCGGGTACGCTCCTCCGGGAGGAGCGAAGCGAGATACGAGATCTCCGTTTCGCCGAGCGCCTGCAGGCGGTTCGGAACGAAACGCTCGACGTATCCCGCGAGGACCAGTCCGGGACTCGAAATCTCGCCGCTCTCGATCTTGCGATCGTGTCCCACGCCGTCGAGGAGGTCCTCGAGCTCGAGTGAATCCTTCATCCGGTCGAACAGCTCGCGCACCGTAAGGCTTTTAGTCATGCTGCAATTACCTGTTCGAGATGCTCCAGCGTCTCGTCGGCCGAGCGCTCCCACGTGAACTGCTCCGCAAATCTGCGCCCACCTTCGCCAAGCGTGCGAACGAGATCAGGCTGCGCGACCAGACCCCGCATCGCGGCGGCGAAGGCGGATGCATCGGCAGGAGGCACGAGGAATCCCGTCTCTCCATTGACTACCGATTCCCGAATCCCGGGGGAATCCCCCGCGATCACCGGGGTCCCGCACGCCGCCGACTCGAGGTTGCTGATCCCCCATCCTTCCTTTGGCGAAGCCATGACCGTAGCCCACGCACGGCGTAGCAGGGCGATTTTTTCGTCGTCGTTCACGAATCCGAGAAATCTCACACGATCCTGCAGGCCGAGCGAGCGCCCCAGCGCTTCCAGCGCGGCGCGATGATCGCCCTGGCCCGCAATCTCAAGCGTCGCGCCGCCCGCGTTGAGCTGGGCGAACGCGCGGATGACGATGTCGACGCGCTTGTAACGCTTGAGCCTGCCGAGGTACGCGAACGTCGGGCCGGGCGCGCGCTGCGAGTAATCCGGCGTGTACATCTGCGCATCCACTCCGTTGTAAATGACGCGGATCATCCGCCGCGGAATCCCGCGCTCCACCAGGTCTTCCGCGGTGCTCTCGCTCACTGCCTGAAACGGGTGGCCTCCGTACAACGACGCGAGCGGCCGTTCCGACAGCCACACGGCCGCCGCCACGGGAATGGGAACTTCGCGGAATGCCGTCGCCCCGAACAGGTGATGCACCAGCACGACAAGCCGCTTGACCTGCCAGCGCGGCGTGTACAACGGAACCTTGTTGAGGTCTTCGATCACGACGTCGTAACCGTTCCGCTCGAGACCCTCTTCGTAACAGGCCCGCGCGTGCATCGGAAATGTGTAGCGCGTTCCGACACGAAAGACGCGGATGCCATCCAGCACCGTCTCAGGGTCGGCGCCCGGGAATCCACTGCACAGCAGATCCACTTCGTGCCCGCGCGCGGCTATCCGCCCGAACACCTCGTGCAGGTGGACCTCCGCCCCGCCGGCCTGCGGGTTCTCGCGATCCTGCCAGTTGACCACGAGAATTCTCACGTGAGCGCGCCGGCCTTGCGCGCGAACGCGTCGAGCACGCCGTTCACGAACTTTGCGCTCTCCGGACTGCCGTACCGCTCTGCGAGGCGAACGGCCTCCTGAATGACCACGCGCGTCGGAGTCTCGCCGATGTCCAGCTCGGCGGCCGCCAGACGGAGCACCGACCGCTCGATCGCGCCAAGACGCTCGATGCGCCAGTTCTCGGTGACCTCCGACAATAATCCGTCAAGGCGCGCGCCCTCGGCGATCACCCTGCGGACTATCAGGCCGGCGATCTTGCGCTCATCCGGGCCAACTGCGAGGTCGTCCCAGACGCGGGCCGCCACCTTCTCGAGCGGCTCGCCGCCACGCAGGTCCCACGCGTACAGCGCCTGAAGCGCGCGCGCCCGCGCGCGGGTTTCAATCCTCATCGAGCGGATGCAGGCGGTCGAGGAGATCCATCATCTCGAGCGCGGCGAGCGCGGCTTCACGCCCCTTGTTGGCATCACCCGGCCCCGCGCGCGCCTCGGCCTGCTCGTCCGTATCGCAGGTGAGCAGCGCATAGCCGACCGGAATTTCAGAATCGGCCGTAAGGTGCGCGAGAGATTGCACGACGGCTGAACTCAGGTGATCGAAGTTGGGAGTTTCGCCGCGGATCAAGGCGCCGACTACGACGACCGCCTCGTAGGTGTCGGCCGCCATCGCCGCGCGCAGCGCTGAAGGGAGCTCCCACGCGCCCGGAACCCAGACGAGATCGATGTCGGCCGCTGCCACGCCGTGCTCGACGAGGGCGCTCATCGCACCTTCGGCCAGCTTGCGCGTGACTTCAGTGTTGAACCGGCTGGCTACTACCGCGACGCGGCGGTTCTGGCCGCGCGGCGTACCCGCAAATTCCGCCATTCAGGAAGCTAGAAGGTGTCCGAGCTTGGAGCGCTTCGCTTCGAGATAGCCGGAGTTCTCCGCCGTAGTCGCGGGCACGATCGCGACGCGCTCGTCGACGTGTAGGCCGTACCCTTCGAGCCCCACAAGCTTGCGCGGATTGTTGGTCAGCGGGCGAATCGACTTGAGGCCGAGGTCGAGGAGGATCTGCGCGCCGATGCCGTAGTTGCGCAGGTCGGGCTTGAATCCGAGGCGCTCGTTGGCCTCGACCGTATCGGCACCGGAATCCTGCAGCTCGTAGGCCTGCAGCTTGTTGAGCAGCCCGATTCCCCGCCCTTCCTGGTCCAGGTAAACGACGACCCCGCGTCCCTCCGCCTCGATCATCTGCATCGCGGTATGGAGCTGCCAGCCGCAGTCGCATCTCAGCGAGTGGAACACGTCGCCCGTGAGGCAGCGCGAGTGCATGCGAACGAGCACGCTCTCTCCGTCATGGACGTCACCGTGGACCAGCGCCACGTGCTCGTGCGCATCCACGTCGTTGCGGTAACCGACGATGCGCCACAGGCCCATCTCCGTCGGGAGCCGCGCTTCCGCGACACGATGGACCAGGCGCTCCTTCTGCAGCCGGTATGCGACAAGCTGCGCAACGGTTATGAACGTGAGGCCGTGCTCCTTCGAGAAGTTCAGCAGCTCGTCGCGGCGCATGGAGGAGCCGTCATCGCTGAGGATCTCGCAGATCACTCCCGCCGGATTGAGCCCCGCGAGGCGAGCCAGATCGACCGCCGCCTCGGTATGACCGACGCGCTGCAGTACTCCGCCATCGCGCGCGCGCAGCGGAAAAACGTGTCCGGGGCGACGAAGCTCGCTCGGCAGGGTCGCGGGATCGACCGCGACCTGGATCGTCTTGGCGCGATCGTGGGCGCTGATGCCCGTGGTGACGCCGAATCGCGGCGACGCGTCGATGCTCACCGTGAACGCCGTGCGGTGCTCGTCGGTGTTCTCGCGGCTCACCTGGGGGAGCGCGAGCTGATCTGCACGCTCCCCGGTGATGGCCAGGCAGATGAGTCCGCCCGCGCGCTTGATCATGAAATTCACGGACTCGGCCGTGACAAGCTGCGCCCCGCAGATGAGGTCGCCTTCGTTCTCGCGATCCTCGTCGTCCGCGACGACGATCATCCTGCCCCTGCTGATGTCCTCGATGGCCTGCTCGACCGTGCCAAAGCTCATGGGACGTAATCTACGGGATTTCGGCCCCGGAACGGTACGGCGCGGCCATTCTCCGCACGTATTTGGCGATAACGTCGGCCTCTACGTGCACGCGGGCGCCGGGATGGACGTCGCCGAGCGTCGTATGGCTGCGGCTGAACTCGATGATCGAAAGCTGGACCGTGTCGGGCCCGGGGATGGCGTTCACGGTCAAGCTCACTCCGTCCACCGTGATCGAGCCGAGCGGCACGACCAGCTCCGCCAGCCCCTCCGGAAGTGAGAGGGTCAACAACAGCGCGTCGCCCGATTGCTCGCGGGCAGAGACTTCGGCGACCGCGTCCACGTGCCCCTGCACGATGTGCCCGCCGAACCTGGAATCGGCGCGCATGGCGCGCTCGAGATTCACGCGCGTGCCCGCGGACCATTCGCCGATCGTCGTGCGCGGCAGCGTAGAGGACACCGCCGCCACAGTGAAGTTGAGCCCGCTCGTGCCGAGAACCGTGAGGCACGCGCCGTTCACGGCGACGCTCTCGCCCGGCGCCAGATCGCGGTACGGCGATTCGATCGTGATCTCGCGGCCGGCGCTCGTCGTGCGCGCGGATGCGACGGTCCCCACCGCATCGACCAGGCCGGTGAACATCAGCGCCTCGAGACGTCGTAAGTGGTGACGACGTCGTCGCCGATGTTTCGCCGCGAGACGATGCGGAGATTGCCGAGCTCGCGCGCGCGCGCGGCAGTGAGCCCGCCGAATGCGGCCAGCGATCCGTCTCCGAGGAGCAGCGGCGCCTGAAAGATCACGAGCCGGTCAACCAGCTTCTGCTCGAGCAGCTGCGCGGCCAGGCCCGCGCCCCCCTCCACCAGCACCGACCGGATGCTGCGCGCGCGCAGCTTTTCGAGCGCATCCGCGTGCGTCTTGGACGGGATTATCTCCACGCCCTGCGATCGGAGCGGCTCCAGCTGCGCGCCTACGACGCTGGCCATGATCAGGGTCGGAACCTGCCGCGCGGTCCGGACGACCTTGGCCGTCGCCGGCGTGCGCAGCTCGCGGTCGAAGATCACGCGCAGTGGCGCGCGCCGCGGCGCGTCAACGAGGCGAACCGTCAGCTCCGGATCGTCAGAGAGGACCGTGCCGGCGCCGACCGCGATCGCGTCGAAGTTCGCGCGCATGTGGTGGACTTCGCGCCGGGAATCCTCGCCGGTGAGCCAGCGCTGCTCGCGAGTCTTGCTTCCGATCGCTCCGTCGATGCTCACGGCGAGCTTGAGCACAACCCACGGGCGCGTCGAGCGAACGGCGTGAAAGAACGGCGCGTTGAGCTCGATGGCTTCGTCGGCCTCGACCCCGAACTGTACCTCGATTCCCTGCGCGCGGAGCAGCTCCGCGCCGCCGCGCGCCGGCGGCGTGGGATCCCGAACGGCGGCGACCACGCGAGCGACTCCGCTGGCCAGGATTGCCTCCGTGCACGGCGGAGTCTGCCCGCGGTGCGCGCACGGTTCGAGTGTCACGTACAGCGTCCCGCCCCGCGCCGCGTGGCCGGCTGCCTCGAGCGCTACGGTCTCCGCATGCGGCCCGCCGTACTGCACGTGCCAGCCCTCACCCACGACGACCCCGCCGCTGACAACAGCGGCGCCGACCATTGGGTTCGGCGCCGTGTTACCCCAGCCCTTTCGGGCCAGCTCGAGCGCCCGGCGCATGAAGGCGCTGTCACGCACCTCATGGCCGGGAGGCTCACTTCCGAGCTCAGAATCCGAATCTGATTCCAATCGATCCGTAGGTGCGGGAATCGTCAGCCTTGCTGCCCTCGAACTGGTTGAACGTCTCGATGTCGCCGCCCGATACCTGTCCGATCTCGCCCACGACCTTGAAGAACGGCAGGTTGAATGACAGGTCGAGGAACAGGTTCGTGCGACTCAGCTTCTGCTTGATGTCGATCGGCCCCGCCGTCTGCGCGGGAATCGGCGGAATCGTGCGCGCCGCCGTCCGGGCGGAGATGATGGTGCTGGATTCGTACCGGTCCTTGCCACCGCCGGCCGCTATTCCGAACATGAAGAAGCTCTTGCTCGCCATGATGCGCCACGACGTCGTCTCGATGTCGAGGTCGCGCACCTGGAGGCTGTCGCCAGCCGTCCGCGCCGTGATGTTGACTTTCGGAAGATCACGCCGGAGGTAGCTGAACGAGACGCCCGGTACCAGCAGCGACTCTTCGAGCAGGCCGAGCCGCGCGCCGTAGCCGAACTTGATCGAACTGCCGTCCACTTCGACCTTGATGTTGTCCGCTTCGAAATTGGGTAGGTACGACGCGCTCACGAGGAGATCGATTCCGCCGACGCTGGTGACGCCGAGCGGAATGCCGCTAAACAATCCGATGGCTACGTCCGCCGTCGGCAGTGGAATGATCTGGCTTTCCGTCGGGTACGTGCTTGCCTGCGCGCCCTGCGCCGACAGCGGGACATCCTGAACCTGCGGAATGTCGCCGAAGACGCCGTTCACGCGGATCCCGACACTGAAGTGTCCGATCCCGCCCAGCGAACCGCCCTGGCCGAGCGTCGGCGCGCCGCCGGCCAACGCGGTGGCGAGCTGCGGCGCGAGATACTTGAAGAGATCGACCGCCTTCTGACACGCGTCCTGCGTGGCGCGCTCCTTATCCGGCACGCCTAATCCGCTGACCGTGCCCGGCGGACACTGCGGGCTCGGGCTGGTCTGCTGCGCCGCGAGCGGCGCCGCGAGCACGACCGAAGCAAGTGCTACTGACACGAACGATTTCATGCGAATCCTCTGATTGAATGTTTAACGCTTCACGACAGCACTACGCGCCCGGACCCTGCCCGGATTTCGCCGGCGATCCAAGCTTCCATCCCTTCGCCAGCGGCTGCGGCAATAACGGCGTCGGCATCCGACGCCCCGGCAACGACCATCATACCGACTCCCATGTTGAAAGTTCGAAACATCTCCTGTCGGTCGATCGCACCCGCGCGCGCGATGGTTTCGAAAACATCCGGCACCTGCCAGCTGCGCGCGTCCACCACCGCGTCCATCCCGTCCGGAAGCACTCGGTCCAGGTTCCCCGGTATGCCGCCGCCGGTGATGTGAGCCATCGCGTGCACGCGCCCGAGCACAGGCGTGAGCGCGCGGAGATACGAGCGATGCACGCGGAGCAGCACATCCGCGACCGATTCATTCGTACCGGGATACCGGTCCGCTAGGCCAAGTCCGAGCCGGTCGAAAAGTACGCTGCGCACGAGCGAGTAGCCGTTCGTGTGAAAGCCGGAGCTCGGGAGCGCGACGACGACATCGCCGCTTTGAACTCTCGCGGCCCCCAGCGTCGCATCCTCTTCCACGCACCCTACGATGAATCCCGCGAGGTCGTAGTCAGGCGGGGTGTACAGCCCCGGCATCTCCGCTGTCTCGCCACCCACAAGTGCGCATCCGTTCTCGCGACAGCCTGCGGCGACACCAGCCACGACCGCCTCCGCCACCGCCGCGTCCAGCTTGCCGAACGCGACATAGTCGAGAAAGAAAAGCGGCTTGGCGCCCTGCACGAGGATGTCGTTCACGCAATGATTGACGAGGTCGTGCCCGATCGTGTCGTGCCTGCCGGCCTCGATCGCGACCTTGATCTTGGTGCCGACGCCGTCAGCGCTCGACACCAACACCGGCGACCGCATCCCCGAGGGCATCCGAAACATCCCGCCGAATCCGCCGAACGCGCCGAGCACTCCCGCAGTGCGTGTCGATTCGACGAGCGCCTGGAGCCGGTGCTTCGCGTCTTCGGCCACAGCCAGGTCGACGCCCGCGGCCCGATAATCCAGGCTGCTGGTC
>JACDCY010000048.1 GCA_013817305.1 Gemmatimonadaceae bacterium | reverse complement strand
GGCGTATACTCCCCGGCCGCGCGACCACAAAAAACCGCCGCTCCGTATACGGCGGTAGCGGACGCGATGCGAACGCCGAATAGACTATAAAATTCCACCCGCGCGCTGATGCCGCTCATGTCCGGAGCCGACGTGTCGGCGCGATCAGGTGCTGGTTCGCGCCAGACATGTGTTACGCGTTCGGCGACCACAAATGCGTTTAGCGGCGGTTCGACGCATGTCAAATGTGCGTGCTCCAGCGCGAGCGGCACAATACGAGATGCCGCTGCCGCAGTGCCGGCCACAACCACTGTCGGTTTTCGAGCGCGAGCTTCCGCCGCGATGTTGCCCGTGACTAACAGCGTCAAGATCGCCGCACCCGTTAGCAATACGGTGCGCACCCGCCATCGCATAGATGCGCCCTTGCTGTTAATGGCCCCTTGGATTAACGCTCCCACATTAGCAAGAAGGAGGACCCTCTGCGAACGTCTCGCCTTACGAGGGGAGGAAAGGTGCTTTGGACGCCGTTCATGCACCAAGGCGAATTAGCAGCACAGAAGTACTTCTGCACCTCTTGGCCAGTCAAACTCAGATACGTGCGATTGTAGTTAGGGACGCCGGCATTAGCCAACGTCCCTGTCGAACCGGCCGCGGTCGAAGCTACGCCGTTGTCCAGAACCCCGAAAGCGCCGCACCGTCCGGTGACTGGCGCAGCTTCTCGAATGCGCGCTCCCTGATCTGCCGGATCCGTTCGCGGGTCACTCCCATGAGCGCGCCGATCTTCTCGAGAGTCATCGCTTCGGACCCCTCTTCCAGGCCGTAGTACAGGTACAGGATCTTGCGCTCGCGCGGTGTGAGATACGTGCGGAACACGCGGTCAATAAACTCTCGCATCAGGTTGAACTCGGTGCTGGCCTCGATCTCCGTGCCGTCGACGCCCGCGAAACGCTCGCCGAGCGTGGAGGCTTCGCGATCTGACCGGTCGATCGGCGCGTCGAGCGACAGCTCCGTCGCCGACATCTGCTTGGCGGACCGGACCTGTTCCGGCGTTTCCTCGAGCAGGCGTCCGAGCTCTCCGTCCGTCGGGTCGCGCTTCAACACCTGCGACAGCACGGTCTGCGCTCGCGACAACTTGATGAGCTGCGAATTCTGGTTGAGCGGAATCCGAACGGAGCGAGTCTGCTCCGCCAGCGCCTTGAGCACAGACTGCCGAACCCACCACACAGCGTACGAGATGAACTTGACGCCCTGGTCGGGATCGAATTTGCGCACCGCTTTCAGCAGGCCCTCGTTGCCAATCGCGACGAGCTCGCTGAGATCGAGTCCGTGGCCCTGGTACTTCTTCACATATGAAATGACGAAGCGGAGGTTGGCCGTGACGAGTCGCTCTGCCGCCTGCTCATCGCCCTTCTGGGCGAGCCGCGCGAGCCGCCGCTCTTCCTGAACATCTTTTATGAGCGGGAGTTTCTGTATGTCGTGCAGGTACTGGTCGAAAGCGGTGGACGGAGAGGAGCGAAAAAATCCCTTGGACCTGCTTTCGGCCGTGGTCTGCATAGGCTGCCCTGATCGGGTTTGGGGCGGCCCGAAGCGGGCCGCAGCACCAGTTGGCGGGAACTGGGACGGCCACGATACTGTCGCGAACTGGAACGGTCAACAGACACGTTGACGCCAGCATTTATGTGAGGTCGGGGAACTGCTTACCAGCTAATCGGCTGTCTTAACGGCGTCCGAACGCGCCGTCTGAATCAGACCGCCGGGGGGTCTTTGGGCTTCGTTCGGCTGGTGGCCATCAGGATGCCGAGTCCGATCAGCACGATAACGCCGACCGCGATCCACATGGCCGGCAGGTTGACCAGGTAAGCAGCGATGGCCATACCGAGTACCAGCACCACGAAACCGATCATGTACGTCGAGAAGGAAGACATTCTGTGAACCCTGGGAAGGATGGAGACTGGAAGCTAGCGGTAATCAGTGATCAGTGATCAGAAGGTACAACGGCCGGAGGTTTTTCGTTACCCGCCCTGATCACTGATCACTGATCATTGATCACTATTTCTGTCCCCGCGCCACCAGCACCGCATGTCCCCACTTCCGCCCGAACCGCCTGGCCTGGCTGCAGTCTTCGGTCCAGATGTCGAGCGTAGGGCCGATGACATTCTTGCCCGTGTCGTCCACCAGGAAGCGGCCGATGTATTCCTTGCCGAGGAATACCTCGACGTAGCGCGCCAGCGGAAATACGCGTGGATCTGCGGCGACGATTCCCGGTCTCACATACCGTCCGCGCCGCGTGGTTCCCTGCAGGCAGTACTGCGTGAGCGATACTGGCACCGCCCGCCCGGGGTTCGCCCGATCGAAAGGCCCGGCGAATCTCGCGTCGAGAAAGAAGCTGCGCTTCGCGCGGACAAGGATCGGCGGGAGCGACGGCTCTCCATACACGACGATGGGAGCGTGCTCCAGCAGATGACTCCTATACGGGATGTGCACGACGCCAGCGTACACGAGCCCTGCGGCCGTTACGCTTGCGATCGCCGTGCTGATCAGAGTCTGAATTTTCATTGCAGCGCCTCCTTAACCAGGGAGTCCGGCAGGGGCAACGTCCATCCGCTGTCACCGCCAGCCATCCTTCCAATTCTCTCGGGCAGCGCGTACTGCACACCGCCTGAGCGCTTCTTCTTGTCGGCGCCTAGGAGCTGCATCACCCGCTCGACGCTGACATCCAACGGCAACGCGGTCGGTAGCCCCGCCCTGCACACTGCCCTGTGAATCACCGCGGCCGTGCCGGCCTCGGCGATCCCCGCGCGCTCGGCCGCGCTGGCCTCAGCGCACATCCCGATCGCTATCGCCTCTCCGTGCAGCAGCGAATACCCGCTCGCCGCTTCGATCCCGTGGCCGATGGTATGGCCGAAATTCAAAATCTTTCTGAGGCCGTGCTCAAGCTGGTCCTGCGCGACGATCTCTGTCTTGATCTCTATGCTACGGACGATGAGGCCGCCCAAGGTGTCACCCGATGCCTCCGACTGACTGAGTAATCCGGGCAGCTCGGCGACCACATCCGCGAAATATTTCGCGTCTTTGACGAGTCCATGTTTCAAGATCTCAGCCAGACCGGACTGAAACTCTCTAAGTGGAAGAGTAGCAAGGACTTGCGGGTCGACAAAAATGGCGCGAGGAGTGTGGAAGGCCCCCACCATATTCTTGCCCTCGACAGTGTCCACGCCCGTCTTTCCACCGTGCGCCGCGTCGACCATCGCGAGAAGCGTGGTCGGCACGTGCACGAGATTGATACCCCTCATGTAGGTGGCGGCCACAAATCCGGCCAGGTCACCGATCATTCCCCCGCCCAGAGCGATCACCGTGGTATCGCGCGAGTGGCCTGTGCTGCTCAACTGATCGCTTAATGTCGCCCAACTGTCCCTAGTTTTGTGTGTTTCCCCGGGCGAAACGGTCAATATCGAAACTTGCCACGGCTCTGTAAAAGAGTGCGCCAAGCTGGCGCCGTAAAGCGCCCCGACCGTCGAGTCGGTGATGATCGCGTAGCGGAATGCCGGCGCCGCCTCCTCGATCGCCGCGCCCAGCGTCGCCAACGCACCGCGTCGAACGACCACCGGGGGTCCGGGGATGGACAGCTTTTCGGTTAGAGACACCGGGATCGGCCTACCAGGTGACTTCGCCGGCCGACGCCCTTTTGTTGGCGACGCGGGCGAGCACGAATAGCAGGTCGGAAAGGCGGTTCATGTAGATCACCACTACCGGCGGAATCTCCGTCTCTCGAGCGAGGCCCACTACTGCGCGCTCCGCCCGGCGACAGACCGTCCGGGCCAGGTGCAGCGTCGCCCCTTTCGGTGAGCCGCCCGGAAGGATGAATGCCTTGAGAGGCTCAAGCTCGGATTCGCACCCATCGATCGCGCGCTCCAGCTCGAGGATGCGGGTCGCGTCGATCCGCGCCTTGGTCAGGTGTTGTTGCATCTTCTCCAGGTCCGGGGTGGCGAGCAGGGCGCCGATCCCGAACAGGTCGCGCTGGAGACCCATGAGCACTTCGTCCACTCGCGGCAGAGAATCCACCGCGCGAGCCAGTCCGAGCACCGAGTTCAGCTCGTCGACATCGCCATACGCGGCGACGCGCGGGTCATCTTTCTGGACGCGCCCGCCGCCAAAGAGGCCGGTGTCTCCGAGGTCGCCAGTGCGCGTATAGATTTTCATCCCCGTTGAACATAATGAACCACGAATCAGCCGACATCACAATCATTGGCGCCGGGCCCACTGGCCTGTTCGCGCTTTTCTACGCCGGCATGCGCGGGGTCAGCGCGCAGTTGGTGGACGCGCTCCCCGAGATCGGCGGACAGCTCACGGCGCTGTATCCCGAGAAGTACATCTTCGACGTCGGCGGCTACCGGCAGGTGCTCGCCAAGGACCTGGTGCGCGAGCTCGCCGCGCAGGCGTTCCAGTTCGGCGGGCGCGTGCACCTCAATCAGAACGTCACCGCGCTCGAGGAGGGAGATGGCGGCTTCGTTCTCGCCACCGAGACCGGCCGTTTTCCGACGCGCGCCGTCGTGATCGCCGGCGGGTTGGGCGCGTTCTCGCCGCGGCGCCTGCCGCAAAAGGGCACGGACGAGTGGTACGGCCGCGGGGTCTACGACCGCGTCGTCGATCCCACGCAGTTCAAGTCGCAGAAGATCGTGATCATCGGCGGCGGGGACTCGGCGTTCGACTGGGCGCACCAACTCCGCGACGTCGCGACCGAGATCACGCTCGTGCATCGCAGCGACCGGTTTCGCGCGCACGCGGCGACAGTCGCGGAAGTCCGGGCGGCGTGTCCGCCGAACGGCCGGACGACGCTACTCCCCTTTCACGAGCTGCAGGAGATCATCGCGAACGGCGGCATTTTGCGCGGTGTTCGAGTCCGGGACGTGAAGGAGAAAACGACCCGTGACATCGAAGCGGATTCCGTGCTGCCGATGCTGGGTTTTCACAGCGAGCTCGGCGCGCTCAAGGAGTGGGGGCTGACATTTCAGGGGCACGACATCGCGGTCAACAGCGCGATGGAAACGGGTCGAACGGGTGTCTGGGCTGCTGGAGACATCACGACGTATCCGGGCAAGCTCAAGCTGATCGCGACAGGCTTCGGTGAAGCAGCCGCGGCCGTGAACCAGGCGGTTCACTGGATTTACCCGGAGAAGAAAGTCGCGCCCGGGCACAGCTCGAACATGGCGATCTTCGGGCAGAAGGACGACTGATAACTCTAAGTGGCCGTCTTGTACGCCACTCTGGGATCCGCCTTCGCGTACGCCAGATCGGTGATCAGGTTCACCAGTACGAACACCACGCTGAGGAACAGCACCGATCCCTGAATCGCGGGTAGATCGCGCCGCGCGATGGCGTTTACTACGTAGCGGCCGAGCCCTGGCCAGCTGAAGATCGTCTCGGTGAGAATGCTCCCCGTCAGATAGTAGCCGAAGTCGAGCCCGAGCACGGTGATGATCGGGATCAGCGCATTGCGCAGCGCATGCCGCGTGACCACCACTCCTTCGCGTTGGCCCTTCGCGCGCGCGGTGCGCACGAAATCGCTGCCGAGCACGTCGAGCATCGCCGAGCGCGTGACGCGCGCGAGGAAGGCGATCGAGCGCGAGCCGAGCGCGAGCGCGGGGAGGATCAGGTACTCGATTCCGCCGTACCCCGATGGCGGCAGCCAGCGCAGCATCACCGCGAACACGAGAATGAGAATCAGCCCGACCCAATAGACCGGGAAAGAGATACCCAGGTAGGCGACGCCGAGGGAGATGCGGTCGAACCATCCGCCGGGGACGCGCGCGCTCAGGATGCCGATCGTGATTCCGACGATCGATGCGAGCAGCATCGCCGCGCCTGCAAGCTGCAGCGTCTTGGGGAACCGCTCGGCGATGTCCTGGCGGATCGGCCGGCGCGTGATGTAGGATTTGCCGAGGTCGCCCTGCACGACCCCGCCAGCGTAGTGGATGAACTGCTTGTGCAGCGGATCATCCAGCCGCAACTCCGCCCGTAGCCGCGCGACTGTCTCAGGGTCCGCGCGCTCGCCCACCATCTCCTGCACCGGATCGCCCGGCGCGACGTACAGCAGCAGGAACACGATCACGAGCACTCCGAAGAGCGTCGGGATCGCGAGCAGCAGGCGGCGAAGGATGAATGAAAGCATCTATTGCGGGGCCGTTTGTGGTTCCTGGATTGTGGTCAGCGCGGGGATACACAGCTGGGCCACGCCAACCTCAATCCACAAACCGGGAACCCTGTCGATCATCTCGCTATCGACACGCCCGTCCAGTTCTGCCCGTTGAAGATCGTGGGAATCTCGAACCCCTTCACCCACGGCTGAATCGCGTACAGCACGCGGTGGTGAAAGAGGAAGATCATCGGCGCATCCGCGAAAGCGATCTGGTCGGCCTGCCGATACAGCGCGGCGCGCGCGAGGTCGTCCTGCTCGCGCCTGGCCTGGTCCACGATGCGATCGAAGTTCGGGTTGCTGTAGAACGAGATGTTGCCGCCGACGCCCCGGTTGGCCGTATGCAGCAGCGGATACAGGAAATTTTCGGCGTCCGGATAATCGGCGAACCATTCCTTCAATATCATGTCGGTCTCGCCCTTTCGAGAGGCCTCGCGCACGGACGACGCGTCGCGCTGGACGAGCTTCACCCGGATTCCGGCTTCGGCCAGGTATGCCTGGATGGTCTGCGCGATGCGCGGGAACGGTGGCGATTGGGACGACCAGAGCTCGACGTCTATCCCGTTGGGGTGGCCGGCCTCGGCGAGCAGCTGCTTGGCGCGCGCGATGTCCCGTTTGTACGGAGCGCGCATGGTGTCTGCGCCCGGCAGCGTCGGCGGGATCACGCCGGCCGCGATGCGGCCATGGCCGCTCACCATCCGGTCGAGAATCGTCGGCACATCGACGGCCAGGTTGAGGGCCTGACGCACTCTCGCATCCCTGAGCGGGCCGCGCGTCGTGTTGATGCCGACGTACCAGAACCGGAGAGCGGGCGCGGACGAAAGGGTCGCGCTCTTCTCGTCGGTCTGCTCCCAGTTGCGGGCTTCCTGCTCAGGCACCTGCAGCACGTCCACGTTGCCCGTCTCGAACTCGGCCACGGCCGTGCTGGGCTCCGCGATCACGCGCGCCATTAGCGACTCGGCCTTGGCAGCGCCGCCAAAGTACTGGTCGTTCCTTACGAACAGCAGGTAATCGTCGTGCTTCCACTCGACGAACTTCCACGGCCCGGTACCGATGGGGTGCTCGCCGAAGTTCGACGGGACGGAATCGGGAATGATCGAAGTCACCGGCATCGCGAGCAGCTTCGGGAAAATCGCGAACGGCTCGGTGAGAGTGATGACCACCGTCGAGTCGTTCGGAGCGGCAATTCCCGTGATAGTCTGCGCTTTGCCATCGCCGTATTCGCGGGCGCCCTGTATGGGATACAGCGGCCAACCGCGCCCGCCGGTCGTCGCCGGATCGAGCACCCGCTGGAAGCTGTTGATGACGTTCCGCGAGGTGAACGGCCGCCCGTCATGGAATTTGACGCCCGTCCTCAGGTGGAAGGTGTACACCTTCCCGCCCTCCGAGACGTCCCAGGATTTGGCCAGGCCGGGTACTATCTCGGCGGTTGGTGTAAAACGGACCAGTCCGTCGAACACGTAGGCGACGGCCCGGCCCGTGGGCACATCGGTGGAGAGAGCTGGATCGAGCGAGCGCGGATCGTAGGTGTCTCGCGAATCGATCAGGGTCCGGCGGGTCGGCGACGAGTCGCCGCCGCGGCATGCCATCGAGGCGAGCAAGAGTAGAAGGAGGTAGGTGTGGCGCATAGTGCTAAACGGTTGACTGGTGGTGAGATTCACATGAACTTAGAGAACCATTCGCAGAGCATAAATCGTGAGCGCGGAATACAACTATCGCCGAGATCTTGGCCTGGCCGAGCTGCTTCCCGCAATCGCGATCGGGTTGGGCGCGGGGCTCGCCGGCTTTTATCTCGCCCGCGTTATGGCGGAGAAGACGCCGCTAGTACCTCGCTCCAACGGGACGAAGAGCATCGCACGTTCCGAGCCGCCGCAGCCACCCCGCGCAGCGATAAAGCCGGCAGCTCGTTGATGGCCTGCCGCCCCGTGCGGCGGGCCTGCCTTCTCACATCCTTCCTGCTCGCGCCCGTCTCCCTGGCGGGGGCGCAAATCGCACCCTGCGTGCCGGGGGATCTCGAGGTGCGATCCCTCCAGTTTTCCGGAAACAGCGCGTTCTCCGACGGTGAGCTGGCGCAGACCATCGCGACGACTCCATCTGGTTGGGCCAGGCGGGCGCTGCGCCTTCCGTTTGCGATGCGCCGCTGCCTGAACCCGTCGGAGTTTACCAATGACCGCATCCGGCTGGTCGTATTCTATCGAAACCGCGGCTATTCCCGCGCGACCGTCGACACAGCCACCGCCCGCCTCGGATCCAGCGGAGTCGCCGTTCGGTTCATGATCGACGAGGGTCCGCCGACCCGGCTCGCCTCTCTCGCTGTTGTTGGACTGGAAGGGATCCGGGATTCGGCGCGGATGGTTCGAAATCTTCCGGTTCGCGCCGGTGATCCATTCGACCGGGTGAAGATCGAGGCCGCGCGGGACACGATCGCGCGACGGCTCCGGAACAATGGCTACGCCGCGGCCGTGGTGCGCAACACGTTCGCGGAGGACCGCGACGCGCTCGTCGCATACGACACCCTGCATGTATCGGCCGGCCCGTTCACGCGCATCGGGCGGGTGAGCGTGGTCGTCACGCCGCGGACGGGGAAGCGACAGCAGATCCCGGACAGAGTGGTGCGCAGGCTCGCGGGCGTCGACAGCGGCGCGGTTTATCGCGAGCGCGACCTGCTCAACGCGCAACGGGCGCTGTATCAGACCGAGGCGTACCGCCAGGTGGCGATAAGCGTCGATACGGTACCGGGCGATTCAATAGCGGATGTCAGGATCACGATCGCGGAAGACGCCATGCGGGCGGCAAGGGTGGGGCTCGGGTACGGCACCCTCGATTGCGTTCGCGCCACCGGCGAGCTGACCAACTACAACTTCCTGCGCGGGGCTCGCCGTCTCGAGCTTAATGCACGCGTTTCCAAGATCGGCGTCGGCGCTCCGCTGGACGGAGCGCGCGACCTCTGCCCGCAGGCGAAGTCGGATCCGTACAGCAGCCGGCTCAACTATTACGTGGGCGCGACGCTGCGGCAGCCGTCGTTCTTCGGGTTGCGCACGGTCCCTACGGTGACGGTGTACAGCGGCCGCACGTCCGAGTACAAGGCGTACCTGCGCACGACGGCTATCGGCGGAATCCTTGGCATCGACTGGCGGAGATTTCAACGAACCCCCGTGTCGTTCGCGTACCAGATCGACTACGGCCGCACCGAAGCGCAGCCAGCGCTCTTTTGCGCGGTGTTCAACAGGTGCGACCTCGAGGACCGCGACAGGCTGCAACAGCTGCAGCCGCTCGGCGTCGCCAGCGTCGTGGTCTCTCGCAACGCCGCGAACAACGCGATTTATCCTACGCGCGGCTACACCTGGCGCGCGGAAGCCAGGCACGCCTCCCGCCTCACTCTCGCGGACAAGTCACTGGGGTTCAACAAGCTCCTCGGCGATGCGGCGCGGTACTGGGGCCTTGGCGGGCGGAACGTGATAGCGTTGCGGCTCCGCGCAGGCGGACTGCTCGGGCCCTCGCTGGGCGATTCTACCCGGTTCGTGCCCCCTGAGGAGCGGCTGTTCGCCGGCGGACCTACCACGGTGCGCGGCTTTCCGCAGAACGAGCTCGGCTCCGCCATCTACATAGCGACGCAGTTCGACACTTTGTACCCCGGAGTTACGGGCCGCAGCGATACGCTGTTCCGGGTCACGGAGCTGGAGCGCGGATTCCGCCGAGCGGTGCCGGTCGGCGGCAACTCGCTGCTGGTGGGGAACGTGGAGCTGCGTGTGCCGTCACCGTTTTTCGCCGACGTCCTGCAATTGACTCTGTTCACCGATGTCGGCGACGTGTGGAACCGCGGCACGGACGACGTCTTCCAGAACTTCAGGCTCAAGGCGACACCGGGAATTCAGATCGGGGCGCTCTCTCCGGTGGGACTCGTCCGGCTTGTGATCGGATACAACCCTTATGACCGCCCTGCCGGCCCGATTTACTACGAGGTGCCGAGCGCGCTTGGCGGGGCGTTGCCGTGCGTGAGCCCCGGGAACGAGCTCAAGGTGCATGCTGTCGACGGGCTGAGTGGAACGACTCTCACGCAGGAGGAAGGGCGTTGCCCGCGCAGCTTCGCACCGGCGCGTGACAGCAGCGTCCCGGCCCGCCTGACCTTCAGCTTCGCCATCGGGCAGGCGTTCTAAATGTCCCGCAGGCGGAACGTGGTGATATCGAGCGCCGCGATTCTCATCGGTGTGATGCTGGTGCTGGTGCTGCTCGTCGTGGGCGGGACGCAGACGCAGTTCGGGCAGGAGCGCGTGCGATCGTTCGTCGAGTCGTGGCTGTCCGCCAAAGTAAAAGGCACGATGTACGTCGGTCGCATCAGCGGCGGGCTGCTCAACGGCGTCGTGATCGATTCGATCGAGATACGCGACGAGAACGATTCGCTGTTCCTCGCGACCGGCCGCGTGTTTGTCAGGTACGAGCTTCGAGATCTGCTCGACAAGAGGATCCTCGTGCGACGGCTCGAGGTCGAGCACCCGAACGTTCACCTTCGCTACTACCCGGATGGGAAGTGGAACTTCGAGCGGATATTTCCGCGCGGCCAGCCCGCGCCGCTCGGCCGCCGCCGGGGATTCGGCGAGTTCGTGCTGCTGGACTCCGCGATGGTGCGCGACGCGCGCTTCGCCGTGACGATTCCGTGGCGCGTGCTCGGCAACCCGCCGCAGCGGGTTCGCGACAGCATCGTCACTGCGGCGCTCACCGATCCCGCGCGCGAGGTCCGCCGCGCGGGCGACGGATTCACGCGGACGTGGCGGTGGGAGCGGGGGAACGTCGCGCTCGGCCCGTCGCGTCTCGCCGACCCCGATAGCGCGTCCCGGATCTTCACCGTACGGGACCTCTCGGTGAAAGGCCTCGACCCGCCGTTCTATTTCGGAAACGTGCGCGGGACGGTGCGCCATCTGGCAGACTCGGTCTGGGGCGATGCCCCACACTTTGATCTGCCCGGCTCGACCGGAAGCGCGAAGATCAAAGTGGTTTGCTGCGGCGGCCTCCCGCTTCGGTATTACGTGGACGTGGTCGGCGACTCGGTCTCGATGTCGGACGTGGCGTGGGTTTATCCCACGCTTCCCCGCACCGGCGGCGGGCGGATGAAGCTTGCGATCCGCAATTCTCCCGACGATCTGGATCTGCTCGACTTCCGAATTCACGACATGGACGTGCGGAGCACGAGGTCGCGGCTGCGCGGCACCATGACTTTCGGAATCGGCCGGCCCCTGCTGATCGCGAAGAATGTCCAGCTCGAAGCGGCGCCGCTCGACTTCGATTTGATTCGGACGCTGGCTGGCGGTCCCTTCGCTTACGACTGGCAGGGAAAGATCACGGGGACCCTCACCGCGTCCGGCGGCCCACTCAACAGATTCAAGGTCGAGCGCGCGGACGCCGTATTCTCCGACGCGAACGTCCCGGGTGCCGTCTCCCGCGGCACCGGCCGCGGAGAGCTGGACATCACGCTTCCGGCGCTGGCTGTATTTCGCGGGTTCGACGTGAACGTTGCCAGCTTCGATTTACGAACGCCGCGCTTTCTGAATCCGGCGTTTCCGCAGTTGCAAGGATCGGTCTCGGGCACGGCGCGCCTCGACTCCATCTGGACCGACGTGCGCTTCAGCGGCGCCGATGTGTTGCATCACGATGGTCCGGGAAGACCCTCCAGAGTCACCGGCTCCGGTCGCGTGACTCTTGGCGACGAGTACGTGAGCTACGACGTGGACCTCCTTGGCGGACCTGTCTCTCTCACCACGCTCGCACGGTCTTATCCCGCCATCCCCTTGCGCGGTGAGATGAGCGGACCGATTCGCGTGCGCGGCACCGCCGCGGACATGAGCGTCGTCGCGACACTGGCGAACGCGCGGGGCTCGATCTCGTTTGATGGCCAGGTGGATGCGGAAGCGCCCGGCTACTCGGTGAAGGGGACGGGGGTTGTCGCAGGGGCGGACGTCGCCGGCCTGCTGGAATCGGCGGATCTCCCCGCGACTTCGCTGAACGGTCGCTACGACGTCGACCTTGTCGGCTCCTCGGCGGAAGATCTTCGGGGAAGCGTGCAGGTCGTCGGCTCTCCGTCCAGGCTGGACGAAGTCGCCATCAAGAGCGCCGTGGGTCGCTTCCGCATCGCGAACGGCGCCGCGACGATTGACACGCTCGCTGTCGTTTCTCCGGCCGGTACCGGCTTTGCGACCGGAAGCATCGGGCTGACTCCGACCTCCACCGGCGCGTTCGATTTCGTCTTGAGCCTGGACTCTCTTGGCGCGCTTCGTCCGTATCTCGGTGAGAGCGCGGCGTCCGGCACGCTAACCGCGCGGGGCCGGGCGACGACAGCGGCGGGAGTCGTGAGCGCGCGGGGATCGTTCGCCGGGAGCGACGTCGCAGTAGGCGAAAGGCGGGCCGAGCGCGTCGAGGGCGCTTTCGACGTGCGGAGAGAGGGGGATATAGCATCGGGGAGTGCCACGGTGCGCGCTGACACAGTCACGTTCGGGAAAATCAGGCTGGCGTCGGTAGACGCCATGACCGATCAAAGCTCGGCCGGATGGGGTATCGCTGCGGCAACGCTCGTGGCCGCCAATGGCGCGACCACCAGACTCTTCGCGCGAACCGAGAGGCGTGGCGACACCGTGCTCGTGGCGCTCGACACTGCCGACGTCGCCGCCGACAGCGCCCATCGCTATCGACTGAGCGCGCCGTCGCTGATCACGCTCGCGCGCGGTTTCGTAGAGCTGGACTCTCTGCGTCTCGAGCTCCTTACACGCGAGGGCAGGGCGGTGGACCGGGCCGGCGGCTCCCTGCTGCTGCAGGGCGTCCGCGTGGCGGACGACTCCGTTCGCGGCACCGTGGTCAGCTCGGGCGTCGACCTCTCGGTCGTGCAGAGCGTGCTCCCGATCACCGAGGCCCGCGGGGCGCTGGACGTGAACCTGCACGCGGCAGGGCCGGTGACGCAGCCCGTTCTCAGCGGCAGTCTCCGTGTCACCGACGGTCGCTTTGTAATTCCGGCTACGGGTGTGACCTATGAGAACTTCGACGGCGACATCGAGCTCGTGCAGGACACGCTGTACATCCGGCGGCTGACGGTCTACACGCCTCGCGGCGGCGGCCGCAACGGCGGCGCGGCTGTCATCGGCAACATCGATCTCAGCACTTACACTCGACCGCGGTTCGATATCCGCGTTCGCGCTGAGCACTTCCGCGCGCTGCGCCGTCCGGGCGTGGCTTCCCTCGACGTCTCGACGGGCCCGGAGATCCAGCTCCAGGGCGATTACGATGCCGCTGTATTGAGAGGAGGGCTCGTCGTGAACGAGGGCACGGTGTTTCTCCCGGAGCTGCTCGGAAAGGAGATCATCGACCTCGACGATCCGGAGCTGTACAGGCTGGTGGATTCGACGCTGCTGCAGAGCCGTCGTTTTCTTCCGAAGGTGCCGAGCGCGTTCGCGACGAACCTCACGCTCGACAATGTTTCCGTGACGGTCGGCGACAACGTGTGGCTCCGCTCCTCCGAGGCCAACATCAAGCTGGGCGGCTTCCTCGGCCTCGTGCGGGGGCGCACCGAGTCGACTCTTACGGGGGCCGCGGTCGCGACCCCGCAGCTTGCGCTCGCCGGCACACTGAACGCGGAGCGCGGCACGTACGTATTGAATCTTGGAGTCGTGCAGCCCGCCTTCGAGGTCGAGCGGGGTACACTCCGCTTTTTTGGCGAGCCTGAAGTGAATCCATCGCTCGATATCCGCGCGATTCACACGGTGCGCCGGCCCCGGCAGAGCTTCAACCGCGAAGATGTTCGCGTTCTGGTGGCGATCACGGGAACGCTCGGTGACCCGGTGCTCTCGCTCGCGAGCGCGGACAGCCTGACTCTGTCGCAGTCGGATCTCCTGAGCTACCTCGTGACGGGGGAGCCGGCGTTCGCGTTGAGCAACAGCTCGTCGCAATACACGGAGCAGCTGCTCACGATCGGCGGCCGGCTCGCGGGAACGTTCATCAGCAGCAGAATTCCGCGGAGCGTGTTCGACATCGTGGAGGTGCAAGCCGGTACGATCGGCGAAGGAGCTCCCGGCTCGACGAGCTCCTATCTCAGCAGCCTGTTCACCACGCGTGTGATTCTGGGCAAGCAGCTGAGCGAGCGGTGGTTCCTTGGATTGAGCACGGGGCTGTGCAGGGCGAACTTCGCGGAGAATCTCGGGCTTCGGCTGGAGTATCGGATCAGCAGCACGCTGTCGGCTGAAGGCGGAATCGAGCCCGGCTCGGGCGAGCTCGCCTGCGCGGGCACGACCGCCGCGCGGGGGTTCCAGCAGACGCCCCCACAGCTCGGCGTGGACGTATTCCGCAGCTGGAGATTCTGAGTGACGGAATCTGGTGCGGTGCGAACCGCTAATCGGTAACTTTCGATAATGGCGAAGCAGCTCACCGAACGTGACGCGATGATCTGCCGCTCCTGCGAGAAGGAGGAGCGCGCGTCGGAGGGCTATCCGTGCGCCGGTTGCAGCACCTTCATATGCCTGATGTGCACGTTTCGCGGAGTCGTGCGCTGCAAGAAATGCGAGACACAGGCTGCCGCGCCGGTCGTTGCCCGCACGCCTCTCAAAGTCGACTGGCCGGAGCACTGAGCCACATCCGCGCCGTCGTCAGAACCGCGGTCGCCCCTCTTCTTGCGGAGCCGACGGTCGCGGCAACGCAGCTTACTCAGGCCCTCCGCGGGCACGAGCTCGATCTTATCGAGGAGCGCGGCACCTGGTGGCTCGCGCGCGGCGCCGACGACTACGAAGGCTGGATCCATTGCGGTTATCTCGCGCTGACCGGTCCCTCTGACAACGGCCCGCCGGCGCGCGCGTGGGATATCGATGCCCTGATGTCGCTTGGCTGCGTGGTCCGCGGTTTCGCGGGTGGAATTCATGCGCTACCGCTCGGTGCGATCGTTCCGGAGGACGTCGAAGTCGTCGCCGGGGAGGTGCGGACTCTGGAAGAGCGGCGCCGCTCGTTCATCCCCCAAGGCGAAGCGATCGTGCGATCGGCGCGCCGGCTTTTTTCCGGGACACCGTACATGTGGGGCGGCGTGACTCCGTGGGGTGCCGATTGCTCGGGATTGGTGCAATCCGTGTTCGCTCTCCACGGGATCGCCCTGCCACGCGACGCGTGGCAGCAGGGCGGCGCGGGCGCGGAGCTGGACGGCGGGCACGACGCGCTGCAGCCGGGCGATCTGCTTTTCTTTTCCGAGCGTGACGATCGCAGGATGACCCATGTCGCCATCTCGGCGGGCGGGCCGGAGATCGTTCATCTCGCGGTAGCGCGCGGAGGGTACGCGGTCGAGTCGTTGGATTCGGATGATCCTGTGTCCGAGGCTTTGAAAAGCAGATTTCTCTTCGGTCGGCGGGTACTCAGTGACAACTAGGCACCCTGCATAGACCAGCGGGATGCAAGCTGTGAGTACGAGTTGGTGAGCCGGGAGTGACGAGATGGATCCTCGCGGCGCCGTAGATCTTGGCTCACAAACTCATACTCATGCACTCGCCCCTCACAGCTTGCATCCCGTTTGGAATATCCCAGAGGCCTGCTGTTTAGCTGTATAAAGCCCCGGGCTGGTGCAAAACAGGAACTCCAGCGGTAACCAGGAGCGGAACCTCGCCCTCGAACTCACCATCCACCTCCAGCTGCATCACGTACCGCCCCGCCTCCGACAACGGCAGGTCGATGAGCGCGATCACCGGCAGGTCCATCTCGAAGCTCGGATCAGCGGGCGCGCCAACGTTGAGCTCGCCGCCGGAGACCCATAGCTCGTCGCCGGAAGGGTTGAGCCAGCGAAGCGTCATCGAGTGCTTGCCCACGTCCTCCACGTCTCCCTTGAGCCGTACGACCAGATGCGTGCGCGGATGCACGGAAGGGAAGGCCGACACCTGCACCGCGTCGAATACGCCGAGGATGTTCAGCTTGCCTTCCTGCGACAGGTTGGCGGCGTCGGCGAAAACAGCAAACGAAATGTGCATGCCGGCAAAGTAGCTGCCCCTCCACGCGGGCGGCTAGCTTAC